>JANWYE010000459.1 GCA_025057175.1 Chloroflexus sp. | reverse complement strand
TCGTAGACGCTATATTCCAACGCGCCCGGATCAACCCCCAGCCCCTGCGTCAAATTAGCCTGTGGATCGAGATCAACCAGCAGCACCCTTCGCCCGCGCGCCGCCAACATGACCCCCAAATTGAGCGCCGTCGTTGTCTTGCCAACGCCGCCCTTTTGCATCGCCAACGCGACCGTTCGCGCCATATTTTGCACCATTCCCATCACCATTCCCAACATCATTGATTGTACCGCCCAAAGTAACATGCAGGGCCACGCGACCATTATTTGACAGCTTTACCGCGTCATTCCATAATCTCTGTACGTTAACACCAACGTACCGTTGCGTTTACATAGGAGAGCAGCTCTATCGGAACCATTCTCATCCTTACCTAAACGCTAGGACTACCCATCATGAAAAAGCTCGGCGTGATCGATCTCGGTTCGAATACTACACGCCTCATTGTCATGGCCTACGAGCCGGGCTACTGTTTCCGGCTGACCGATGAAATCAGCGAGACTGTGCGCCTCGCCGAAGGCATCGGCCCATCGCGCATGCTCCAGCCGGCCCCGATCCGGCGAGCAGTCGAGGCGTTGCGGATGTTTTATTCGCTGTGCGTTGCGACCGGGGTTGATCAGGTGATTGCTGTCGGCACCAGCGCCATCCGCGAAGCCGCCAATCAGGCCGACTTCTGGGCAGCATTGCGCGCCGCCACTCCCCTCGATTTGCGCATCATCTCGGCGGAAGAGGAGGCCTACTTTGGCTATCTGGGCGCCATCAACGCTCTGCCGCTGCA
>JANWYE010000458.1 GCA_025057175.1 Chloroflexus sp. | reverse complement strand
GGTGGCGGGCGCGAGCGGATCGCTCTCACTGCCACCTAGCGCCGGTCTGGCCGAGTTCTTCCCCCATCGCTCACTATTCGGCGCGCAGCCCTTGCTGGTTGAACACCTGCTCTACCGCGGCCAGAGCGATGCGTGGAGTAGGTTTCTCCGCCATTATTTGGCCGGCGACCGGCCGGTGGGTATAGGTGGCGTTACGGCTACGCCATCTGGCGGCACTGGCTTGCCGTTAATCACAGGGATGCCGATCTCCTATGATCGGTATTTGCCAATCGTCAGCCGATGATGAGTATCGGGTATGCCTACGTTCCCCGCGCCCCATTGTCATTGCGAGGGGCGTAGCCCCCGAAGCAATCTCCTCCAAGCACGGGAAAGGTGCCTTACCGCAAAGCCGGGCGACGCCGCGCTTCGCCGCGCGTTGCGCGGCTCGCAAGGACAGGGGGTGGTGTCAGTGCGCAGGGGCTGCGCCCCCGCTCCCGATTGTCATTGCGAGGGCGCGGCACGCGCCCGCAGCAATCTCCCGCGAGCACGGGAAAGGTGCCTTACTGCAAAGCCGGGCTTCGCCGCGCGTTGCGCGGCTCGCAAGGACAGGGGGGGGGCTATCCAACCCCAATTCTACCCGACACGGGCAGCTTCCAGATCTGCCCCTTCCCCAGCGGCAAATTGTTGCCGATACAGTTCGTAATACGCGCCGCGTTGAGTCAGCAGTTCGTGATGGCTGCCACGTTCGACGATCTGGCCGTCTTTGACCATCAACACCAGATCGGCGTTGCGGATGG
>JANWYE010000457.1 GCA_025057175.1 Chloroflexus sp. | reverse complement strand
TTGGTTTTTTGAATCTGATACCTGTTGTCACTGAGTAATCTTCACATATTCTGTTTCAATCCCCTCACGGGGATTTTGGTTTTTTGAATCTTATTCAACGTAACCGCTAACCTCCTCACCACCCCCTAGTTTCAATCCCCTCACGGGGATTTTGGTTTTTTGAATTGTCAAAGAAAAGCGACGCGAGATGAGCAGCGCCGAAGTTTCAATCCCCTCACGGGGATTTTGGTTTTTTGAATGTGAGTTTTGGGAGAATGTGACGGTAGTGGTTAGTAAGGGTTTCAATCCCCTCACGGGGATTTTGGTTTTTTGAACCGAACACCGGTTGCGCTTCCGCGCCACGCTGCGCGCTGTTTCAATCCCCTCACGGGGATTTTGGTTTTTTGAATGGTATCATGGAACTGCCAGAGCCGGCGATGGAGCTTGCGTTTCAATCCCCTCACGGGGATTTTGGTTTTTTGAATCGGTGATTAGCGGCAGGTTCTGGTCATACTCTCTAGGTTTCAATCCCCTCACGGGGATTTTGGTTTTTTGAATGCGTAACTGGCGCAACGTCAACCGCCGGCGTACTACTCATGTTTCAATCCCCTCACGGGGATTTTGGTTTTTTGAATTAAGATTGATGTTCGACCAGTAATACTGCGCCGTTTGACTTAATGTTTCAATCCCCTCACGGGGATTTTGGTTTTTTGAATGGTGTACAAGCCGTCGTAAGCGTCGTACTCGATGACAAAGTTTCAATCCCCTCACGGGGATTTTGGTTTTTTGAATACGTAC
>JANWYE010000456.1 GCA_025057175.1 Chloroflexus sp. | reverse complement strand
TGCCCCAGCCTTCGGGGTACATGCGCCCCGTCATCTTGGGCCACCAGTAGTGTAGCGCGGCAAGGTACGCGGTGATCGCACCGCCCACCATCACATAGTGGAAGTGCGCCACCACAAAGTAGGTGTCAGTCAGGTGGACATTCGTCGCCATCGCCGCCAAGTGCAGCCCCGTGAGACCGCCGATCACGAACAGCCCCATGAAGCTGAGCGCGTAGAGCATCGGCGTATCCCAGTGGACGCGCCCCTTCCAGATGGTCGCCATCCAGTTGAAGGTCTTAATCGCCGACGGGATGGCGACAATCCAGGTCAGGAACGAGAACACGATGCCCGCGTACATCGACTGCCCCGTGCTGAACATGTGGTGTCCCCACACGAGGAAGCCGATAATCGCAATCGCGAGGCTGGAGAACGCCACGAAGTGATAGCCGAACACGCGGCGCTTGCTGAACGCCGAAATCACCTCGCTGACGACGCCCATGCCAGGCAGAATCATGATGTACACCGCCGGGTGCGAGTAGAACCAGAACAGGTGCTGGTACAGAATCGGGTCGCCGCCGAGATTCGGGTCAAAAATGCCGATTCGGAAGGAGCGCTCTACCGCTACCAGCAGCAGGGTAATCGCCACGACGGGCGTGCCCAGCACCTGAATCAGGCTCGTGGCGTACATCGCCCACACGAAGAGCGGCAGGCGGAACCAGGTCATGCCCGGCGCGCGCATCTTGTGAATCGTCACAAGGAAGTTGATCCCCGTGAAGATGGACGCGAAGCCTGCCAGAAAGA
>JANWYE010000455.1 GCA_025057175.1 Chloroflexus sp. | reverse complement strand
CCTTTCAATCCCCTCCCGGGGATTTTGGATTTTGGTAGGCCCGTAGGGCCGCGATTGCGTCGCGCGCCCGCAAGGCGGAGCTTTCAATCCCCTCACGGGGATTTTGGTTTTTTGAAGGACTGCGCGCATACAATGCGCACATACAGTCTACACGAACTTTCAATCCCCTCACGGGGATTTTGGTTTTTTGAAGATATCAAAGCAGAGCACCTCGCCGAGATTGGCGATCGTGAAGTCTTTCAATCCCCTCACGGGGATTTTGGTTTTTTGAAGCGATCACCAATCGGCAGGGCGGGCAGAGGAGGAAACAGTGGACTTTCAATCCCCTCACGGGGATTTTGGTTTTTTGAAGAACACCGAGACGACAAGGACGCTTGGCGGGTTTCTTGACTTTCAATCCCCTCACGGGGATTTTGGTTTTTTGAAGGCAATTCATCATTGCTGATGACTTGCGGCATAAGAATCGCCTTTCAATCCCCTCACGGGGATTTTGGTTTTTTGAAGGCGGAATCAGGGCCGGCGGAATCAAAGCCGGCGAGATCGGACTTTCAATCCCCTCACGGGGATTTTGGTTTTTTGAAGTAATGCAGCCAAAATGATCGGACGTTCGTCTTCTTGCGAACTTTCAATCCCCTCACGGGGATTTTGGTTTTTTGAAGCTTGACAAGGTGGCATCACGGAGAGTTTTCGGCAACTTACTTCTTTCAATCCCCTCACGGGGATTTTGGTTTTTTGAAGAGATGAATGGATCTCGTAGACCGTATAGAGAAAGCTTTGGCC
>JANWYE010000454.1 GCA_025057175.1 Chloroflexus sp. | reverse complement strand
AGCTCGCAATCATAAACATAAACCCACCGTGTTGGTTCAAAAAACCAAAATCCCCGTGAGGGGATTGAAACCGCCGCACAAGATGGTGACGTAACGCAACCTGCGTTGCAGTGTCGGTTCAAAAAACCAAAATCCCCGTGAGGGGATTGAAACTGAATGCCTTGCCAAAACGCTTCCGCCGACGGTTCATCATGTTCAAAAAACCAAAATCCCCGTGAGGGGATTGAAACCTATTAATTGCTTGCTTACCCTAACACTAGAATAGCATAATGCCGGTTCAAAAAACCAAAATCCCCGTGAGGGGATTGAAACATCTCCTGATCGGACGCCGTGGAAAGCCACTGTAGATGATCTGTTCAAAAAACCAAAATCCCCGTGAGGGGATTGAAACTGGCTAGCTCCATTGCCGGCTCCGGGATTGTCATAATCCCGTACGTTCAAAAAACCAAAATCCCCGTGAGGGGATTGAAACTGAATAACCGTGTTCTCGGATGGCTTGCCGGTTTCGTCAATGTTCAAAAAACCAAAATCCCCGTGAGGGGATTGAAACCAAAGTAGAGTTTGACAAGATTGACTAGGTAATCTTGCGGTTCAAAAAACCAAAATCCCCGTGAGGGGATTGAAACCCGTTCGCTACTCGTCGCTCGGCACTTGCCGCTTGGCGCTCGGGTTCAAAAAACCAAAATCCCCGTGAGGGGATTGAAACCTTTGAGTTCCGTTGGATAGCTATGACCAACGTAAATCTGAAAGTTCAAAAAACCAAAATCCCCGTGAGGGGATTG
>JANWYE010000453.1 GCA_025057175.1 Chloroflexus sp. | reverse complement strand
CCCGTTTTGTTGGGGTTTGAAACAACATGGTCGCCAAGCATGGCGACCTCCTCCTTTCGCCAAAACAAAAAAGCCCCGCTTTGAAGGGGTTTGAGACGCGAGTGTTCGAGGGCCAGAATGGCCCGCCGCATCGCCAAAACAAAAAAGCCCCGCTTTGAAGGGGTTTGAAACGTCCGTCCGCGATGGCCTCAAACCGAGCTGCGGCCTCAAAACAAAAAAGCCCCGCTTTGAAGGGGTTTGAAACGCACTCCCGCACCACCTCGACCGCCCAGCGCGCATCGCCAAAACAAAAAAGCCCCGCTGTGAAGGGGTTTGAAACTATTTCTGAGATGGATCACCAACACCCATATCTCAACCAAAACAAAAAAGCCCCGCTTTGAAGGGGTTTGAAACCGGGGGGTGCCCCTGCCCCCTGCCGGGGCGCCCCGGCCAAAACAAAAAAGCCCCGCTTTGAAGGGGTTTGAAACCATCCGTGGTCTGCTGGATGAGCGTGGAGGGGATGCGCAAAACAAAAAAGCCCCGCTTTGAAGGGGTTTGAAACATGACGGGCAGGTCGGCCAGTCGCGCCCGCGCTGCCGCAAAACAAAAAAGCCCCGCTTTGAAGGGGTTTGAAACGTGGATCAGCAGGATGGGTCGATGCCGTTTCCGAATCAAAACAAAAAAGCCCCGCTTTGAAGGGGTTTGAAACAATAACGGATGCCCTTGATAATGAGGCGTCATATACTGCAAAACAAAAAAGCCCCGCTTTGAAGGGGTTTGAAACGGCCCGCGCCATGGTGGCCGA
>JANWYE010000452.1 GCA_025057175.1 Chloroflexus sp. | reverse complement strand
CGTATTCAAAAAACCAAAATCCCCGTGAGGGGATTGAAACCAATGATAGCTTCTTTGCTATCCGGCATGAGTAAATCGTAAAAATTCAAAAAACCAAAATCCCCGTGAGGGGATTGAAACTATATGCGCGATAATGATGCACCAGCGTTTTTTCTTCTGGATTCAAAAAACCAAAATCCCCGTGAGGGGATTGAAACCCAAGCATCTCCATCGCCTTCAAGGGCGTGGATGATGTCAATTCAAAAAACCAAAATCCCCGTGAGGGGATTGAAACATTTAAACCCCCAGCCAACTAATCGTTCCTGCCATTCCATTCAAAAAACCAAAATCCCCGTGAGGGGATTGAAACATAAGCAGGACGAATTGCGGCGACAAACGAAACATATCGTTCATTCAAAAAACCAAAATCCCCGTGAGGGGATTGAAACGTGTCTGATGCACACCGCTGAACTTAATCGCCTCTACAAGATTCAAAAAACCAAAATCCCCGTGAGGGGATTGAAACCCAAGAGCCAGCCGTTCACACTGCCGGCTCCTCGGCTACGGGATTCAAAAAACCAAAATCCCCGTGAGGGGATTGAAACCCGAAGTGGTAGGCGGGGTGGGGGAGTGGAGATGTGGGATTCAAAAAACCAAAATCCCCGTGAGGGGATTGAAACAAGATTGTGGGAAAGAACTTTATAAAAAGATTTTTCTGATAGATTCAAAAAACCAAAATCCCCGTGAGGGGATTGAAACCGTAGCATAAAACAACCGCGCACAATGGCGAGATTGGATTCAAAAAACCAAA
>JANWYE010000451.1:270-793 GCA_025057175.1 Chloroflexus sp. | reverse complement strand
GCCGTGGCATGCGGGTGGCGTATGACGAGGCCGATTTGCAACGCGCGTATCCAACGGCCCGCGCCGAAGCCGAAGCCGCGTTTGGCAACGGCGCGTTGTTGCTGGAAAAGTACCTCACCCGCGTCCGCCATGTCGAGATTCAGGTGCTGGCCGATAAGTATGGTCACGCGATTCACCTTGGCGAGCGTGATTGTTCGGCCCAGCGCCGCCACCAAAAGATTGTCGAAGAAGCGCCATCACCGGTGGTTACGCCTGAATTGCGCGCGCGGATGGGCGCTGACGCGGTGCGTGGCATTCAGTCAATTGGTTACGTCAATGCCGGAACGCTTGAGTTCTTGCTCGATGAACAGGGCAATTACTATTTCATCGAGATGAATACCCGCATTCAAGTCGAGCACCCCGTCACCGAACAGGTAACCGGGGTTGATTTGGTGCGCTGGCAGTTGCTGATCGCGAGCGGTGAACGCTTGACGCTGCGACAGGAAGACATTACAATAGCGCGGCACGCGATTGAGTGCCGGAT
>JANWYE010000451.1:0-261 GCA_025057175.1 Chloroflexus sp. | reverse complement strand
AATGCCGAAGATCCGGAGCGTGATTTCTTGCCGGCTAGTGGCGAAGTTGAATTCTATCTGCCTCCCGGCGGCCCCGGCGTGCGGGTTGATTCGCACCTTTATTCTGGGTATGCGCCACCCGGCAACTATGACTCGCTGTTGGCCAAGATTATAACCTTTGGTGACACGCGCGACGAAGCGCTCAACCGCATGCGGCGAGCGTTGAATGAGTGTGTGATTACCGGGATCAAAACAACCATCCCGTTCCAATTGGCGTTGATC
>JANWYE010000450.1 GCA_025057175.1 Chloroflexus sp. | reverse complement strand
AGTTTCAATCCCCTCACGGGGATTTTGGTTTTTTGAAGAAGATTGATGACGAAGATTTAAAAAAATAGCTTAGTCGGTTTCAATCCCCTCACGGGGATTTTGGTTTTTTGAAGCAAACATTCATTGACTTAACCGACAGCGTTATTGAGTTTCAATCCCCTCACGGGGATTTTGGTTTTTTGAAGTTAACGAGTACGCTTACCTAAATATCCGCCCCCTCGCGGGGGTTTCAATCCCCTCACGGGGATTTTGGTTTTTTGAAGGTAACTTTGTGCGAGGCGCGTCGATGTCTTTCTATATTCGCGAGTTTCAATCCCCTCACGGGGATTTTGGTTTTTTGAAGTTAGAAACGACTGGATTGTCTCCGTTTGACGACGAGATTTGTTTCAATCCCCTCACGGGGATTTTGGTTTTTTGAAGTTGTTGTGCGCTTGCAAGCGCAGCATCCGCCACAACAAGGTCGTTTCAATCCCCTCACGGGGATTTTGGTTTTTTGAAGCTTTTCTAATTTTTCTGCAAATTGCGCCGTATACTTTTCGTTTCAATCCCCTCACGGGGATTTTGGTTTTTTGAAGGCAGACACGGTGAATCGTTTTGCTCAGCAGCATTATGGAGTTTCAATCCCCTCACGGGGATTTTGGTTTTTTGAAGTTTAGGTAAGCGTACTCGTTAAAAAGGAGGTGCGAGATGGAGTTTCAATCCCCTCACGGGGATTTTGGTTTTTTGAAGGCAGAGTTAACACGCGTGACAAGTCAAGCAGAACAGCAACGTTTCAATCCCCTCACGGGGATTTTG
>JANWYE010000044.1 GCA_025057175.1 Chloroflexus sp. | reverse complement strand
AAGAGGTCAGGCGCCGGTTTTTGCCGCGTGACGCTGTAGCCGTCGGCAATTGCGTCGAGTAGTTCGGCGATGCCTAGCCGCTCGATCACTTCACGCGCGTTTTTGCTCGCCGAACCGAGAGCCGTTTTCAGACCGGCAGCGCGGATCTCGCTTAGTAGCTCGCGCGCGCCGGGCAAGACATCGCGCGGCGAGATCTCGCGGATGTATGCAAGGTAGTAGCCGTTTTTGCGCTCCATCAGCTCGGTAAGGGTCTCTTCGGGGAAGGTGCGCCCCTTGAGCATCATCAACAGTGACTCGCGGCGCGGAATGCCGCGCAGCGCTTCGTTCTCTTCGCGGGTGAACGGTATGCCGAGTTCGTCGGCCAGCCGTTTCCACGCTCGGTAGTGGTATTCGGCGGTGTCGGTTAACACGCCGTCGAGATCGAAAATAAAACCTTGGATGTGCATAAACGGGTCAACGAATGAACGAATGATGGAACGAATGAACGAATGAACGAATGGGTCAACGAATAAGCGAATTCCTCTGCTTTATTCGCATATTCGTTGACCGCGCGCTAATACCTCCCTCTAGGCGGTCGTGTAGCTGCCATCTGGGTAGCAGGTGACAGTATGAGTCGTGCCGCGTAGGGTGAAGCGGTAGGTTAGCCGTCGCCAGTGGCTGGGTAGGCGTGGATGCACTTCCCACGTGCCGTCGGGGTGGATGCGTAGTCCGCCGAAGCCGAATACGACCGCTTGCCAGACGCCACCCGCCGAGGCGGCGTGGATGCCGTCGCCAGCGTTGCCGCGCACGTCGCGGAGGTCGGCTCGCGCTGCGCGGATGAAGTGTTCGTAGGCTTCGGCTACGTCACCCATCTGGCAGGCGACGATTGCTTGAATCGGCGGGCCGAGCGACGAGCCGTAGGTGTGGTCGGTGCGCGGGGTGTAGTAGTCGTAGTTGACGCGGATTTGGCTGTCGCTGTATTGCTCGCGCAGCAGGAATTGCAGCATCAGCACGTCGGGTTGTTTGATGGCTTGATACTCGTTGGCGCCCTCGATGCCGAAGATCTCGTGCATTGATTTGGTGCGCGGTTCGTAGTCGGCTAGATTGACATCTTTCAGCTTGAAGAAGCCGTCGAACTGTTCGATAAGGCCGTTGGGGCCGGTATTGGCGCATATCTTTTCGGCCACCGTCTGCCAGTGCTGCAAGCGTTCGGGGGTAAGGTCGAGCCGTTGGCGTAGCTCGGCGGCTTTCTGGGGCGCGTGCTGCTCTAACCATGCCAGTGTCTCAAGGCCGGCGCGCAGGTTCCATTGGGCCAGTAGGTTGGTGTAGGCGTTGTTGTTGACGTGATCGTGGTATTCGTCGGGGCCGATGACGTCGGTGTAGCCGTAGCAGCCGCGATCGGCTAGCCATTCGGCCCGCGAAGCGAAGAATTTGGCCGTGTCGAGCACCATCTCGGCCCCGCGCTCGATGTACCAAGCATCGTCGCCGGTTGCCTGCCAGAACTGCTGCACTGCGTAGGCCACATCCGCCGAGATGTGAATCGCCAGATCACCCGTCCAAACGCGAGCTAGCTTCTTCTTGTCGTGGAAATCTGGCACCCACGTCGGCGTCACCTCTTCGCCGGTATCGGCGCTCTCCCAAGCGTACCACGCGCCCTCGTAGCCGGCGGCGCGGGCTTTGGCGCGGGCGGCGGGTAGGGTTAGGTAGCGATAGTCGAGCAAATTGCGCGCGATTTCCGGCGCGGTGTAGGTAAAGAGCGGCAGCATGAAGATTTCGGTGTCCCAGAAGGCATGGCCGCGATAGCCGAAGCCTGAGAGGGTTTTGGCCCCGATGTTGACCCGGTTGTCGTGGCGTGGGGCGGCGATGAACAGTTGGAAGACGCTGAAGCGCACCGCTAGATCGGCCTCGTCGTCGCCTTCAATCACCACTTGGCAGCGTTCCCATTCGCGCGCCCACGCCTGCTGTTGCGCGGCGAGGGCATGCTCCCAGTCGGTTGCCGCTTGCGCATGGCGGTGGGCAAGGGTCAGCGGCGCGGCATCGTCGCGAGAGGTGGCGATGCCGACAAACTTCGTCGCTACAATCGGTTGGCCGGCCCGCGCCGGATAGACCTGTTGCAGCGTGGGCACGTTCTCAACATCCCAGAATGTTGTGCTAGCCGCATTGCCAAGCAGGCGCATCGCTAGCGCCACTTCGATCCCGCTCTTGCGGGTGCGGGTGCGCAAGAAGACAGCGCCATCGGCGAGTTGGCCTTGTTCAAGCAGACGCCAGTGCAGCAACCCTTCATTGTCGGTTTGGCCGTTGATGGCGGCGCGCAGCTCGATCTGCCCGTCGAATTCGGGGATGATCTCGCAGCGCAACGCCAGCAGGTGTTCATCGGCCAGCGAAGCGAAGCGGGTGAAGATCAGCGTTGCCACCCGTCCTTGCGGTGACTGCCAGCGCACCTCGCGCCGCAGCACGCCGCTTTGTAAGTCGAGTTCGCGCCGGTAGGCGAGAATCTTGCCGGTCGCTAATGAGAACTTCTCGCCATCAAGCAAGACGTGCAGGGCGAGCCAGTCGGGCGCGTTGGCCAGCTCGGTGACAACGATCGGCGCGTCATCAAACACGCCATGAATAAAGGTAGCGCGGCGGTCGTTGGGATAGCCCTCCTCGAACGCGCCACGGGTCGAGAGATAGCCGTTGCCGATAGTGAAGATCGTCTCTTTGTGGTGTTGTTTGGTTGGGTCGAAGGTGTCTTCAGAAAGGATCCACATACCTCACCTGTGTATAGAGCTATCAAGACAGCGGAGCGACATTGCAACGCAACGTCGCTCCGTTGGATATTGTCATCCCTCCTTCGATCCGGTCGCGGCAATACTGCGCACGAAATATTGCTGGAAGACGAAGAAGATGATCAGAATGGGCAGCGTATTGAAGATCGAACCGGCCAGAATGACCGAATAGAGCGTATAGTACTCGCCGCGGAACCACTGCAACCCGATGGGCAGGGTAAACTGTTCGGGTGAACGTAGCACCAGCAGCGGCCACATAAAGTTATTCCACGCCCCTTGGAAGGTAAGCAGGGCGAGCGTGATCAACTGGGTCTGGCTGATCGGCAGCACGATGCGGAAAAAGGTGCCCCAACGGCCCGAACCGTCCATCATGGCCGCCTCTTCCAGCTCTTTGGGGAACGATTTGTAGAATTGGGTCATCATGAAGACGCCGAAGGCATCGGCCACGCCGGGCAAGATGACCCCCCACGGGTTATCGATCAGGCCGAAGCCGGTAGGGATGCGCAGATCACCCAATGCCAGCCCGCCGCGGATCAAACCCGGCCCGATGATGAGGAACGAAGGGATGAGCGTCACCACCCCCGGCATCATCATCGAGATCAGCAGCAGATTGAACCAGAAGCTCTTGAGCGGGAACTCGATGCGGGCGAAGGCGTAGCCGGCCATGGCGCAGAAAAGCACGCGGAAAATGGTGACGATGACCGAGATGAAGACGCTATTCCATACCCAACGCGGGAAGAGTTGGAATGTGCCGAGGATTGTTGCGTAGTTATCGAGCGTAAAGGGAATTGGCGCCCAGATCGGCGGCGTGTAGATGTCAGCCACTGGCTTGAACGAAAAGACCAGCGTAAAGTAGAGCGGCGCCACTGAGAGTGCGGCCCAGAAGGCCAGCATGGCAAAGAAGAGATACTTGCGCAGCCGGTCGAAGAAGACGGTGCGCGCATAGACCTGCGCTTGGGGAGAACTGGTCGTTACTGCCATTTCGCGTGCCTTTCTAGCGCTCAGCTCCACTGCCGCTGCCTTCAATGACCCGCCGCTGCAACAGCGTTACCGCCAGAATGATCAGGGTCAAGATTACCGCCAACGCCGAGGCTTGCCCCATCTGAATGCGGGTGTCGCGGAACGCCCACTTGTAGATCAGATAGGTGATGGTGGTTGTGCTATCGAGCGGACCGCCATTGGTCATGACAAAGATCTGGTCGAAGACTTGGAAGCAACCGATCACGCCGACCGTCACCACGAAGAAGATCACCGGACGCAACATTGGCACTGTGATATAGAAAAACTTTTGCAAGCCGTTGGCGCCGTCGATCTCGGCCGCTTCGTAAACCGCCAACGGAATATCTTGCAAGCCGGCCAAAAAGATGAGCATGAGCGTGCCGCTGGTGGTAAAGATATTCATGCCCATAATCACGTAAAAGGCGGTGCGTGGGTCGTCGAGCCAGTTGACGGTTAAGCCGGTGATCTGGTTGAAAATGCCCTGCGGCGCGAAGATCCAGATAAAGATGAGCGAAATGACCACCGACGACGTGACCGACGGCAAGTAAAAGATTGTGCGAAAGAAGCGCTGAAAGCGCAGATTTTGGTCCATCGCGAAGGCCAACACCAGACTAAGGAAGGTCTGGATTGGCACCACGATCAACACATACTTAAAGGTATTCGGCAGCGCCTTCGAGATGAAAAGTTCATCTTCCAGCACGCGTTGATACCCTTCGAGACCCCACCAGCGCGGCGGCCTAAGCAGATTGTATTCGGTGAACGAGAGGTAGACCGCGTATCCGAGCGAGATCAGACTAAAGATGATAAAAATGATCAGCCATGGCGAGATAAAAAGATAGCCATTGAGGGCGTCAGCCCATTTGCGGCGGTCAGTTCTCGTTCGCATAATATCCTCTCCGTCGGTGGTGGTCCCGGATGTGACCGGTTGTATCTCCGCTCCATTGCGGTAAATCCGCCAGCCTGTGAGCACTCTCTTGGTCTTGTCGAATACGGTGGGCGAATGGTTGCATTGGCGCCTGCGGACATAGAGTGCGGCAGTTTGACTGCCGCACTCCACGTGAGAGCCGGCCATCTATGTGTGGCGACCAATCGCCACGCGCTGTGATTAGCGCATCGCCTTGCGGATCGAATCCGCCGCCTGTTTCATCGCCTCAGGCGCGGGTTGGTTCTCTTTGAACATGCGCTCCAACGCCTTGGCCATTTGATCGTTAACATCCGACCCGACCGCGCCCCAGAAGAAGGGTTTAGCGCCGAAGAACGAGCCGTTGAAGATCGCCGCCGAGTTGGGGTTGTTCTTCAGATAGTCGCTGTTCTGCAACGCTTGGCGCGATGGCAGCGCAAAGCCACTCTCTAGCACCGCCTTCTGGCTGGCTTCGCTGGTCAAGAAGTTAACCACCTTCCACGCCGCCTCAGCGTTCTTGGTGTTAGCCGAGATGCCCCACGCCACGGTGAAGATCAGGTTGCCCTCGCCACCCGGGCCAGCCGGCGGCATCACGACGCCATACTTGGTGTTGGGGAACTGATCGCGCAGATAGGGGATCAGCCAGCCACCCTCGTAGACCATCGCGCACTGGCCCTTGCCAAACAGCGTGCCTTGCCAGCCTTCGCCAAGATCTGACGGCAGTGCGCCGATCTGATTGGTGCGGAACGAGGTGTAGAACTCAGCCGCCTTTACCGCCGCTTCACTGTCGAGCGTGGTGTCGGTGTAATCGCTATTCATCACCGTGCCGCCGTTCTGGAAGACGAAGACCGGGAACCGGCCCGGATCGGGCGGAGTGCAGAAGCCGTAGATTGGCTTATTCGGATCGCTCAAGTCGGTCAACTTGGCTGCCGCCTCGCGCAGGTTGTCCCACGTCCAATCATCGGTCGGATAGGCGAGGCCAGCCTTATCGAACAGATCCTTGTTGTAGAACATACCGAGGGTGTTGAAGTCCTTGGGAATGCCGTAGGTCTTGCCCTCGTAGGTAAAGGCATCAATCAGAGCCGGAATGAAATCGCTGCGCGAGACGCCACTAGCGGCCATCAGATCGTCGAGCGGCAAGAGAGCATCATTGGCTGCCAGCTCCAGCCACCAGAAGATATCGACGTAGAAGATGTCTGGCTCGGTGCCCGATGCGATCGAAGTTAGCAGCACCTGCTTGTAATCGCCGGTGATCGGCTCGTACTTGACCAGAATGTCAGGATTTTCGACCGAGAACTTGTAGAGCAGCGACTCGAGCAAGGCCGTTTCAGCCGGGCTAGAGGCCCACCCTGATAGGCGCACAGTGATCTTCTCGGCGGGAACAACTACCGTTTCTTTGACAGTAACCGTCTCCTTCACTGTTACTGTCTCGCGCACCGTCTGCGGTTGCGGTGTCGGTTGTTGGGTGGCAGTCTGACCACAGGCGCTTAGACCTAGCGCCAGCACGGTCAAGATGAGCAGAAGTTTGATCAGGCGATTCATACATGCTCCTTTGCATTACAAAATCAGTACGAACAACATTGTGAAAATAGTTGCGATTTTAGATCATTTTTTACCTCCTGTTTTTACGCAATAACCGACTACCCGACCATCAGCGGCCGATGATCAGGGGCGCAAATTGTCGCGAGTTGTTAGGACGAAGCGCGAATGATTAAGGAAGGTTGCAGCAGGACGTGTCTCGGTTCTGGTTCTCGCCCCTCAACGAGCGCCACCAGCAGCTCAACGCATTTGCGGCCAGCTTCGGCAATCGGCTGCCGCACGCTGCTCAATGGCGGAAAGAGATATTGCGCCATCGGCGCATCATCGAAGCCGATGATGGCCAGATCGGTGCCAATCGTTACACCCCGTTCGCGGGCAGCGGCCATCGCTCCAATCGCCATCGTGTCGTTCAGCGCCATAATCGCGGTTGGGCGGCGTTCGGCGGGCAGATCGAGCAGATGCAGCGTCATTGCCCGGCCAACCTCGAAGGTGCCCTCGCCGCGCAAGACATAGCCGGGTTCGGGAGCGATATGGGCTGCTTGCATCGCCTCAAGATAACCCTGCAACCGGTCATTGCCTACCCGCGAGTCTTCCGGCCACGCCAAAATTGCGATCCGGCGGTGGCCGCGCCCGATCAAATATTCAACTGCTTGCCGTGTGCCGGCCGCGCCATCAATATCAACCCACGCAAAGTCCCAATCTGGGTTTGAGCGACCAAAGGCCACGAACGGAAACTTCTGCTTCAGCAAGAACTGGATGCGGGGATCGTTGTAATTCACGCTTGACAGCACAAACCCGTCTACGTTACCGCTCCGGATCAGATCACGGTACGTTTCGATTTGCGCCTTGCCTTCGTGGAAGGGGAATGGCAACACATAATAGCCGACCACGCCGGCTTCGCGCACCATGCTGCTCAAGAATTGGTCGAGAATATGGTTAACCTGACCGGGTTCGGTTTGGGTCCACGAATACCCAATCATAAAACTGCGCCCGGCCCGCATATTGCGCGCAATGCGGTTAGGCCGGTAGCCAAGTTCTTGCACCGCCGCCTGAATCCGCTCCATCGTTTCGGGCGCAACCTGCATCTCGCCGTTCAGTACCTTGGAAACGGTTTGGTAGCTGACCCCGGCGCGCGCCGCTACGTCTTTGAGCGTGACTTTGGTGGCTGTCATAGGCAGTTGCTTCTTTCTAGGCGAACGTTCGCCTTTATCATACACCGGTACCGAGTGATTGTCAAGAGGGTAAAGCGAACGTTCGCGTAAGAGTTATGTTGCCAACCTAGATGGCCGTCGCTACACCGGCACAATCTCTTCCACCGGGGCCAGCCGCAGGTTGCCAATCGGGCAGGCGCTCACGCAGGCGAGGTCGGTGTAGCCGTAACAGAGGTCACACTTGTCGGCGCGGTGGGTGGGGCCGGTAGGGGTTAATGGGATGGTGGGGCGGAGACGTTGCTGC
This sequence comes from Chloroflexus sp., assembly GCA_025057175.1. Taxonomy (GTDB): domain Bacteria; phylum Chloroflexota; class Chloroflexia; order Chloroflexales; family Chloroflexaceae; genus Chloroflexus. The sequence goes on along the minus strand of JANWYE010000044.1, from coordinate 11,874 downwards.
AAGCGGCGGAAGAGGTCCCAAAGCGGACCGGTGGGCTGCTTGGCGCGTGGTACGGTCTGCACAGCGTCGTAGGGGCAAGCGGTAACGCATTCGCCGCAGCCGGTGCAGCGGGTTGTGATCCGCAAAGCGCCGGTATCAACCCGCTCGATGGCATCTTCAGGACAGGCTTCGACACACTCGGCGCCAACGCTGCATTGGCGGCAGGTCTCGAGCACATCAAACCGATCAATCGGCGTGCCATTCAGATGAAGGCGGGTATGGCCATGCCGGTGAGCGCATCCGGTTTCGCATAACCGGCAGCCGGGCGGGCAGCGGGTGGGATCGCGCACAAGGATATGGGTTGCGCGCAGCAGGCCGCGATTGACCGCCAACCCAATATCGCGGGCGCGGGCCGCGTCGCTGCGCACTGCGGCGGTATGTTTCAGCCGCCGTTCGGCCATCGCGCGCAGATCGGTTTCTAGGGCTGGATATTGCTGGATCAGGCGGTAGAAATCGGCGCCGGGCAGTTCGAGCAGATCGGTGGTGGTGAGGGTGCGGGCATTGGCGCGGTGCGGTTCGCCGGTGAGCAGCGAGATTTCGCCGAAGAGGTCGCCTTCGCCAAGGCTGGCAATCGTCTGCCCGCTTTGCTCAATCACAACCTGCCCGCTCTCAATCAGATAGAGCGAGTCGGCCGGTTCTCCTTGCTTAACCACCAGCGTGCCGCGCGGCACATGGCGCGGTTGTAGGCGGGCGGCGATGGCGAGCCGTTCCAGTGGCAACAACTGGCTGAGCACAGGGATGCGGGCGAGGGTTGCCTCAATCATGCGTCGGCGATAGACCTGCCGGAGGGCAGTGGCCAACAGTGGCAATGTTGCTAAATCATCGCGCAAGGTCGCGATCTCGATTTGCAATAAATGGCACGAACTCTGGGTCAGCGCGCTCATGTGGCGAAAGAACTTGCCGAATAGCGGCCCTTCGCCAAAACAGTCGCCCTGCCCAAGCACGCCCATCAGTACTTCGCGCCCGTCTTTATCGCGGAGCCGTAATTGTAATGTTCCTCGTAACAGGAAGAAGAGGTAGCGATAACCCCGGCGCTGGCCGATCACGGTAGCGCCGCTGGGGAAAACCCGAAAGATACCGCGTTCATAGAGAGTAGCCAACTCGGTTGGCGGCACGCCGCGCAGGCAATCGAGGCTGGCCAGCGCCGCAACGGCGGCTTGTTGGCGCTGCTGACGCTGAGCAGCGCGCGCTTGATCGAGTTGATTGCGCGCGGGGCGCTTCAACGACGACATAATTGGCTCTGCGGTACAATAACGGGGGTGCAGCGATCTGCCTGCATTGTACCATACAGGTTGCACAGGGGCGGTATAATAGAACGGCGGAAATCGCATCCACATAGGATACTTGCATGCCGTTGCGCAGTCTTACCGTTGATTTGGCTCGTGGCCACGCTCGCCAGTTGTTGCCCGATGAAGTGGAACGTGACTATTTAGGCGGGCGTGGGGCCATTGCGTGGTTGCTTTGGCATCAACTCGAACCGGATACGCCACCGCTTTCAGCCGATAATCTGCTGATCTTCGCGGCTGGGCCGCTGGCCGGCAGCGCTGGCTTTGCTACCGGCGGCTTTACCGTTGGCACGCGCTCACCGCTTACTGGCGGGATCAGCTATGGTTGGGCGCCGGGCCATTGGGGCGCTGCGTTGCGTCGCAACGCGCTTGATGTGTTGATTATTCGCGGTGAAGCGCCTGATTGGTGTTATCTGCTGATCGATGGTGATACGGTGCGCTTGCGCTCCGCTCGCCATCTGATCGGGCGTGATACGGTCGCAACTGCCGCTACCCTCAGCGCCGAGTTGGGCGGCAATGTGCGGGTGCTAGCAATCGGGCCGGCCGGTGAAGCAGGGGTGGCTTATGCCAGCATCGTTGCCGAGGGTTTGTATCTGGTCGAACCGGCCGGCACTGGCGCGGTGATGGCCGATAAGAAGCTCAAGGCGATTGTTGTGCGCGATCGGGCGCCATTGCCGGCGGTTGACTCAGCGCGCATGCAAACGGTGTTGCAGTCAATCCGCCAACGTGGCGAACAGCATCCGACTGCCAACGCGATTCGCGCCATTGGCAGCGCCGGTCTATTGCCGGCGGCGATTAAGCTTGGCGCGTTGACCAGCCGCGATGCGCGTGCGCCGGCTGATGGCGTAGCGATTGCCCGTATGTTTAGCGAGATTGCCCGGCGCGGTGGGCGGCTGGAACGTGGTTGCGCCGAGTGCCCGCTGCCGTGCTATATCGATCTGCGCACCAAGAGCGGTGAGACGCATCCGCTGCCTAGCCTCGAATTGATCGCCGGTTTTGCTGCTCGCGTGGGCATTACCGACGCCGATGCGATGCTGGCGATTGCCGATCGCTGTCTGCGGTTAGGGATTGATCCGGCGGCAGCCGCCGCAGCGATTGTTTTTATGACCGAGGCCCAAGACGAGGGGTTGGTACGCCAACGCACCTTGCACTGGGGCGATGGCGCAGCGGTCATCGCGGCGCTCGACCGCATCAGCCAACGCCAAGAGAAGCGCGATATTCTCTCGCTGGGAGTTGGCGAAATGCAGGAGGCGGTGTGGGGATCGGCAGCGTTTGCGCCGCAAGTAAAGGGTCTAGCTATGCCAGCGCTCGATCCGCGCGCCCTCACCGAGATTGGCTTGGCGATGGCGACCAGCCCAATCGGCGGTGATTACCGCTATGCGATGGCGTTTGAAGAACTGGTGGCCGATCCTCCAGCGTGGCTGCCGCCGCCGGCCAGCGGGCCGCGCGAGAGCGAGGGTAAGGCGCTGCGCTTGATCTGGCACGAGCGGTTTGCTGCGGCGCTTGATGCGAGTGGTTTCTGCCGCCGGCTTGGGCTGATGGCCTACCAGATTACTCCCGGTGAGTTAATCGCGCTGATCAGCGCTGTGACTGGGCGCGCTGTGACTGGCGCCGATCTGGTGCGGATCGGCGAGCGCATCGTTACCCTTGACCGGCTCTTTACGCGCCGCTATGCCAGCAATAGCCAAGATACTTTGCCCGACCGTTACCTGCGCGAACCGCTGAGCAGCGGGCCGACTGCCGGCCATACTCCGCCGCTAGAGGCGTTGTTGGCCGAATATTACGCTCGCCACGGCTGGGATGCTCAAGGCGACCCTACGCCGGCCCGCTTGGCTGAATTGGGGATCAGTGTGTCATAAATACCGCCCGTTGATCCACTGGGCGGCCACAACAAATGTAAATATGACCAGATTCGTCGTCAAATTAGGCACGAGCGTGCTGACTGCCGGCACCGACCGCTTGCACCGGCCCTATTTTGTGGAATTGGCCCGCCAGATTGCCCGCCTCAAGGCTGATGGCCACGAGGTAGTGCTGGTCTCGTCGGGCGCCGTCGCCGCCGGCAAAGAGCGGCTTGGCGTTGCGCCAAAGCAGCGCGCTAATATCCCCCTCAAGCAGGTGTTTGCCGCAGTGGGCCAGAGCCGCCTCATGCATCTTTACGAGCAGATTTTCGAGTTGTACGGCTTGCAAGTGGCGCAGGCCCTGCTCACCCGCGATGATCTGCGCGACCGCCGCCGTTATCTCAATGCTCGCAATACCCTCACCCTCTGCCTCGCACAAGGGATTGTGCCGATTATCAACGAGAATGACGCGGTGGCCACTGCCGAGATCCGAGTCGGCGATAACGATAATCTCTCGGCCTTAGTCGCCGGCTTGATCGATGCCGATCTGCTCTTGATTCTGACCGACATTGCCGGCCTCTACAGCGCCGATCCGCGCAACGATCCCACGGCTGAGCTGTTGCGCGAAGTGCCGGTGATCGATGAGCGGATTTGGGCAATGGCCGGCGGCAGTGGCACTCATCGCGGCACTGGCGGTATGCAGACCAAGATCCAAGCCGCCGATTTGGCGACTCGTTCCGGCGTGGCGGTGGTGATTGCCGCCGGTCACGAGCCGGATGTGATCGTGCGGGTCGCCAATGGCGAACGGATCGGTACCTTCTTCCCGGCGGCCACGGCTCATCCCGACGCGCGCCGGCGCTGGATTTTGGCCGAAACGGTGCGCCATTCGCGGATCGTGGTCGATGAGGGCGCGGCGATAGCCCTCACCCATCACGGCAAGAGCTTGCTCGCCGCCGGCATCCGCGAGGTCAGCGGCGAGTTTGACCGTGGCCAGACGGTGCGGATCTTTGATCCTGATGGCCGTGAGATTGCGCGTGGCCTGACCCAGTATCGCTCACACGATGTGCGGATGATCGCCGGCTTGCGTTCACACCAGATTGTCTCGGTTTTAGGGTATGATTATGGGCCAGAAGTGGTTCATCGCGACGATATGGTCGTGTTGGCCGGGTAATAGGGCAGAGGTGTGAAGCGAGGTTGCCCAGAACTCTCCGCAATGCAATGAGTATCTCCCCGTCCTTGCCAACGGTGGTGAGCAAGCGATCACCAGAATGCGGTAAACTATTGCTCGGCGCAACAATGGTAGAGACGTTGCATTGCAACGTCTCTACCCCATGTTTGACAAGGAGTAACTCATGACTTCAATCGAAGGGCCGGTGCGGGTGCGATTTGCCCCTAGCCCGACCGGCAGTTTGCACATCGGCGGTGTGCGCACCGCGCTGTTTAACTGGCTCTGCGCTCGCCATTATGGCGGCCAATTTATTTTGCGCATCGAAGATACCGACGAAAAGCGGTTTGTGCCCGGCGCTGCCGACGATATTAGCATTTCGCTGCGTTGGGTCGGCATCGATTGGGACGAAGGCCCCGATGTGGGTGGCCCCTATGGCCCGTATGTTCAGTCAGAACGGTTTGAATTGGGAATCTACCGGCCCTTTGTTGAGCAGTTGCTCGAAGCCGGTCTCGCCTATATGTCGTTTACGACCGAGGAAGAGCTTGCTCAGATGCGGGCAGCGGCTGAAGCCGCCGGAATCAAGGCATTTCGCTTCCGTGGCCCCGAACGCGATTGGCCGCTTGATCGGCAATGGGAAATGGCCGCCAGCGGCAAGCCATACACTGTGCGGCTAAAGACGCCGCTTGAAGGTGAAACCCGCTTTCGCGATCTTATCCGGGGTGGCGATGAGATTGTGGTGCAGAATGACCAGTTGCAAGATATTGTGCTGATTAAATCAACCGGCATGCCAGTGTACCACTTTGCCCATCTCGTTGACGACCATCTGATGAAGATTACCCACGTGATGCGCGGCGAAGAGTGGGTGCCTAGCACGCCGTACCACGTCTTGCTCTACGATTACTTTGGCTGGCAGCGTCCGGTCTTTGCCCATCTGCCGGCAATTTTGCGCCAAGACGGCAAAGGTAAATTGTCAAAGCGCAAAGATGATGTCGCCACCCACCGCTTCCGCGAGCGCGGCTATCTGCCGGAAACGATGCTCAATTATCTCGCTTTGCAGGGGTGGAGCTACGACGGCGTGACCGAGATCATGAGCCGCGATGAGTTGATTGCCCGCTTTACCCTCGACCGCATCCAGCCCTCGCCGGCGCGCTGGAACCCGGAAAAGCTGCGCGATATGAACGGCATCTACATCCGCAAACGAACGGCAGAGCAGGTTGCCGAGCTGGTGTTGCCGTTTATGCAGCGGGCTGGGCTGATCGGTGATCCGGCCAGCGAGGCTGAACGCGCCTACCTGCTACGCCTTATTCCGCTCATTCACGAGCGGCTGGAAGAGTTGCAGGAAGCGCCGGAGCTGCTCGAGTTCTTCTACCGCGATGTCACGCCGGGAGAGACGTACAATCCCGCCGATCTGATCCCTAAGAAGCATGATGCGGCGCAGACGATAGCGATGCTGCGCGCTGCCCACGAGGCGCTCAGCCGGCAAGAAGAGTGGACGCCGCCAGCGTTGGAGGCGACGCTACGCGGGTTGTGCGAGCAGCTTGAGGTAAAACCGGGACCGCTCTTCGGCGCAATTCGCGTGGCTGTCACCGGACGCAGCGTAGCGCCGCCGCTCTTTGACACGCTAGCTGGCGTGGGGCGTGAGCGCACACTGGCGCGGCTGGCCGCGGCAATTGCCGCACTGGAGCGGATGGTATGAGCGAGTTGCACTGGGAAACCAGCATCCATCACGATGGGTCGCCAACCTATCTGCGCTTTAGCGGGCGCTTGGGCGACACCGCCACGATCCGGCTTCGCCTCGCCGCCGATGCGCCGGTCAGCGGGGTGTTTCTGCGTACCTGCCCCGATGGCGAACAGCAGATCACGCCAATGCGCGCGGTTGGGGTGAGCGGGGTGTGCCGGTGGTGGGAAGGCGAGCTGCCAATCCGCATGCTGCGCACGAACTACCGCTTCTTGTTGCGCGCCGCTGATGGCACGCGCTGGTACAGCGCCGGCGGCGTGACCCGCCACTACCCGACCGATGCCAATGATTTCGTGATATTGGCCAACTACCACGCGCCGGATTGGGTGCGTGATACGGTCTTTTACCAGATCTTCCCTGACCGCTTCGCTGATGGCGATCCGAGTAATAACGTGCGCGATGGCGAGTACCTTTACAGGGGTAAACCGGTGGTGGCGCGGCGCTGGGACGAGTTGCCACACCGGGAAACTGGCCCAATCGAGTTCTTCGGCGGTGATTTGCAGGGTATCGCCCAGCGTCTCGATTATTTGACCGATTTGGGTGTGTCAGCCCTCTACCTCAACCCCATCTTCCGCGCGCCGTCGAACCACAAATACGATGTCGAAGACTATACCAGCATTGACCCGCATCTCGGCGGTGAGGAAGGCTTGCTGATGTTGCGGCAGGCGCTCGATGAACGCGATATGCGGCTGGTGCTCGACATCGTGCCTAACCACTGTGGCGTCACTCACCCATGGTTTGTGGCCGCGCAGGCTGATCCGCGCGCGCCAACCGCTGAATTCTTCACCTTCCGCCATCACCCAGATGACTACGAATGCTGGTTGGGGGTCAAGACCCTGCCGAAGCTTAATTACCGCAGCGTGCGGCTACGTGAGGTGATGTATGCCGGCCACGACGCGATCATGCGGCGCTGGCTGCGCCCACCCTACCGGATTGATGGCTGGCGGATCGATGTTGCCAATATGCTGGGCCGGCTCGGCCCCGACAACCTCGGCCACAAGATCGGGCGCGGCATCCGGCGGGCAGTCAAGGCCGAACAACCCAATGCCTACCTGCTCGGCGAGCACTTCTTCGATGGCACGCCCCATCTGCAAGGGGAAGAGCTTGACGCCACAATGAACTATCAAGGCTTCACCTTCCCAATCTGGCGCTGGTTAGGGGGATTTGAGTTCAACCCCGAGCGGCCTGAAGCCGATCCGCGCCCGATAGCCACCGAGACGGTCGCCGCGCAATGGACAGCCTTCCGGGCCGCGATTCCGTGGCAAGTAGCGACCCAGCAGTTCAATCTGCTTGGCAGCCATGACACGCCGCGTCTGCGCACCATTGTCGGCGACGATCTGGCTCGCGTGCGGGTTGCCATGACGCTGCTCTTCTGTTACCCCGGCGTGCCATGCATCTACTACGGCGATGAAATTGGGCTGGCTGGCGGCGGCGATCCCGATTGCCGGCGGCCGATGCCATGGGATGAAACAGGGTGGGATCACGGCTTGCGCTCATTTGTGCGCCAATTAGCCCATTTGCGGCGCAACGCGCCGGCGCTGCGGTGGGGCGGCTTCCAGCAGCTTTATGCGCAGGGTGAGACAATTGCGTTTCAGCGGGAGGCGCCGGAAGAGCGCCTGATTGTGGTGGCGCGACGCAGCGATGATGGGCTGCGCGCGTTGCCAGTGCGTCACGCCGGCCTAGCCGATGGCGTGTGCCTGCGCGAACTCTTCACCGGCGCTGAGGCGGTCGTGCGCGGCGGGATGGTGGACATCAGCAGTTTGCCGGCAACCGGTGCGCAGGTGTGGCGAGTAGGGCTTTAGGGATGATGTGGGCCACCCCTCCTGCTCCGCAGGTTGCCGGCAACCGGCGCATAGATGAATCAGCGATGGCAATAGGAGCGACGCATACATCGCTCCTATTGCCCCGATCACACAATCCCCTGCTCAAAACCGGGGCGGCTGGTATTGCTGCGGTGGCAATGGTTGACCGTTGCGATAGGCAAAATAGGCCTGCACATCCGGCTGGTTGTAAAACACGAGACTGAGAATCCCAAACACCATAGAAAAGATATTACCGGTGATGATGTTGACGATCTGCAAAATCGCCAGCGTCTTGTTTGGCTGCACCGGCTGTGGTGGGTTACTCAACAGTTTGTAAGCGTACATCCCGGCCAAGATCGCCACCACAATTGAGTAGATACCAAGTGGAATGCCACAGATCGTGATCAACCAAACGAGACCGCTGAGACCGCTAAGCACCGCGTCAACAATGGCCATAATGCCGATAGCTAGCACCGCACCGGGCTTCGCATCGCTGCCAGCGGCGGGCTACCCCGGCGTACCCTGATACTGGATCTGGTACGGTTGGTGGGGAGGCTGATACGGTTGCTGGTATGGCTGTTGGTCGGGTTGATAACGGCCGTAATCTTCTGGACGCTGTGGATCGCTCATTGAGACGCCTCTCTTTCTCGTGAGAATAGTGGTTGCCCAGCGGCTGAGCGGATCTATCTGTTACAACGCTTTGCTTACGATCACCGCTTGCTTTTCGTAGTTGTGGCGAGGGTATCAGATGTGTGTTCCAGACGGCCCTTAACGTAATCTCCTGCACCGGTGAGAGTTGAGTAATTGCCTCCTTCGCGCTGGCTATAGCTTCATTTGCTGCGCTCGGCTTGCAGTAGCACGAGAACACAGAAGGCGTTCGCAGCAACGTATCAGAACAGATATTATTCAGCCTCATCATAGCACGGCGCTGGCCAAATTTCCATCTTGACACAGAAGAAGGATTATTATTAAAATTGATAACGATATTGGTTTTGCCAAAACAGCGAGGTATACCCTATGAATCCAATATGGCTCACTCACAACCGCCTTTACGACTTGGCCCGCAGTGGCCGTCGCCTCACGCCATGGTGGGGTGTCATTTTAGTGGGCATTCTCATCGCCATCCTGTCGCAGGTGTTATCGTTTCCTGTGGTGATGGCGCAGATAGTGTGGGGCGGCATGAACGTTGAGAATGTGGATACATGGGCGGCAACTCTGCCGCCCTTGGTTTCAGGGTTTTGGTTATCGCTCCTCCTTTCCATCTCGTTTGGCGCGATGATATTGCTGGTCTGGCTGTGGATCCGATTTTACGAACGGCGGGGCATTGCGACAATCGGGTTCGAGCCGCCACGGGCATTGTTCTTGTACGGGCGCGGGTTGCTCTTGGGGCTAGCCTCGTTTTGCGCGGTGATCGGAATCCTAGCGCCGTTTGGTTTTGTGGCAGTCGAAGCCGGCGATCCGGCGCAGGTTGGCTTGGCTGCGCTCGGCGGCGTGTTGTTGGTGCTGATCCCCGGCTGGCTGATCCAAGGCGCGGCTGAAGAGGTGCTAACACGCGGTTGGATGTTGCCCACGCTTGCGGCGCGCTACCGGCCTTGGGTTGGCGTATTGGTGTCATCGCTCTTCTTTGCCGTGATGCATGGGTTGAATCCCAATCTGAGCATCCTCGCTATGCTCAATCTGTTCTTGTACGGTCTCTTCGCCGCGCTCTACGCCCTCCGCGAAGAATCGTTGTGGGGCATCTGCGCCTTCCATTCGATCTGGAACTGGGTGCAGGGCAATTTCTTTGGTTTAGAAGTGAGCGGCCAAGCAGTCAGCGGCGGTATGCTGTTCAATTTGATGGAGACTGGCCCCGACTGGTTAACCGGCGGCGCTTTTGGCCCTGAAGGCGGTATTGCGACCACGGTTGTGTTATTGGTGAGTATGGCGATCATTTGGTGGTGGCCGGCCACCGGACGCCAACCGGTTGGGCAGCCGGTAGCCGCTGATCGCTAGCTTTTCAGGCGAAACCCGTTCTCAGGGCAAACTAACCAGCAAGACCCCGGCTAAAATGCCGGCTACGCCGAGCCATTGGCTGCGGGCTAGCCGCTCGCGCAAGACCAACCAAGCCAGCACGACCGTCACGGCGCTGAAGATCGAGGCCAGCGCCGTGACGACACTGACGTAGGCGGTGGCAATGCCGGTGTTGAAGCTTAGGAAAGCGATGGTGTCGAGCGCGCTAGCGGCGATGATCAGACCGCCGTGTGCCGCACCCAACCGCGGTCGCGCTGGGCGGCTGAGGACGAGGATCATGACTGCCCCTAGCACCGTGACGATGCGCCCAATTAGGACTGGCCAAGCAATGCCGAAAGTGGCGGTGACATCGCCAATTAGCCAAAAGAACAGGCCAAAGCTGATCGCCACCCCGATCGCTTCGGGCACGCCGCGCAGATCGGCGCGGGCCTTGCCCGGCCCACGTGACACCACCACAACCCCACCAATGACCAACCCGGTACCGGCCAGCGTGATTGCGCCTAACTGCTCGCCATCAAGCAATGCTAACGCCGCCGTAACCGCAGCAAAGCTAGCTGAAATCGGTGAGACAATGGCGAGGGTGCCGATAGCAAACGCGCGGTAGAGTAAAAGAGTACCGGTCAAGTTGAGCAGATTAACTGCCACCGCCATCGGCCATGCAGGCCCCCACGGCGGCAATGGATCGCTGCGTCCAAGCAGCACCAATCCAATTGCAACAATACCGGTCAGTTGAGCCAGCAGTAGTGTCCATTGCCAGCCAATCTGGCGGGTAGCGCGGGTGATGAGGAAATCACCAGTGCCCCACCCCAATGCGGCGATCAAGCCGTAGATAATCCCCATGCTCATCGTTTGATAGCCTTTGCTTGCGTGTTAGCGAGCGACTCACGCTGGTGCGTCGGGTGCGTATGCACCCGGCGCAATTATCGCACTAGTTGCAGGAATGCCGATCAGCGATCTCCTTCTAAACTCCCTATGTCATGAGGGTGCGAAGCGCCCGCAGCCATCTCCTACACTAGCGAGAGTAGTGGTTGCGCGGGGTGTCTTTCGTACTCCCTATGTCATTGCGAGGGGGCGGTAGGGCATAGCAACGCTATGCCCCCGCCCCCGAAGCAATCTCCTGCACCAGCGGGAGCAGTGGTTGTGAGGGGTGTCTTTCGTGCTCGGAGGAGATTGCGTCGCCGCGCGGGGCGCGGCTCGCAATGACATGAGGGGGTGGGGGATTGCGTCGCCGCACGTTGCCGCTACCGGTTCCGCCCGCGAAAATAACCGGCGCGAAAGGCGATGGCGGCAACAACGGCCACAATGAGCAGAATGATCAGGCATTCGGTGACGCCAATGGTTGACATGAGTCTGGATTGCGGGGCTAACGAGACGGCAGTTCCGTCCTGTTGCCAGTATACCGCACATAGCCCATCGCATAACCGTGCTACAATAGCCCCGTTATGGAGCGCCTTATTGCTTTGCATAGCCGGTTACAACTTACCATTACCATCGTGATCGTAGTTGGCGTGCTCTGGGCTTTGGTAGTGGCGTGGCGCAATCGCGGCGGAATGCAGCCGCTCAGCGGCATCTTGCAACTGCTGATCATTGCGCAGGCGGTCATTGGTGTTCCCCTGCTTTGGCAGGCTGATCTGGCTCAGATGGCGCTGCATCTAATCTATGGGGTTGTGGCGGTTGGGCTGATCCCAGCCACGGCCATTGCTCTGCGCGAACGGCCAGCACGAATAGTTGGGCTATCTTATGCCGGCATCTTGCTGATGCTCTTAATCGTGGTGGCGCGGCTCTACGAGACCGGGGGGTGAATATTGTCTACCCGCTTCGATTTCATCATTACCGGCAACACGGCGGCAGAAGCAGCGCTCGCCGCGCTGTTAGCCCACGATGGTCACGCTGTGCTGCTCGTCGGCGCTGGTGCGTTGCAGCCGGTGGTGCGTTGTGGTGGCGAATGGCACGATACCGTCCCGCCGCTGTGGGCCGGCCTGAGCGAAGGGCC
>JANWYE010000449.1 GCA_025057175.1 Chloroflexus sp. | reverse complement strand
CTTCAAAAAACCAAAATCCCCGTGAGGGGATTGAAACCCGAATTCATCCGGCAAGGCCTTGCGGATGGCCGCCAAGTCTCTGCTTCAAAAAACCAAAATCCCCGTGAGGGGATTGAAACTCTGAAACCATGCGTTGCCGCGATGACGGTACACGTCGAAATAGCTTCAAAAAACCAAAATCCCCGTGAGGGGATTGAAACGGCATGGCCGCCGGCTTCCTGATCGATTTTTATCGGCGTTCTTCAAAAAACCAAAATCCCCGTGAGGGGATTGAAACCGCGGCAATCGAGCGGCTTTACGCCTACATGCAACAGGCTCGCGCTTCAAAAAACCAAAATCCCCGTGAGGGGATTGAAACTGAGGTTTTCTATTTAACCCGCTTAACCCACTTAACCTCAAATCTTCAAAAAACCAAAATCCCCGTGAGGGGATTGAAACACAACGCCGGCGGATTGTCAAGGGGGTAGAGAAGGAATTTTGGCTTCAAAAAACCAAAATCCCCGTGAGGGGATTGAAACCCGCAATCGCGGCCTGCCGCGCAGGCTCTGGCAGCGCTTCTCTTCAAAAAACCAAACTCCCCGTGAGGGGATTGAAACACAGCTTCTGCCGCTTGCCGCTCATACTCTTGCGCGACTTCAAAAAACCAAAATCCCCGTGAGGGGATTGAAACTTATCTACTTGCTTCCTTACCTGACACTAGGATACCACTTCAAAAAACCAAAATCCCCGTGAGGGGATTGAAACCGGCATTTATCTACGATACTATTTTATATAGTCGAGCATTTTCTTCAAAAAACCAA
>JANWYE010000448.1 GCA_025057175.1 Chloroflexus sp. | reverse complement strand
CGCCCCACCCCCCTCCCGGTGATTTTGGTTGTTTGAATTCGAGAAACGATAGAGGTGATGGAGTTAAGGCGTTTTCAGGTCAGAACCCCCTCACGGGGATTTTGGTTTTTTGAATAAAGCGGAATCAGGGCCGGAATCGGAGCCGGAATCGAGGTTTCAATCCCCTCACGGGGATTTTGGTTTTTTGAATATCGTATTTTGCAGTGATAACAAGTCATTCGCAATATTGTCTGTTTCAATCCCCTCACGGGGATTTTGGTTTTTTGAATTTAAAAAAAGACGGGGTTAGCTATGTCAATGCGAAAGTAAGTTTCAATCCCCTCACGGGGATTTTGGTTTTTTGAATATAGACATTTATTGGGTTAACGGCACTGAGTATATATTGTTTCAATCCCCTCACGGGGATTTTGGTTTTTTGAATGTGGATTTTGCAAGTTTCGCGCAGGGCCAGGCCGGGGCCGGGGTTTCAATCCCCTCACGGGGATTTTGGTTTTTTGAATGGTTAAGCAAGCTAATGATAAGGAGGTACTGCAATGGAGACCGTTTCAATCCCCTCACGGGGATTTTGGTTTTTTGAATCGACAAGCGGCAGAAGTCCTTGTGAAAGTCTTGGAATTTGGGTTTCAATCCCCTCACGGGGATTTTGGTTTTTTGAATACAGCGCGTCTGAGAAAGGAGAACGAATGTATATTCAGTGTTTCAATCCCCTCACGGGGATTTTGGTTTTTTGAATGGATGAAGAATGTACGAATCAATATCCATTTTTTCGCGATCAAGTTTCAATCCCCTCACGGGGATTTTGGTTTT
>JANWYE010000447.1 GCA_025057175.1 Chloroflexus sp. | reverse complement strand
TATCTCTTGCGCTTCCAATTCGGCCAATGCGTTGTTTCAATCCCCTCACGGGGATTTTGGTTTTTTGAACAGACGATCTATAATAGCGCAATGCCGGCGCTCGCTGCCCGGGTTTCAATCCCCTCACGGGGATTTTGGTTTTTTGAACATCGTGGCGTGCTCATTTCAAACGAGTTTATCGACACTCGTTTCAATCCCCTCACGGGGATTTTGGTTTTTTGAACTCGCTGCTCTCTGCCTCGTAAACAGTTTGAAACAGGCAAAGTTTCAATCCCCTCACGGGGATTTTGGTTTTTTGAACGTTGTCCTCCATTTAGACGGCGTCATCACCGTCGAACAAGTTTCAATCCCCTCACGGGGATTTTGGTTTTTTGAACTCATAGCTACCCGACGTCTCTCAAAGAGGAATGGAAGCAACAGTTTCAATCCCCTCACGGGGATTTTGGTTTTTTGAACTCACTAGACAATGCGGAACATTCCAACCCGCTCGCGAGCCGGTTTCAATCCCCTCACGGGGATTTTGGTTTTTTGAACGCGCCGATCCCCGACGCGGACGATGACCTCTGCGATGAGTTTCAATCCCCTCACGGGGATTTTGGTTTTTTGAACACACCGCACAGGTGTACGAGGAGCAACCAGAATACTTTTGGTTTCAATCCCCTCACGGGGATTTTGGTTTTTTGAACCCAGAAAAATCGCGTTTTGTCAAGCGAGTAACTTGACATAACGTGTTTCAATCCCCTCACGGGGATTTTGGTTTTTTGAACACAGAATGTCAAACCCGCGCACTAACCCCTTCAAAATCGCCAT
>JANWYE010000446.1 GCA_025057175.1 Chloroflexus sp. | reverse complement strand
ACTAGCCCCACACGGGGATTTTGGTAGTGGGACGGAACACGCTGGAGTACGCGCGGCGGTCGTGCTAAGCTTTTCAATCCCCTCACGGGGATTTTGGTTTTTTGAAGGCAATTGGGCAACCACGACGCCGGCGATTGAGAATTGGATTTCAATCCCCTCACGGGGATTTTGGTTTTTTGAAGTAGTTCTGAAGACAGCGGATGATCGGGCCTACTTCGTAGGGCCATTTCAATCCCCTCACGGGGATTTTGGTTTTTTGAAGACGCAATTCGGTAATCGCGTGTTTGCCTTTATTGTAACGATTTCAATCCCCTCACGGGGATTTTGGTTTTTTGAAGAACGGCTGGCTCCTTGCGGAGATACAAGTGAAGGGGGAGTGGGTATTTCAATCCCCTCACGGGGATTTTGGTTTTTTGAAGCAAATACGATTTGATGGACGGAACATACACAGCGGAAGTATTTCAATCCCCTCACGGGGATTTTGGTTTTTTGAAGTGTGAAGACTACTTTCCGTGATCAGTGGCAAATCAGGTTGTTTCAATCCCCTCACGGGGATTTTGGTTTTTTGAAGTGCTCGGCCAACGTGCGCCGGTGGCAATGGTCTTCTTGGGTTTCAATCCCCTCACGGGGATTTTGGTTTTTTGAAGCCGCGACAGGCGGCGGAAGCCTTGGTGAAGGTTATCAAGTTCGGTTTCAATCCCCTCACGGGGATTTTGGTTTTTTGAAGCTATTCGCACCCTATCACGGATGAGCAGGTTGAACAGTGTTTCAATCCCCTCACGGGGATTTTGGTTTTTTTAAGCTCGTCATTC
>JANWYE010000445.1 GCA_025057175.1 Chloroflexus sp. | reverse complement strand
CTTCGTGCATGCCGATTGCTGAATGGTGGGGCATTGTCAAAGTTCAAAAAACCAAAATCCCCGTGAGGGGATTGAAACAGACGTCTCCTTTAACGAGTAAACACTGTTTAACTATCCGTTCAAAAAACCAAAATCCCCGTGAGGGGATTGAAACCCAACCGTAGGTTGGCCGTCTTTACAGACGGCCAGCCTACGGGTTCAAAAAACCAAAATCCCCGTGAGGGGATTGAAACGAAAAGTGGATCGTTGCGCTCTCGGCAGGTTTGCCGGAGTCAGTTCAAAAAACCAAAATCCCCGTGAGGGGATTGAAACCCGATCTGAAGCGCGTTGCCGAGCTTGCGCAGCAACAGGCGGTTCAAAAAACCAAAATCCCCGTGAGGGGATTGAAACCGACTTCGATTTCGAAGTCGTATTTCACGTCGCCGACTGTCACCTGTTCAAAAAACCAAAATCCCCGTGAGGGGATTGAAACCGCTCTTGTTCGGATAATCCATAATCGTTGCGCTCTGCTTGCGTTCAAAAAACCAAAATCCCCGTGAGGGGATTGAAACTTAAGATGAAGTAGTCGGCGTCTATGATGACATAGACGTTCAAAAAACCAAAATCCCCGTGAGGGGATTGAAACAGAGTTACGGGCTTTTCGCCCGTGATCAACGCATTCACAATGAGTTCAAAAAACCAAAATCCCCGTGAGGGGATTGAAACTCGTCTTGTTCTCGGATCGCATGATGAAGCGATGCCGAGAGTTCCAAAAACCAAAAACCCCGTGAGGGGATTGAAACCCAGCGGGCCACAAGCTCGAACAGCCGCGC
>JANWYE010000444.1 GCA_025057175.1 Chloroflexus sp. | reverse complement strand
TTCGATGTAGCCCGACAGCTCGATCACCTCCATGCGATCGCGCAACGCCGGCGGCACCGTATCCCACGTGTTAGCGGTAGCGAGGAAGAGCACCCGCGATAGATCGAAGGGCAGATTGAGATAGTGATCGGTAAAAGTGTGGTTCTGTTCTGGGTCAAGCACCTCTAGCAGAGCTGCCGCCGGATCGCCGCGGTAATCCATGCCGAGCTTATCAATTTCATCGAGCAAGATCACCGGGTCGGCAGTGCCGGCGCGGCGCAGCTCTTGGATGATCCGGCCCGGTTGCGAACCGATGTAGGTGCGGCGGATGCCGCGCAACTCGGCTTCGTCACGCACGCCGCCCAAGCTCATGCGCACAAAGCTGCGCCCAAGGGCGCGGGCAATGCTCTGGCCGAGGCTCGTCTTGCCAACGCCGGGCGGGCCAACAAAAGCGAGGATCGGTTCGCGATTGGCGCGCATGTTCTCTTCGCCCAACAGCGCGCGGCGCTGTTTGACCGCCAGATATTCGAGAATGCGCTCCTTTACCTTCTGCAAGCCGTGGTGGTCTTCGTCAAGCACCTGCCGGGCATAGGCGATGTCAATCGGTTTGCCGGTATAGATATTCCATGGCAATTCGGCTAGCCACTCAAGGTAAGTGCGCACCATCTGGTATTCCGGCGAGCTAGCGTTAATGCGGGCCAGCCGGTTTAGCTCGCGGTCAGCCTCTTTGCGCGCCACCTCCGGCAGGTTAGCGGCAGCCAGCTTCTGGCGCAAGTCATCAAGCTCGGCAGCTTCGCCGCTATCTTCACCCAACTCCTTCTGAATCGCCTTCAA
>JANWYE010000443.1 GCA_025057175.1 Chloroflexus sp. | reverse complement strand
CAACGAGCGGAAATTAAACGTGCGCTTAAACGTTTCACGTTCCTTCAAAAAACCAAAATCCCCGTGAGGGGATTGACACCAGTCAACATCCGCGAAATGTCAGCGGCAGTGCCAACGTCTCCCTTCAAAAAACCAAAATCCCCGTGAGGGGATTGACACGTAAAATTGACTGGTGCGGGTTCGGGCACCGCACCATTGGTTCAAAAAACCAAAATCCCCGTGAGGGGATTGACACTGAGGCGTAGCAGTTCATCCCATTCTTCTTGACTAATGGCTTCAAAAAACCAAAATCCCCGTGAGGGGATTGACACAATAAAGCGCTAAGCCTGCCGTTCGACCAGTGACAGTGGCCTTCAAAAAACCAAAATCCCCGTGAGGGGATTGACACCGGCGGTCACGTAAAGCTACCCCGCCGTCTAGAAGACCTTCAAAAAACCAAAATCCCCGTGAGGGGATTGACACCAACATGTTTCCGGCCCGACCAATGGTTGCCGGCGCTCGCACTTCAAAAAACCAAAATCCCCGTGAGGGGATTGACACCGAGCGACCTCCTTTATAATTTGCACTAACTCCTCTAGCTTCAAAAAACCAAAATCCCCGTGAGGGGATTGACACGTCATAATGAATAAGAAAGCATAGATTGTTGCCGATATCTTCCCTTCAAAAAACCAAAATCCCCGTGAGGGGATTGACACCTCGCGGATCGATCAAATTGCCTAACGCGCTCAAGTCTGGCTTCAAAAAACCAAAATCCCCGTGAGGGGATTGACACGTACCAATCGAATAAATCCCCGTCAAAAAACCGATCTTTCCT
>JANWYE010000442.1 GCA_025057175.1 Chloroflexus sp. | reverse complement strand
CGCGGTTGTAAAAGATGCACAACGCTTAGGTTTCAATCCCCTCACGGGGATTTTGGTTTTTTGAAGTGGAAGAGCACCTCTACCTCGGAGTAGGGGTAGTGGTGCGTTTCAATCCCCTCACGGGGATTTTGGTTTTTTGAAGCCATAATCCCTGCTTCGACTAACACACTATAAAACGTCTGTGTTTCAATCCCCTCACGGGGATTTTGGTTTTTTGAAGATAGGGGGTTAACATGAACGGTCGAACTATTCTGGTCAAAGAGTTTCAATCCCCTCACGGGGATTTTGGTTTTTTGAAGTTTCGCGTTGTGTGCAACGTGAGATACGATGCATATTGCAAGTTTCAATCCCCTCACGGGGATTTTGGTTTTTTGAAGATCACCGACACAACCTGCTGAAATTGCGCAACAACCGACGTTTCAATCCCCTCACGGGGATTTTGGTTTTTTGAAGAGAAAGATTTGAAGGCCCGCTTTATCATCACGGCGTGGCTGTTTCAATCCCCTCACGGGGATTTTGGTTTTTTGAAGGTAATTTACGTTTAATGCATTCTGTTGGCATTGATGACCAAGTTTCAATCCCCTCACGGGGATTTTGGTTTTTTGAAGTGGTACCCGCTGTACCGTTCAGCGGGGGCCGTTGCTTAGTTTCAATCCCCTCACGGGGATTTTGGTTTTTTGAAGGCGGGCTTGCTTTGCTTGGCAAATGTACGTTCAGACTGTGGTTTCAATCCCCTCACGGGGATTTTGGTTTTTTGAAGGCGAACGAAAGCTACTCCTCGATGATGTGGCGCGTCAGTGCGTTTCAATCCCCTC
>JANWYE010000441.1 GCA_025057175.1 Chloroflexus sp. | reverse complement strand
TTTCCATCCGCGCGCGGCGAGGTGCCGCGCGTTCCCGGTCGGCGGCACGCCTGCCGCGTCCAGACGCGCCGCGATGGAACGCAGCGAAACGCCGTCAGCAGCCCATGTGAAGATCGTGCGCACCCATGCCGCCTCGGTTTCGTTGACGACCAGCGCCTTTTCCTTCCCGCGTCCGACAAACGCATATCCATAGGGCGGCGTGATGCCGCACCCTAAAATCTTGCCTGACTGGACCTTCTGGCGCTTGCCGCGCGTGTTGCGCTCTCGGATTTTCAAACGTTCGTATTCCGCAAACGCCGACTCAATCGTGTCGAATAAGCGCCCCTCAGCGGTATCCGCCGATTGCCCGCGCGTGACCGCGTGCAGTTCAACGCCCGCGCCGTGCATCTCATCGCGCAACAGGAGCATGTGAGCGACGTTGCGACTGAGCCGGTCCAGGCTGTACACGACGACCGCATCGACTGCGCGCGCGGCGATGAGATCGCGCAGTTTGCGCAAGCCGGGACGGTCCAGAACCGCGCCCGACATGGTATCGGTCAATTCGGCGACCACCTGCCAGCCCCGATCCGAGGCGTAGCGCCTGGCGGCGGCAATCTGGCTGGGGATGCTGAAGTTGTCGCCTTGCTCTTCCGTGCTTACTCGTGCGTAGACTGCTGCTCTCATTTGCCCCTCACTCATAGATTTAAGGTAGAACTGCCGTCAACATCGTCAACATCGTCAACATCGTCAACAAAACACAACGCGGGCGACGGGGGAAACCCGCGCCCGCGCTGACCGCCTACGCCGCGTCCTGCTGGCGTGCGCGGCGGCGAATCGCC
>JANWYE010000440.1 GCA_025057175.1 Chloroflexus sp. | reverse complement strand
AAAGAGATCATCATTGTTGATGATTGTTCTAGTGATCGAACGCCCGAAATTCTGAAGGAAATCGCCTCAAATGATCCTATGATTCGTGTCATCAGACATTCCAAAAATCGAGGGAAGGGCGAGGCTATTCGGAGCGGATTATCTGTGGTACGAGGCGAAATAGTCATTATTCAGGACGCCGATTTGGAATACGATCCGAATGATTATTACGAACTCATTCGGCCGATTGTAATGGGTAAGGTGGATGTCGTTTTTGGATCGCGCTTCCTTGGTCGTCATACTGGAATGTATTTCTGGAATGCGGTGGGAAACAAGTTTCTCACCATGATGACAAATTTTCTGTACAACTGCTGGATTTCCGATATGGAGACCTGCTATAAGGTAATGCGCACAGATATTATGCGTAGCCTCGACCTGCAGAGCAACGATTTTCGCATCGAGCCTGAGATCGCAGCAAAAGTACTGCGACTGGGGTATCGTATTTTTGAAGTTCCCGTATCGTATATGGGTCGCACATATGAGGAAGGCAAGAAGATCAAGAAGCGCGATGGCTTACTGGCGATCTGGACGCTGCTCCGGTACCGTAACTGGAAAGGCGTAGCGCCCAAGATGAAGCCGATTGATCCTGCCGCTGCGGAGATGGCATTGCTGGCGATGCGTGAAGCGAGGGCCATGTGTCTTTCCCACAACGGTTGAGCTACGTCAGCGGTGACACGACAGCCGCAATGCTGGAAAAAACTGTGCGCATCCGCGCAGTATGTAAAACACACGCATACGTCTAGATTAATAAACAGCCCCTCCCCTATTCAGCTCAGGGA
>JANWYE010000043.1 GCA_025057175.1 Chloroflexus sp. | reverse complement strand
CCAACCGCCACAAGGCGATCCCTATCGCTTATCAGTCGCTGAATATTTCAGCATCTATCAACGTCAGGCGCAGCCAGCGCTGCCTCCACCGCCATCGTGGCTCGACCTTGCGCGCCAGATGGCGCAAGCGCCGGATGAGGCGCTTGCGTTTCGCGAGCAGTTGCGCGGCAGTAAGGCAAATTCTGGCTATACCGGGCCGCGTTGGTTGAACAATGTGTCTATGACGCCAACGATGCAGGCATGGCTTCCGTTTCTCAAGCAGGCCGGCTTCATTGACCAAGCCCAGCAGCAAAACGGCTCGTACAGCCTTCATCAGACAGGTCAGGATTTGTGGAAGTTTGTTGATGGTCAATGGCTTGAGATGTTTGCATGGGAAGCCGCGCGTCAAGCTGGTATTTTCGATGATTATCAGTACGGCCTCGAAATACCTACAGGAGGACAAACTGCCAACAATCAGCTTGATCTAGCCGCTACCTATTCTGCGTCGCTGTTGATTGCAGAATGCAAAACGGAAGACAAGCCTTTCAAAACAGCAACGCTCGACAAATTAAACTCCATTGCCGATATGGTTGGCGGTTCGTTCGTGGTCAAGCTGCTTATCACTGCTCGCAGTAGGCAAAAAGCCGATCCACAGCAAGTTGCTGCCTTTCATGATCAAGCCAAAGCGCGCCGGATCGTGGTCGTTACCGGCGAGGACTTGCTCAGGTTGAATGAGACTCTGGCGAAGGAAGCGAAGAATCCAACCTACCCGCGGGCATAGGTGCGTGGAGGGTAGTAGCCCTTTCTGTCATTGCGCGGGTGTTGCTGCCCCACCCCCACGGCAATCTCCTGCTATGGCGAGGGAAGACGCTCGTTCAGGCATGCGTCCTGCCCTCGCTGGAGAGTGCTGGGCCGCCTGCGGCGGCACGCAATGACAGAGGAGTGCCTGCGTAGATACACGTCTCCTAGCCTGCGCTGGCTACCTCACACCCCCGGCACGCCAATCGTCAACCGCGCGACTAGGCCATCGTTGATCGTGCCGGTGACGGTTGCCATCTGTGTTTCCCAGCCATCACGGAAGATGCCATCGCGTTCTAATGAGAGTTGGCCGAGATTACGCAGGCTGTTGCCGTATTGCGTATCGGCGTAAACCTGCCGGCAGATGTCTTCCGGCAACGCGAGTTGTGAGGTGTGGACAACGTTGCGCGCGCTGGTGGCCTGTTCGAGCGAAGGGTAGATCTCGAAATGGATGTGTGGCCAGCGTCCGGCATAACAGCCGGGGAAGATGGTCTGAAACACGACTGTTCCATCCGCGCTGGCAGCTTGCACGCCGCGCAGGTAGTCTTCACCCTCGACGCCGGGACTGTACATCGAGTAGCGCCCCGGCGCGTCGCAGTGCCAGACGTAGATTGCGTAGCCGGGCAAGGGTGCGCAGTCGCCGCCCGCGCGCACCAGTTTTAATTCTAGCCGCAATGGCACGCCGGCAGCGGTGTTGCCGGTGCCGAGACTGGAGCGGATGTCGGACCGCGCGACGCCTGAGCGGCTGAGTATGTTGAGGTTTGCTCCCTGTGAGCCATTGCCGGGGAAAGGGCCAGCCGTTTCAGGCGGGATGGCGTCAACACATTCGGCGATGGCGGCGTTTGTAGGGGCGGTGGTGGCGGTGGCAGCCATGGCCGGCGCGGTGGTGGGCGCAACGGTAGCGGCAGCGCTAGCCGGCGCGGTAGTAGGCGCGGTCGTGGTACTTGGCGCGGCGGTTGGGGTCGCCAGCGAGCTAGCGATTGGCGCGCAGCCGGCGAGGAAGGTGGTGATGCCCACTAACCCCAGTCGTAGTAAGCGGCGACGGGTGAGCAGCGATTGCTGCATCATAACCAGATCGGCTTGCAGGCCGAGATCGAAGAGGTCGCGATCTTCTTGCATGCGTATGCTCCTGATACGGTAGTTTGTTGCTCGTGGTCTAGCCACTGCTGTCCATTCACCGTGGCTTAGCAATGGTGTACCTATGTAAGTCATAGCATACGCGCGTGCAGGAATTGATGAGAAGTTGCGAAGATTTGGTGAAGGGAATAGACGCGACCGATGCTGGGGCGCGGGCCGCCAACCTGCATCCAATTCGTAGCGTAAGTTGTCACCGCTGCGCTGGTAGAAGACTGGGAACTATTCCCGATCCTGTTTAGTTTCCTCTTCTTCCGCCAACACTGCGAGTGTGTCTTCGCGCTCAAGCACACGCACGACGAGTTGCAACCGGCCCGGCGGTGTGCCGATGACGCGCTGCAAGATGGCGCTAGCGGCGGCGGCAAAGGCGCGTTTCTGTTCGCGGCTGGGTGGATGGTCGCCGCTGTAGAAGACTTCGAGCATTGGCATGGATTGTTCCTTTCAATGTTGTTTGCGATGGTTATGGATTTGTTGGCGAACGAAATGCGTCATTTCTTGCAAGTGTTGCCCTTGCTTGCCGCCCGTAGGGACAGTGCGACGCACCGTCCCTACCACGACCTCCTCAAACAAACCGTAAACTGATCGGCGGCTGGCCATACATCTCTAACACAAACAGATCGCCACGTTGAGCCGGAATGGTAGCTGCTAACGCGCCGGAGATGACGATGTCGCCGGCGCGCAGTGGGATGCCGAAGCTGCGCAGTTTGTTGGCCAGCCACGCCACTGCTAGCGCCGGATGGCCAAGGGCCGCAGCGCCGGCGCCGAACACGGCAGGCCGCCCGTTGTGGCTCATAACCATGCCAATCGTGCGCAGGTCACTGCTACGTAACGCTCTGCTCCATGCGCCGATGGTTAGCCCGCCATACGAGGCGTTGTCGGCGATGGTATCGGCGAGCTTGATCCGCCAGCGTTCGATCCGGCTATCAACAATCTCAATCGCGGCGGCAAGCGCTTCGGTGGCTGCCAGCACCTGTTGCGGTGTAATGTCTGGCCAGTCGAGCGTCTCACCAATGAGAAAGGCCATTTCGCCTTCGACCCGCGGCTGCAAGAAGACCTCGAACGGCGCTTCGGCCCGCCCGCCCACTGCCGGGAAATAGCGCGAGGCCCAGAGCGTGCCGTAGTCTGGCTCGTTGACCCCCATCTGCTCTTGCACCGCTTTGCTGGTCAAGCCGATCTTGCGCCCAATGATCCGTTCGCCACGCGCTAACCGTAATTCCGTCCAGTGGGTTTGGATGCGATAGGCGGTTGCGGCGTCAGCGATCCCTTCGCTTTCGGTCAACGGTGGGATGGTGAACCGTTCCTCCCACGCTCGATCCAGTCGCTGCGCGATCTCGGCAATGGCGGTTTCGTCACGCACCCCGCTCGTTACTGATTGCTCAGGCATATCGTCTTCGCCTCCGTGTAGAACTCTAGGCTGTAGTGCCCGCCTTCGCGCCCGATGCCGCTGTTCTTCATGCCGCCAAACGGCACGCGCAGGTCGCGCACAAAGAAGTCGTTGATCCAGATCGTGCCGGCTTCGAGCGCCGCCCCTAACCGCACTGCGCGTCCGACGTCGCGTGTCTGCACCACTGCCGAGAGGCCATAACTGACTCCGTTAGCAATGGCAATGGCCTCTTCTTCGTCATCAAACGGCGCCACAGTCACCACCGGGCCGAAGATCTCTTCTTGGCAAACTCGATCGCGCGGCTTGACATCGATAATGATGGTCGGTGATAAGAAGTTGCCTTGGGCGAAGGGATGCGGCAGATTGGGCTGATCGCCACCCAGCATAACCCGCGCGCCGCTGTCGCGGGCCAGCGCGATATAGCTTCTCACCCGTTCGAGGTGTTCGGGTGAAATGAGTGCGCCGACCTTGGTGCTAGGATCGAAGGGATCGCCTACGGTGAGTTTGGCTGTCGCTGCTTGGAAGCGATCAAGGAAGGCGTCGTAGATTGGGCGCTGCACCAATAAGCGCGGCCCGGCCAAACAGAACTCGCCTTGGTTGAAGAAGGATGAGCGTAGGCTAATTGCGACCGCCCGGTCGAGATCGGCATCGGCGAAGATGAGGTTAGCGCCTTTGCCGCCTAATTCGAAAGAGACTCGTTTGAGGGTGGGAGCGGCAGCAGCCATAATGATCTGGCCGGTGGTCGTTTCGCCGGTGAATGAGATGAGTTTAACAGCCGGGTGTTTGGTGAGCAGTTCGCCGGCGGAATTGGGGCCAAATCCGTGGATGACGTTGATCACGCCCGGCGGCACGCCGGCTTCATGGGCTAGTTGCGCTAATCGCCACGTGCCGATGGGTGTTAGTTCAGCCGGCTTCATCACGACTGTGTTGCCGAATGCTAGCGCCGGCCCCATTTTCCACGTCGCTTGCAAGAGCGGAATATTCCACGGCGCGATCAGCGCCGCTACCCCAACCGGCTGCCGCAGCACATAATTGATATAGCCGTTATCCATGGGGTAGGCTTCGCTACCGTGGGTAGCGGCAAAATCGGCAAAAAATTCGATGTTGGCAGCGATGCGAGGAATGTAGCCGGCCCGGTTCTCGCTTATGGGTCGCCCGACGTCCCACGTCTCGATCGCGGCTAGTTCGGCTTCGTGATCGCGAATCAGTTGGGCAAACCGCTTTAAAATCAGCCGCCGCTCGGCCACCGGCATGCGGCTCCATTGGCGAAACGCGCGCGCCGCCGCCGTTACCGCTGCATCAACTTCTGCCGCACCCGCTTCTGGCGCCGATCCGATCACATGGTTGGTCGCCGGGTACACAATATCAAAGCGCGGCCCGCGATCAATGAATTGGCCATCAATGTAGTGCTGAACATGAAAAAAGGGGTAGTCCATCACACCGCTCCTTCCAATTGCGCCTGCACGATGTCATCACCGATGACGACTTCGAGCACGCCGGGTGTGGCGGGGATCGCCTGCGCCGGCGAGCCGAGGAAGATGATCTGCCCGGCGCCCAATCCATCTACTGCCTGCGCCAGCCAACAGAGTTGTTGGGCAAGGTTGCCTAGCGCAGCCACCGGCCCCGCAGCGCGCAGTTCACCGTTGAGGTAGAGGCGCAGTTCGCCATCGGGCATCTGTTCGTGCAGCCGTTCGCCAAGTAGAAAACCGCCGCCTGAGGCGTTGTCAGCAACCACTTCGACGGCGCTGAAGCGGTAATCGGCCCACGCGCTATCGAGGATGTCAACGCCGAGAAAGATCCCGCCCACGGCGCGCGTTGCCGCGCCCGGTTCGGCGTCAGCCGGCAATGGGCTGCGCAACACGACGGCCAGCTCTGGTTCGAGCCGGGGTTGCCCGAAGTCGCTCAGATTGACGACCCGCTCGCGGATCATAGCCCGGCTGATCCGGCCATAAATCGGTTGGTTGAGGCCCATCTGGCGCTGCTTGGCCGGACTGATCAGGCCCAGTTTGTAGCCAATACAACGCTCATCGGGCAGGCGCGCGCGTTGGATACGATATGCGCCGGCCAGATCGACCCCCCACTCGGCGGCCCGGCTTGCCAGTGGCCGGCGCGTCGCGCGCGCTTGTTCAATCGCTTTGGCCAATATATCTTCGGCATGATCCATAACGACTCCTGTACATTGCTCGCCGCTTTGGCGCTACGCAGCGGTCAACAACGTTCGTCACTAGACGCTCTCTTCCCCCGTCCACCCTAGCGGATGGCAAGCTCGGCTTTGCGCTTCAACCGAGGATAATGCCCAAAACCGCTCTTCAGCAAACTCGTTTGTAGCTAGCAACGATGCTTTCGGCTTGAAAGGGCGCACTGCCCCTCCGCAGCCAGCCCTCGTTTCCAGCTATCTCCACTGTGAAGAGGTGGCGAGAAACCATTGTTCACCCACTCATGACGCTTGCCCGCCACCCGCCGGCTCATTCCGGCGCAATTCAGCCATCGACTGCCCGCCAACCGTCCAGTGCGTTGGCGGAACTTCTTGGATGATCAATCGCACCTCAGCGAGCGGCACCCCGAACGCTTCGGCTGCCGCTGCCGATAATGCGCGCGCCAATTCGGCTTTCTGTTCGGCGCTGCGCCCTTCAAGCATGGTGATGCGCAATAGCAGCATTGGATCGCCCTCTTCGTTTACCCCTCGCTTAAAAACGAGCGCACCAATTGGTGAAAGCGTTGGCTATGCTCGATCTGCGTCCAATGACTACACCGTCCGATAACGTGGAGTTCGGCATTGGGCAAGCGGTTAAGCAGGTAATAACTGGTATCAACCGGCACAATCGCGTCGTCGCGACCATGCACCAACAACACCGGATGAACAATCCGGCGCAGAGCGGAGTCGGGCACGATCAGGGCATCGAGTAGCGCTTGGCGCGGAGCCGGAAACATCGCCGTGTACGAGCGCCGCACATCGGCCCGCATCGCCGCCGCATAACGGATGCGCACAATCTCATCGAGCCGGTCGCGCACGAAGGCATCATCGTAGACAAACCAGCGGATCGCCTGTGCCAGCAGCGCTGGCGAAGGATCGTCGTAAAAGCCCCACAGCCGGTCGAGTTCTGGCGTAAGCCGGCACGGCGCGCCAATCGCGCCCATCAACACTACCCGCCGGAAGCGCTGTGGCGCTTCGAGCAGCAGGTGCAAGGCGACTGCGCCACCCATCGAGTTGCCAACCAGATCAGCTTGGGCAATACCCAGCGTATCGAGCAGCGCCAGCATCTGATCGACCCACAACCGCATCCAACGCCGAATATCGCCCGGCGGCGGGTCGGGATGCTGGCTGTCGCCAAATCCTGCCAAATCAGGGGCGAGGCAATCCCACTGCTCGCTAAGCGCTGGCAAAGCCAGTTGCCAATTCGACCAACCATTAGCGCCGGGGCCTGATCCGTGAATGAAGAGAATCGCCGGCTGACCCACCGGCCCCTGCCGATTGAGGTGAGTAGTGTAAGCGCCGGTTGCAATCTGTTCAGCCATTCCGTGTTCCTGATTCCAAGCGGGCGCCAATCCGTCCGCGCCAATCCATATCCCCCTGCAAACCGTGTGCATTTATTGCACCCGTGCCCATCCAAACCTATTTAGAAGTTCTAAATAATTACCATCACACTGCCGCCAACTTGCCATACTGGCCGCGGTAGAACAGCAGCGGACGCCCATCGCGATAGGCAAGGTATTCCACCTGCCCAATAAACAGGGTATGATCACCGGCGGGATGGGCATCAATAATGCGCGCCACCACATGAGCCAGCGCATCAGCGATCAGCGGCGTGCCGGCGTGCCAGACAAAGTGCGGTTGCAGGCCGGCCACCGGTTTACCGCTGAAATGGCGGCTGAGATGCTCTTGCTCTTCGCTCAGCTTGCTCACGCCATAGCGCCGGCCGGGGGCCAGCAGGCTATGCATCTTGGCTGCGCGCCCGATTGATACCAGCACCAGCGGTGGATCGAGCGAAACTGACAAAAAGGCGTTAGCGGTCATGCCATGCACCAGCTCATCGTGAGCGGTGGTTATCACTGTGACGCCGGTGGCGAAACAGCCCATAGTGGCGCGAAACAAGCGCGGATCAATCGCGGGATCGGCCAGCACGGCCGCAGCGTGGTTGTTCATGCGCGGGACTCCTTGCGCTCACCGGCTGAATGCCGCCGGCTCAAATCAAGCGCCACATCAATGATCCAGTCTTCTTGGCCGGCAACCGCCTGCCGTCGCCCTAACTCAACCAGTATCTCGCGCGGATCGACGCCATACTGTGCGCCGGCCCGCTTGGCATGCAGCAAGAAAGTCGAATAGACGCCGGCATAACCAATCGTGATCGCATCGCGGTCGGGGAAGGGCTGGAAGGGCATAATCGGCGCGACAATGTATTCGGCGGCGTCCATCAATCCGAAGACATCGAGGCCGGGATTCAGCCCCAACCGGTCGAGCACGGCTGCCAACAACTCGGTAGCCGCGTTGCCGGCTCCCGCTCCGAGGCCGCGCAGGCAGCCATCAATCTGATCAGCGCCGGCTTCGAGCGCGGCTAATGTGTTGCCAATCCCCAGCCCAAGATTGTTGTGGGCATGAAAACCGACCTGCACCGAGATCGCCTCTTTCAGCGCCCGCACCCGCGCTGCTGCATCGCGCGGCAGCATTGCGCCTGCCGAATCGACGATATAGACACAATCGGCGCCATACGATTCCATCAACTTCGCCTGTTCGGCCAGCGCCTCCGGCGGGCGCATATGGGCCATCATCAGAAAGCCGACCGTCTCTAAGCCCAGTTCTTTCGCCAATCCGAAATGCTGTTCAGAAACATCGGCCTCGGTGCATTGAGTAGCAATCCGCACTACCTGTATTCCGCGCGCAACGGCCTCTTTCAGCTCTTGGCGCGTGCCGATGCCGGGTAACATCAGCGCAGCGATTTTGGCCCGCTCAGCGTGGCTGCGCGCCGTTTCAATCAGGTCAAACTCCGATGTATGCGAGAATCCGTATTGCAGTGACGATCCGGCCAACCCATCGCCATGGCTGACCTCAATCACCGGCACGCCGGCCCGATCGAGCGCCTGCACAATGCTGGCCACCTGCTCGCGGGTGAATTGGTGGCGCATAGGGTGCGAACCGTCACGCAACGTTGTATCAGTTAGGCGCGGCGCTTTCATGCCGTCACCTCCACGTTTGCCAATAGATGGGCAGCGAAGAGTTCACCGACTCGCCGCGCTGCCGCCGTCATGATGTCGAGATTGCCGGCGTAGGGAGGCAGAAAATCGCCAGCGCCCTCTACTTCCAGCAACATAATAACGACCGGGCGTTCCCCCCACGGCGTCGCCCGCCGCTCGATCACCGGCAGGTTCTTGAGCCGGTAGCCGGGAACGTAGTGCTGCACATCGGCCACCATCTGCGCGACCGATTCTTGCACGGCAGCCACATCAAAATCGCCTTCAGGAATTACGTAGATTGTGTTCCGCATCAGAATCGGCGGGTTGGCCGGATTGAGAATAATGATCGCCTTGGCTTCGCGCGCGCCGCCGATCGCTTCCAGCCCGCGCGCCGTCGTAAAGGTAAACTCGTCAATGTTCTGGCGAGTGCCCGGCCCAGCCGAGCGGCTCGCCACTGTGCTCACCATCTCGGCGTAGCGCACCGGCGTGACACGGCTCACCGCATACACCAACGGGATGGTGGCCTGCCCGCCACAGGTGATCAAGTTGACATTTGCTGCGCGCAGATGGTCGCCCAAATTGACCGGCGGCACGACGTACGGCCCGCGCGCCGCTGGGGTGAGATCAATCGCAATTCGCCCGCTCTCGCGCAACAATTTAGCATGGCGCACATGCGCTTTGGCGCTGGTGGCATCGAACACAATCCGAATATCGGGATCGGCCAAGATCGCCTCGATACCGTTGGCACTAGTGGCAATCCCCAACTGCCGCGCTCGCGCCAACCCCTCCGACGCCGGATCGATCCCGGCCACCAGCGCCAATTCCATTGGCCCCGGCTGCCGCAGCAGTTTGTACATTAGATCGGCGCCTATGTTGCCGGAACCGAGGATGGCGACTTTGATTTTATCGGCTTGCATGCAGAAGTTCCTCCATAGTAACCCAGCCGCTCGGAAATGCGCTGCGCGCCTTCGACAATCGCTCGCGTGTATTGATCGCGGTAGGTGCGAAAGCGATGGGTTGGCGCCGAAAAACTGACGGCGGCGATGACCTGCCCTTCATAGTTGCGGATCGGCGCTGCCACACAGCAGAGACCAATTGACACCTCTTCGAGATCGTAAGCGTAGCCCCGCTGCCGCACCCGCGCTAGCTCTGCCGCTAGAGCGTCCAGCGAGGTGATGGTGTTGGCGGTGAAGGGATAGAGCTGATCATCGCCGACCACCCGCAGCACCTCTTCCCACGGTTGGTGAGCCAGCAAGACCTTGCCCACCCCCGAACAGTGAGCCGGCAAGCGCACTCCAATGCCCGACAACTCAACTTGCAAGCCCTGCTGGCCGCGCAACTTCTCAAGGTAGACTACCGTCCCCGCTTCGAGCACGGCCAGATGCATCGTTTCGCCCCACGCGGCCACCATCTCTTGCATCACCGCCCGCGCCTCATCGCGAAACTCGGTCGTTTTCAACAACGTTTGCCCCAGCTCGAGCAGCCGCCAACCGAGCCGGTAGCGACCGGGACCAACCCGGCGCAACAGACCCTGCTCGGCCAGACTGCTGAGCAGCTCCGAGACGCTCGATTTAGGTAGTTCGAGCGCCTTCGCCATCTCGCCCACACTCCATTCCGGATGAGCCGGAGTGAAGAGTGTGAGCGCTCGCGCCGCCTTTTGCAGAGTCTGTAACATCGTTCACTCCTTTGTGGCTTATGGAGGACGGAAGGGAAGCTGCCGCCCTTTCTGCCCTGATACAGAACGTAAACATCATCAGCGCTCACTGTGGGGAGCCACCCTCCATCAACCCTGCGCTGGCGTGGAGCGGGGCAGAGGGTCTGCCCCACTCTACGCCGTATGGTTTCGCTAGCGCAGCCTTCCCACAGCCCGCGGCCTATCCTACCCTGCTGCCATCGCCGGCTCGTGCTCATGCACCACCGGCGTGCCGTAGAGGAAGAACTCACCCGGCAAATTGCCGCCAAACCAAACGATGCCCGCCGCCAATGTCTCTTCCGTCCAGACAATCGGCTTCCATGCCGGATCGAAAATCAGGTAGCCCGGATCGCCAAACAGCTCCACCCGATTGCCACCCGGCTCGTAAACGTACATAAACATCGCTTGGCTGATGCCATGCTTGCCGGGTCCGGCTTCGATGTAAATACCTTGCTCGCGGAAGACATCGGCCAGATCGTTGAGGTTCTGCGGGTAGCCATACCAATAGCACACGTGGTGCAACCGGCCCCGCGCCCCTTTGCCATCGCGCATCAGCGCCACTTCATGCACCAGCGGCGAGACGCTCAGCCAGCAGCCGGCCTCAATGCCATTGTTGAGCACAATGTGCTCGCGCAACCGGAAGCCCAACTGCTCCATCATAAAGTTCTTGTTGACCGTCACATCCGAGGCCAGCAAGTTGACGTGATCGAGCCGGCGCACCGGCACGCCACGCAGCGGTCGCTTCTGCGGCCGGTTGAGCAGGGGCGACTTCTGATCGGCACTGGGCTGGAAGTAGTCCACTTCCCAGAGAATCTCCATCGGGTGGCCATCAGGAGTGGTGAATTGGTAGGCCGCGCCATGGCCAAGATCGCCATCGAGCCATCCCTTGCCCAACCCCGCAGCCTCGATGGCCTTCACCCGCCGTTCAAGCGCCTGCGGCGAGCTGGCCCGCCACGACACATGCCCTAAACCCGGCTCTTTCGCCTCGGTGATCTTGAGCGTGTGATGGTACCAGTCTTCGTAAGCCCGCAAGTAGACTGATTGCCCCTGTTGCGTCGTCACTTCCATGCCGAGCAGATCACGGAAAAACCAGAGCGTCTCATCTGGCTTAGGGGTCAAAATCTCGACATGGGCCAGTTGATGGGTATCAAAGATCGGCTCGCTCATTGTTGTCCTCCTCCTTGCATGCGTTAGCGCTGGTTCATCACCACATTGACATCATCCGGATTCACCAAATCGGCCACCGTCCAGCCATCGAGGTCGTATTCGGCCATGCAACGCTCGGCAAACGCCTTCATCTGCGCTGTCACGCCCATTGCCATCGCCGCGCCCAACGTCTCGATGCGGATGTTCTCGTGATTGCCGGCGTAGTTGCGTTCGTACAACTCGTGCCGCCCGCCAAACTCGGTACCCATCGCATCCCAGAGCAGTTTCATGAGCTTGATGCGATCGAGTGCGCTGTAGCCGTTTGATCCGCGCACAAAGCGATCGAGATAGGCCCGCACTTCCGGGTTCTTGAGATCAGCGGCGTGCGAGGGCAGGTAGATCAGGGCGCTGGCAACATCCTTCTCAATCAGGTCTTTCACCTTGACGTAGGCGTCCGGCGCCATAACACGGTACGAAAACGCCGCCTCAAGGTTGGGCAAGAGATAGCCATCAACCCATGGCATCGGGTTACGCACCATCGCCTCGGTCAACTGCCAGAAGAGATTGCGATAGGTGACAATCTCGCCCAAGCGCGCTTGCACACCACGAAACTCGCCTACCCCAGTCGCCTCTACTGCTTTCAGCATCAGGCCGGTGATGAAATCGAGCTTGACGGCAAAGCGCACGCCGCCATGCAACGGAAAGCGATGGCCGAAGCCGGAGAGCGGGAAGAACGTGTTGACCTTCTCAATATCGCCGTAGACAAAGATATTTTCCCACGGGATCAGCACCTTGTCGAAGACCAAGATCGAATCGTTCTCGTCTAGCCGGCTCGACAGCGGGTAATCGAAGGGGCTGCCCGTGACCGCGGCATTGTATTCGTAAGAGGTGCGCGCAATCAGCTTCACGCCGGGAGAGTTCATCGGCACCGCAAAGATGAGCGCAAAGCGTTTCTCTTTGATCGGCAGCGGGCCGTAGTGGGCAATGAAATTGACATGGGTCAGCGCGCTGCCGGTCGCTACCACCTTCGCCCCCGACACAATCAGGCCGGCGTCGGTCTCGCGTTCGACGTGCATATACACGTCGGCCACCTCATCTGGCGGACGGTTGCGGTCAATTGGCGGGTTAACAATCGCGTGGTTCCAGTAGATCAGCTCTTCCTGCGTCTTGCGGTACCACCGCCGCGCATTTTCTTGATACGGTGCGTAAAACTCGGCATTCGCGCCCAAAGTGCCGGTAAAAGCGGCCTTATAATCGGGAGCGCGGCCCATCCAGCCATAGACTGCTCGCTGTAACTCGGCAATCGTATCGCGCGCCCGCACTAGATCATCAACCGTGCGCGAGCCAACGAAGAAGGGATGCGTCCAACCACCGCTGCCGGTGTCGGTCAGCATCGTCCACTTCCACTGTTCTGGCCCGCCGCGCGCCACATCCTCTTGATGCAACTCGTGCAAACGGTCGTACCATCGCGCCACCATCCGCGCCGAATTGCGGAAGGCCGGGTGCGTGGTAATATCCTTGACCCGCTCACCCTGAAAATAGACCACTCGATCATCGCGCAGGCTCTCGAGATACTCCCGCCCATTCATTGGGCGCGCGCCGGCTACGGCGGTCTCCGCCGCCATTTCGGACACCGTCATGCCTCACCTCCCTGTGAACGAACTCCTAGCGCCGTTGCCGCGTTATGGTATGCACTTGTTTGTATCGCCGCGGTGATTTCGATTATAGATGAGGGCAAGGAGCGTTGTCGATAACAAAATTCGGTATAGCCGAACGGGGGTTGAAATTGTGGAAAATGGGTGGCGAGGGGCTTGGATAGGCCACCTAGTGTTGCAAGCACTGTTCGCATCAAGTGGAGAGCGTTGCAAGGATGCCTCGTTATCCGTACCCTCCTACCCGCGGGAGAAGAGGGGATTTAGAGACCCAATACGGGTGCTCCGGCGCGAGGGCATAATGGCAATTTACCCTTGATCCCACCTTCTCCCTCGCTGTGTCCTCTATGCCCTTGCCGCCACGATCCCTATTGCCACATCTAAATGCATCTAGACTCATCTTCGTGTACAATAAGAAGCAGACATCCCACATCTATCGGCAATCATTATTTCAATCAGGCGCAACCGCCATGGCATTGCGCTACAAGGCCCTAACCTACGCCCGCTGCGGTAAACCAACACTGATGAATTGAGGAGACTGCTATGCAAGCAAGCGAAACCGCCGTCGAACCCTACGTGCTAAGCGAGATTGACGAGCGCGGCATTGCGCGCCTGACCCTCAACCGCCCCCGCCAGTTCAACGCCCTGTCGGAAGAGATGCTAGCTGCGCTGCAAGCCGAGCTTGATGCAATCGCGGCTCATCCGCAGGCGCGGGTGGTTGTGCTGGCCGGCGCCGGCAAGGCGTTTTGCGCCGGCCATGACCTCAAGCAGATGCAGGCTCACCCCGACCAGCAATACTACGAAGACCTCTTCGCCCGCTGTTCGCAGATGATGCTGACCATCCAGCGCATGCCGCAGCCGGTGATCGCCCGTGTGCATGGCATTGCCACTGCCGCCGGGTGCCAATTGGTGGCTATGTGCGATCTCGCCGTCGCCTCGACCGAAGCCAAATTTGCGGTATCGGGTATCAATGTCGGTCTCTTCTGCTCGACGCCATCGGTGGCGCTGTCGCGCAATATCGGGCGCAAAGCCGCCTTTGAGATGCTGGTCACCGGTGAGTTTATTGATGCCCACACCGCCCAACGGCTGGGGTTGGTCAATCGGGTTGCGCCACCCGACGAACTAGACGCCGAAGTGCAGCGGCTCGCCGAGGCGATTCTCGCCAAGCCCGCCGAGTCGATCGCGATCGGTAAGTCGCTCTTCTACCGCCAGATCGAGCTGACCATGGAAGAAGCCTACCAGCTTGCCGGCCAAACGATGGCTTGCAACATGATGGAACCTTGCGCTCAAGAGGGGGTGGCTGCGTTTGTGGAAAAGCGCCCGCCAGCATGGGCAACAACAAACAATCGCTGAAGTTGGCGCCAAAAACACCAAGCGCGCTGCTCTGTCGCAGCGCGCTTGTGATGGTGCCCCCAGCGGGATTCGAACCCGCGATCTCCACCTTGAAAGGGTGATGTCCTAGGCCACTAGACGATGGGGGCCTAACGCCCGTGCATTATACCATATTTCGTGATTGTTGCAACCCACTGGCGACGACGTGAGTTACTCCTCCACGTCATCGTCGTAATAATCGGCTAGCCCGGCCAGCGTCATTTGGGCCAAAAATGGCGTCACTTCGTTGCCCAGCGAAGTGCGGAACGCGCTGTAGTCAATCGCGACTGCCGCCTTCCAATCACCAGCCTCAGTGAAGCGCGGCAAGTAGCGCCGCAGTTGCGCTGCCAGCAGCCGGCGCGGGTTGGGCAACGCAAACAACAACACCGCGCGCTGCAAATATTCCGAAAACGCTGTTGTGTTTGTCTCGTCAACCACCGGCGGCTCGCCGAGTTTGGCGATGATGCGCTGGATAACCTCCGGCCCGATGTGCAGCGGCGCAAACATGGGGTCGCGGAACAGCTCGACGCAGTAGGCATCGAGCGCAGCTTGATCGCGATGCAATGCTAATGCCAATGCGCGCTGGCCATTCAATGCCCGCACCGCGTCCGCAATCCGCGCTTGTTCGGCAGCGTCAGGCGGATCGGCTAGCCACGTGCCTGCGCACCGCGTTAACCGGATGGCTTCTTCACCGCCGCCGGCTCGATCAACTGGACGCACTGAGCGACCGCGCATACCTGTTCCCTCCATCGTGATCAGCTTGGTTGCGCCGCTTAGTATAGCACGATCTGTTATCAGTGACGTTAACGTACAAAACTTAACTTTTTTGCACAACAAATTGACATTTATTCTCAGCCTGATTACAATATAGCCAGAGAATCGACTATTCTGCACAAAGGAGCCTACCGTGGCCCGGATCTACAACTCAATCACTGAATTGATCGGCAACACGCCGTTGGTGCGCCTCAACCGCGTCAACGACACCCACGCTACCGTCGTGGCAAAACTCGAATTCTTCAATCCGGCTAGCTCGGTGAAGGATCGGATTGGGCTAGCAATGATCGACGCCGCCGAGCGCGAGGGGCTGATCCGCCCCGGCGAGACGGTTATTATCGAACCGACCAGCGGCAATACCGGCATCGGGTTGGCGCTCGTTGCTGCCGCCCGTGGCTATCGCTTGATCCTGACCATGCCCGAAACCATGAGCATCGAGCGGCGCAAGTTGCTGCGCGGCTTTGGCGCTGAATTGGTGCTTACGCCGGGCAGCGAGGGCATGCGTGGCGCAATTGCCCGCGCCGAAGAGTTGCTGGCCGAGATACCCAATAGCTTTATGCCGCAGCAGTTCAAGAACCCGGCCAACCCGGCTATCCACCGCGCAACTACTGCCGAAGAGATTTGGCGCGATACCGATGGGCAGGTGGATATTGTGGTCGGCGGCGTTGGCACCGGCGGCACCCTGACCGGCATCGGTGAAGTGCTGAAGCCGCGCCGGCCCAGCCTGCGCATTGTTGCTGTTGAACCGGAAGCTTCGCCAGTGTTGTCGGGCGGCAAGCCCGGCCCGCACAAGATTCAAGGCATCGGCGCCGGTTTCATTCCTGATGTGTTAAACACCTCCATTCTCGACGAGATTCAGCAGGTCAGCAACGAAGATGCGTTTGCGATGGCCCGACGCCTCGCCCGCGAAGAGGGTTTGATGGTCGGCATCTCAAGCGGCGCCGCCGCCACTGCCGCTCTCCGCGTTGCCCGCCGGCCCGAAAACGCCGGCAAGCTCATTGTCTTCATTGTGCCGTCCAACGGCGAACGCTATCTGTCAACTCCGCTCTTCGCCGAGGAGTAGCCCGAAGGCGCGCAGGGCATCAAATGTGCCGCCGTTGCAGCGCAAAGGGTTGGGCAACATGGCCCGACACTCGCGCTCGTATATTAGGTATGCCCTGCGCGCCTTACCCGCCACCTCCATCGCTTCTCGCCCTCATTCCCGCCCGCAACAGTGGTCTGTTTCCCTTTACCCGCCACCTCCTTCTCATCGTGCCCGCCGCTGCTCGCCGCCCAGCAGTTATCAAGACAGATCAGGAAGGCGCGCAGAGCCTCAAACATGTCGCTGCTGCCGCGCAAAGGGTTGGGCAACATGGCCCGACACTCGCGCTTGCGTCCAGAATACCCTGCGCGCCTTACCCGCCACCTACACTACTCCTCGTCCTCCTCTTCTTGCTTGCCGGCGCCGTTATCAAGGAAGATCACCTCGTCGGCCCGCACATAGGTGCGCCATCGCGTTTGCCCGCTCTCGCTATCTTGCCATTTGTCGGTGCGCAAGCTGCCCATCACCATCACCCGTCGCCCCTTTTGCAAGTAATTGCCGCATAACTCGGCCAACCGCTCCCACGCCTCCACCGTCGTCCACTCGGTCTCACTCGTGCGCTTCCCCTGCTCGTCATTGCTACCCGGCCGGTTGGTCGCTAGATTAAACCGGCAGAACGAAACGCCATTCCCAACCTGCCTCACCTCAGGATCTGCACCGAGCCGCCCGATCAACTCCACCCGATTCATCGTGCCCCGAAAGCTGCGCATGGTCTGTTCCTTTCTTGCCTGCCCCTAAAAAATAACCCTTGCATGAAGGAAACCGCAGCAACTAGCCAAAAGTTGCGCGGTTTGGCAAAAATTGGTGAAAATTGGTCATGTTCGCGCCGCTACGGGTAGTGGGAGAGTAGTGCGGCGCACCGTCGCAACGATTGCGCTCGGCGTGATGAGCCGCTGAACACCGAAGGGGATGAGGTCAACCAAGCTGAAACGTGTGCCGCTTGCGCCGCAAACCGGCGGCAGTCCCATACCATTGCCGGCACAGGCGCAAAACATCAACATTGTTCACAAGATAGCCTATTTCAGCCGCCGCGAGTAATGGCCAACGAGTATAATATTGGTTATGACAATTTCAAACCGCCCGCCCAATCCGCCAACCGGCAGCACCGACGCCTCATCACCCACCACGACGATCCTTGCCCTTAGCAAGGCTGTGCTCTCATCGCTTGATTTGCCAAAGGTGTTGCAGCATGTGCTTGCGGCTACCCGCGAATTGAGCGGGGCTGACGTCGTCACCATCTGGCTGCTTGATGAGCAAGGTGAATGGCTAACCAGCGCCGCCATTCTCGGCTTGGAAGATCGCCCCGAACACGAGCGCTTCTTCCGTTTACGGCTCGGTGAAGGTGTCGCCGGTTGGGCCGTCGCCAACCGGCAAATGTTGCATCTGATCGAGCCGGTTCGTGACCCACGCTATTCACCCAAGCTTGATCGGCATCCGGCAGTGATATTGGCCATTCCCCTCATTGTCCGTGATCACTGCTTTGGCGCGCTAAGTCTATCGCGCTTTACCATTACCGAGCCGTTCAGCCACGAAGTGCTCGAAACGATCGCGATCTTCGCCGATCTAGCAGCAATTGCGATTGATAACGCCACTGCTGCACAGATGCTGCGCCGGGCAACCGCGCGTGAGCGCATTCTGGCCTACAGCACCGAGATGCATCAAGCTGAAGCGTTGATCATGCGCGAACTGGCCGATGTGTTGGGAGTCGAACCACGGTTGATCACCACCACCAACGACGAGCACCTGATTGATCACACCGGCCAAGCCATCACCGAACACGATCTTGATCTCTGGCGTAGCGAAGGCGCGCTTATCGTCGATCTGCGCTTTGACGGTTTGCCAGCTTGGTTGGTTGTTCATGAGCTTGGCCGGTATTGGCGCAAGGACGATGCCGATCTACTTGCCTTCGCCGCCGCACAGATGATGCGCGCCCGCCAGCGCGCCTTCGAACGGCGCGCCTATGCCCGCGCCGAAGCGCTGAGCAATTTGGTCGCTCTGACCAATGCGCGGATCGATCAAGCCAGTGTGCTTGACCAGATTCTCGCGGAACTCCACCGCTTCATCAATTTCGACTCCGCCTGCGTCTTTGTTGTCCACGACGAAGAGTATGTGCGCCTGATTGCGCAGCGCGGTTTGCGTAGCAAAGCCGATCAAGTGACTCTTTATGCTGGACCGGGTTCGCTCATTAACGAACTACGCCGGCTAGGAACCGCCATCTACCACGCCGATGTGCAGCGTGTCCCCGGCTGGCAAAAAGTGCCCGACAGCGACATCATTCGCTCGTGGATCGGGGTGCCGCTGCGCGTTGATCAGGTGACGATTGGGGTGCTCACGATTGATAAATGGACACCCAACGCCTTTACTGCCGAAGACGTCAACGTTGCGCAGATGTTTGGCGAGCAGGTGGCCGCTGTGATCAACAATGTGCGGCTGTTGCGCGAAGCACAAGAGCGCGCTCGCCAATTCCAAGTGTTGCAGCAGTTTAGCGCCCGTATCGGTACTATTCGTGAGATTGACCAACTGCTCGATGAAGCTTCGCAACTGCTGCACCGCTCGTTTGGCTACTATCAAGTCTTGATTGGCGTAATCGAGGGTGAATATCTCGTGATTCGGGCGGCGCACGGTCATCTCGTGCATAGCCGTTCGCGGCAGCAACTCTTCCCACCGTTGCCGATCACCGCCGGCATCAGCGGTTGGGTTATTAGCCACGGCCGCGCCACCATTGTTAACGATGTCATGCGCGATGAGCGCTATATGCATCACCCCAACCTACCGGCCACCGCAGCCGAGATGATCGTGCCAGTTGTGGTTGATGGTCAAATGTTTGGATTGATCATCATTGAAAGCGCCGTCAAGGGCATCTTTAGTCAGGGCGATCTTGATTTAGTCACGGCAATGGCGCATCTGATTGGTGTCACTATTGCCAACCTCAATCACGACGCCGAACTCCAACGTGCGCGCGAACAACTGATCGAGCGCGATCGGTTGCGCGCCCTCGGTGAACTCTCTAGCGGGGTTGCGCACGATTTCAACAATCTGCTGGCGAGTATCCTCGGCCATGTTCAGTTGTTGTTGGCCGAGAACAACGATCCGCGTCTATCTGAAAGCCTGCGCGCTATTGAGCTGGCTGCGCTCGACGGCTCAGCCACGGTTCGTCGCCTCCAAGGTTTTGCCCAGACCAGCCGCTCAATACCGAACGGCGCGGTCGATCTCAACCAGATTGTCAGCGAAAGTTTGGCCTTGACCCGACCCCGTTGGCGTGATGAAGCGCAAAGCCGCGGTATTATGATCGAAGTGCATACTGAAACCGTGCCACTGCCGATCATTATGGGTGATGCGCCGGCTTTGCGCGAGCTGGTGATAAATCTGGTGCTGAATGCAATTGATGCGCTGCCTCATGGCGGCCGCATTACAGTGCGCACTGCACCAGCGCCAGTTGAAATATTGGGCGAGGCGGCAGTCATGCTTGAAATCCAAGACACCGGTGTCGGTATTGATCCGGCGTTGCACGAACGGATCTTTGCCCCCTTCTTCTCGACCAAGGGTTCTCGTGGCACTGGGATGGGGTTAGCAATTGTGCGCGGCATTGTCCAGCAACACAGCGGTCGCATCACGCTAGAAAGCGATCTCGGCAAAGGAACGACGTTTCGCGTCTGGCTACCGGTAGGCCATCCACCAACGAACGAACAACCGGCGCCATCATCACCCAGTGTTTCACCACTGCGAGTCTTAGTGGTTGATGACGAGGATGCCGTGCGGAAGGTGTTGGCACGCATGCTCAGACGCCAAGGCCACAGCGTTGATGAAGCCGCTTCCG
>JANWYE010000439.1 GCA_025057175.1 Chloroflexus sp. | reverse complement strand
ACCGGCCAGGCCGGTCCGCGGGGTTACAAACCCCTCACGGGGATTTTGGTTTTTTGAACTAAGTAGCTGGGGGTTCAGTTGTAAAGAAGTCGGACAATACAACCCGTTTCAATCCCCTCACGGGGATTTTGGTTTTTTGAACCCAGCGCAAGCGCCCACAACGGAAACCAGTGGGCGATGTTTCAATCCCCTCACGGGGATTTTGGTTTTTTGAACCTAACCATAATCGCAATCCGGCCCAGTTTAACGGTTGATTGCGGTTTCAATCCCCTCACGGGGATTTTGGTTTTTTGAACTTGGGGATGAGCCAGCTAACTTGGATCGGTTAATCGAATGGGTTTCAATCCCCTCACGGGGATTTTGGTTTTTTGAACAGTCCGGCGGCGGTGGCGTTGTCGTGTCTGATTATCGTGTTTAGTTTCAATCCCCTCACGGGGATTTTGGTTTTTTGAACCGACCCCCGCGCGCGGGGCGAAGGGGGCGCGCGGCTCCGTTTCAATCCCCTCACGGGGATTTTGGTTTTTTGAACGCTCTAACGTGGTAGTAGCGGTAGTAGCGGTAATAGCGCCGGGTTTCAATCCCCTCACGGGGATTTTGGTTTTTTGAACCCGCAATTGGACAATCTTGTGGTACCCGTCGCTTGTGTCAGTTTCAATCCCCTCACGGGGATTTTGGTTTTTTGAACTACATTGCTAACCTCCTTATTACTAACTTGCTTACTTACCTGTCACGTTTCAATCCCCTCACGGGGATTTTGTTTTTTTGAAGCAATGTTGCGCCGGCAATGCAATTATAAAACGGCAATGTCTCGTTTCAATAAA
>JANWYE010000438.1 GCA_025057175.1 Chloroflexus sp. | reverse complement strand
AACAAGAAAGAAAAACTTTCAAGTTCGCAATTTTGGCCGCCAAAACAAAAAAGCCCCGCTGTGAAGGGGTTTGAAACCCTCCCGCAACGTTGCCCGTAGTCTAAGTAGACGGGGCAAAACAAAAAAGCCCCGCTGTGAAGGGGTTTGAAACTCGCGCAGCTCGGGACATGCTAGCACCACGTCCACCGCCACAAAACAAAAAAGCCCCGCTTTGAAGGGGTTTGAAACATGGGGAGCAGGGTGCGTGGACCTAGGTTCCCAGCGGAGCAAAACAAAAAAGCCCCGCTGTGAAGGGGTTTGAAACTCGGACAACCCCACGGCGTCGCCGCGAGGGTTGGTCTCAAAACAAAAAAGCCCCGCTGTGAAGGGGTTTGAAACACTTGGATTACGGGGACCGTTGCGGAAAGATTAGCAACGGCAAAACAAAAAAGCCCCGCTGTGAAGGGGTTTGAAACCATTCGCCCGACCCAAATAGGACCTCGTTGAGGCCCCAAAACAAAAAAGCCCCGCTGTGAAGGGGTTTGAAACGCGGTTCCGTCCATACTGCGCGGGAGTTCTCCCCCACAAAACAAAAAAGCCCCGCTGTGAAGGGGTTTGAAACAGTCCGCCCCAAAGATCCGGAGCAGCTCGCTGAGCTGCAAAACAAAAAAGCCCCGCTGTGAAGGGGTTTGAAACCTCTTCGCCGCCATCTAGACGTCCTCCGTCCAGCCGCAAAACAAAAAAGCCCCGCTGTGAAGGGGTTTGAAACAAGAAAGAAAAACTTTCAAGTTCGCAATTTTGGCCGCCAAAACAAAAAAGCCCCGCTGTGAAGGGGTTTGAAAC
>JANWYE010000437.1 GCA_025057175.1 Chloroflexus sp. | reverse complement strand
ATTTCGTCTCGGCAATCCAGCAAAATTCAAAAAACCAAAATCCCCGTGAGGGGATTGAAACCTATTCTTGCTACCGTGTCACTATTGCCGCCTTGACAACGGATTCAAAAAACCAAAATCCCCGTGAGGGGATTGAAACACGCACCCCGCGCCGGCGGTAGGCGTCTAACACCTTCTGCATTCAAAAAACCAAAATCCCCGTGAGGGGATTGAAACTTGGGGCTAACCGTATTTGGTGGCGCGGTTTTTGTTTGATGGATTCAAAAAACCAAAATCCCCGTGAGGGGATTGAAACCGAATTGACAGAATTCTATGCAGTCAATTCGGTTTTTATTCAAAAAACCAAAATCCCCGTGAGGGGATTGAAACGTGAAATCCGATTTTTTCAAGATCGGATTTCCACTCTAAGTTCAAAAAAACCAAAATCCCCGTGAGGGGATTGAAACCTCCAGCGCCATTCCATCTGGCACAAGTTCGCCAAACGGAAGTTCAAAAAACCAAAATCCCCGTGAGGGGATTGAAACGTGCTGTATCTTTCAATCTTCATACTTCATACCCCCCTCAAAGTTCAAAAAACCAAAATCCCCGTGAGGGGATTGAAACCGCACAGTCACAACGTTCATATCCAAGCGCCTATGGGCCGTTCAAAAAACCAAAATCCCCGTGAGGGGATTGAAACTAGTGACAAGTTCATCATACGTCGTAACATTCGCTTCTGTTCAAAAAACCAAAATCCCCGTGAGGGGATTGAAACCAAGCAATGCTTGCACCACAACTTCCGGCGTTACTGTCGAGGTTGTGTTCAAAAAACCAAAATCCCCGTGAGG
>JANWYE010000436.1 GCA_025057175.1 Chloroflexus sp. | reverse complement strand
GCTGTTTTCCCTCACTAGATGGATCGACGTATGAAGTTTCAATCCCCTCACGGGGATTTTGGTTTTTTGAAGTCACTGAAAAGTGGATCGTTGCGCTCTCGGCAGGTTTGCCGTTTCAATCCCCTCACGGGGATTTTGGTTTTTTGAAGGTAGTTTTCACCCGCCTGCTCGGATTGTTCGCTATGCCCGGTTTCAATCCCCTCACGGGGATTTTGGTTTTTTGAAGGCATACGCGACACCGACGTATCGGTCTTGTCGGTCAAAGATAGGTTTCAATCCCCTCACGGGGATTTTGGTTTTTTGAAGAGGCGAGAGTAGGTGAGCGGTAAGAGCGATAGCGCGGGTGAGGGTTTCAATCCCCTCACGGGGATTTTGGTTTTTTGAACGATTTCCAAGACTTTCTCTTTGGATCAAACGTCTCGCAGGTTTCAATCCCCTCACGGGGATTTTGGTTTTTTGAAGCAAGTGGTTGATCGCCTTGTAAAGGCGATCAAGTTCAGCGGGTTTCAATCCCCTCACGGGGATTTTGGTTTTTTGAAGAAGGCACTGGCTAATGTCTGGCCAAAACCAGACGCAAAACTGGGTTTCAATCCCCTCACGGGGATTTTGGTTTTTTGAACCAGCAATCGTGCCGTTTCGACTAAGTCGTCAATGCTCGCGCGTTTCAATCCCCTCACGGGGATTTTGGTTTTTTGAACGGATTGTTCGCTACGCCCGCCCTGCCGATCACCAATCGGCGTTTCAATCCCCTCACGGGGATTTTGGTTTTTTGAAGGGAGAGCTGTTTTCCCTCACTAGATGGATCGACGTATGAAGTTTCAATCCCCT
>JANWYE010000435.1 GCA_025057175.1 Chloroflexus sp. | reverse complement strand
TGGAGCGAAAGCCGAGCCGCACCGCATCGCGCAGCAGGCGACACGAGCGGGCATCGCCGGGCTGATCGGGGTCGGGCAGAGCAAAACTGGCCGGCTCGACCGGTTCGAGCGGCAGATAGATGCCGGTGATCTCGTCATCGCTGCCGCCGAGCGGACGCACCACGAGCAGGTCGGCGGTCGATTCGGGCAAGACCACCCATTCACGGCCACGGGCGCGCACCAGTGCGCCGGGAGAGAAGTTGGCGGATGTGGTCATAGGTGTTCACCATGCTAGGCCGGTTCTCCACGGTAATGATACAACACAAGGGAGAAAGGCGCAGAGGATGCAGAGACGCGGAGATGTTAAACGCAAAGGCGCTCAGAGCGCGAAGGGGGCTAATGGGTAGATATACGTGCGCGGGGGGCAGCCCTTATGAATGATCTCCGCGCTCTTCGCGTTCTCCGCGCCTTGGCGTTTAGAATCTTGGCCCCTCACCCTGCTGGGCAGCCAAAAACATACGGATAGTCAGCGATGATCTTCTCCCAGTCATCGGTATGGCCGAAGCGAATCACGGTATACCCGGCGTCTTCGAGGCAGGTCTGCTGCGCCGCGTCGCGGGCGGCCCGTTCGGGATAGCGGTGATGCGGCCCGTCAATGTAGACCGCCACCTGCTCGGAGAGATAGACAAAATCGGGCCGCGTGCGGCAATCGGGGATCAGGTATTGAGCATGCGACGGCAAGCGCAAGCCGCGTTCGTCGAGGAAGCGCAGCCACTGCTGCTCCAGCTCCGAACCGGCTTGGCGGAGGAGCGCATCCCGGTGCTCGGCGCGGCTGTGGGCGGTGGGCGA
>JANWYE010000434.1 GCA_025057175.1 Chloroflexus sp. | reverse complement strand
AAACCCCTTCACAGCGGGGCTTTTTTGTTTTGGATCCGGAGCAGCTCGCTGAGCTGCTCCGGAGAAGCTTCGTTTCAAACCCCTTCACAGCGGGGCTTTTTTGTTTTGCCCCCGCCGCCGGCCCGGCGGGGGGGGAGAAAGGAGACAGTTTCAAACCCCTTCACAGCGGGGCTTTTTTGTTTTGGGACCATACGTCTCGGCGGAGGAAGCGTGCCGGAATAAGTTTCAAACCCCTTCACAGCGGGGCTTTTTTGTTTTGGGAGCTTTGTTAAGCCCCCGCACGACTGCCGACCGACGTTTCAAACCCCTTCACAGCGGGGCTTTTTTGTTTTGCGGTAATGAACCGCGCGAATGACCCGAACGGTAGTGTCTCGTTTCAAACCCCTTCACAGCGGGGCTTTTTTGTTTTGCTGCGGGGAAAAATTATCATCCCGTACCTCCACCATGTTTCAAACCCCTTCACAGCGGGGCTTTTTTGTTTTGATGACGGCCCGGCGGCGCGGGCCGCCGGGCCATAGATTGTT
This sequence comes from Chloroflexus sp., assembly GCA_025057175.1. GTDB lineage: Bacteria > Chloroflexota > Chloroflexia > Chloroflexales > Chloroflexaceae > Chloroflexus. Next base: position 307 of record JANWYE010000434.1, on the reverse strand, counting down.
TCAAACCCCTTCACAGCGGGGCTTTTTTGTTTTGCCTTCACCTTCTCTCATTATGAGGAGGTGAAGGAGATGTTTCAAACCCCTTCACAGCGGGGCTTTTTTGTTTTGCTGCATCATAGTCTGCGAGCAACGCATTGACTAATTGTTTCAAACCCCTTCACAGCGGGGCTTTTTTGTTTTGGCAGCAATGCAATGCCTGCCACGGCGTGATCGCCCGTGTTTCAAACCCCTTCACAGCGGGGCTTTTTTGTTTTTCAAGAAAAACGCCAACCGTACATTTAGTATCAGTGTGTTTCAAACCCCAACA
>JANWYE010000433.1 GCA_025057175.1 Chloroflexus sp. | reverse complement strand
TTCTTTTTCGGATTTGGTCTCAGTATGGGTGCAGAGTTTCGCGCGTTGAGCGAGTTGGTTGGTGGTCGCAGCAAGGCGCTTGATTTGTATCAACTCTTCCGCGATCCGCACTCTTCGGTTGATGTTACTAGTCGTGAATATTCGTTCATGACAATTGGTCCAGTTTCGCCGTTATCGTTTGCCGGGACGCCGTTGTTTTTCAATGCTTTTAATAGCGTTGAAGAGTTCTTGAAAAACAATAAATTGGTATGACGGTTACACGGTATTTATCTTGCGTGAACGAGTATTCTCTCTTTGGCCTGTTACCTATGCTTGCTCTTGTAAAGTGATACTTGCCCACAAAACCCTTGGCGTCTCTGCGTTTAGAACGCTCTGCGTCTTGAAACACTAGGCCTCGCACCCTAACAGCTTGCAGGCGCAAGGCAAGCGCGCTCCCACGCCCCCGGCAGACCCGGCGCGACTTGGCGTTTGCAACCTTTGCACTCCTTATCTAAGACATAGTGTCATTTTTACTCATCCCCCTTGACTTTGCGGTTGAATGCAGTAGAGTGGAGGCAAGAACCGCACGTTTGCACTGCTGAGGACAGAAGCAATGAACAACCAGCAGTTTACAATTAAGGGGTTGGATTGCCCCGATTGCGCGCGTTCGGTGGAGCGTGGCGTGGCCCGGTTGGAAGGGGTGAAGTTGTGTAGTCTGAATTTCACTACCGAGACGTTGCACGTCACCGGTGATGTTGACCCGGAAGCGGTTATCGCTCGCGTGCGCGAGTTGGGGTATGAGGTTGAGCGCGCTACAGCAGCAGCGGTTGAACCTCCGCCTACCTTGTTGCGCTTTAT
>JANWYE010000432.1 GCA_025057175.1 Chloroflexus sp. | reverse complement strand
TGGTTTTTTGAAGCGGCGCCTCAATCCAGAGCGCGTACCCGTCGCGAGCCGGGTTTTCAATCCCCTCACGGGGATTTTGGTTTTTTGAAAAGAGCAACAAGCCCGCCGGCAACGTTGCCGGCGAGCTTGCTTTTTCAATCCCCTCACGGGGATTTTGGTTTTTTGAAGTAATGGCTTCTCGCCGCGACAAGCGGCAGAAGTCCTGATAAATTTTCAATCCCCTCACGGGGATTTTGGTTTTTTGAAGGCAATGGCGAGCGCATTGTGCTCGGCCCACCGCCACACGACTTTTCAATCCCCTCACGGGGATTTTGGTTTTTTGAAGCGGATATTTTTTCGAGCGAGAAATACCGAGCTATTTACGATTTTCAATCCCCTCACGGGGATTTTGGTTTTTTGAAGGGTCTTAGCCCCGACCATTGTGCGGTTCATTTTCCGGATTTTTCAATCCCCTCACGGGGATTTTGGTTTTTTGAACTAACATGTATCTCGTAGCAAAAAATCGGTTACTTTCATTTTCAATCCCCTCACGGGGATTTTGGTTTTTTGAAGCGAAAAAATTCGGGCCGCCGTGGGCTGGCCGTCTGTAATTTTCAATCCCCTCACGGGGATTTTGGTTTTTTGAAGCCACGGCGTTTTGCCGTGGAGCAAGTTCACCAAGATGCTTTTCAATCCCCTCACGGGGATTTTGGTTTTTTGAAGGTAGAACCGGAAGTGTTGGAGCAAGCAGAACGCGGAAATATTGCTTTTCAATCCCCTCACGGGGATTTTGGTTTTTTGAAGTCAATCATTCACTTTTCGGTGAAGTTTCAGGCCGCCCATTTTCAATCCCCTCAC
>JANWYE010000431.1 GCA_025057175.1 Chloroflexus sp. | reverse complement strand
GTTCAACTTTCCATCCGTAACCCTCCCGCCCCCAACCTCTCGTCTCTCAACCTCGTCTCATCCTTGCGACTCGTGCCGCTGGCCCGACTCGTGGTCCGCAGCAAGCTCATCGGGGTGCAGACGGATATCCAGGCTGCGGCGTTCGATCTCGCGGCGGAATTCGCGCCGCAATTGCGCAGCCTTCCAGCGCCGCTGCTCAACCGGAGTCGTGGGGGTGAACGAGGGGACGCGATGCGGTCTGCCGTGCTCATCCACCGCCACCATGGTGAAGTAGCAGGTCATCACGTGGCGCTCACTGCGCGCCTGGATGTTCTCCGCCATCACCCGGATGCCGACCTCCATCGACGTGGTACCGGTGTAGTTGACCGATGCCAGAAAGGTGACCAGCTCGCCGACATACAACGGCTCGTGGAACACCACCTGATCAACCGAGAGGGTCACCACATATGAACCGGAATAGCGCGCAGCGCAGGCATACGCCACCTGATCGAGCAGTTTCAAAATCGAGCCGCCGTGCACGCGCCCGGAGAAGTTTGCCATATCCGGCGTCATCAGAACCGTCATTTCAAGGCGACGATAGCTGTGGTCCTCATCCATACCCGTCTCCTTGCGAACAACGTCAAGCAGAGAACCTTCAGATGCCCACGGTTCAGCGCCTGTCAGTGCGACGATGTGCATTACAGTCGCGCAGGTTCGGTTCGTTACAACCACTGTATCAGACAGACGCGCATGCCATGGGGACGCTCTGTATCATATCAACGCGAGATACGAGCGATATACCGACCGATCTTGACAAAATCGCTAAAGTTGTTAGGATTATAAAGAATCTTATCAAAGT
>JANWYE010000430.1 GCA_025057175.1 Chloroflexus sp. | reverse complement strand
GCTTGGGGAAGGGTTGGGCTGGGTTGGCTTCGGACGAGGGATGGCCCGGGCAGCGCCCCAATGACGATGACGATGAGCGCGATGATGGCCATCCCCGGCCTGCGCAGGATGCGTTGCATACCGGTTCGTTTCCTCCTTTGGCTTGTGCTGCGTTGTTCGATAACCAGAGGTATTGCAGCGCTGTTATAACACATTTTCACTCCCCTGATTGCAAACCCCGCGCAGGGATGATGGTTTTGGGGCAGCAGGCCAAAGAGAGATAGTGTCCACATTCGCCCGCATCATCCATCTTAAATCGGCAACCCCTTCATCCCCATCTGTGATTGCACAGACGCTCCGCATCTCCTTTGTCACTGCGAGTGGGCGACGCCCCCTGTGTCATTGCGAGGGGGCGTAACCCCCGAAGCAATCTCCTCCTTCAGCGACGGCAATACTGTGCTCGCGGGAGATTGCTTCGCCGCGCTCAGCGCGGCTCGCAACGACAAGGGGGAGCGCGATGGCAATACCGTGCTCAGTGGGGCGGCGCGTTACGCCAGCCCACATAGTGTGCAGTGAAGATTTTTTGAAGTTATAAGTTATGATGCAGTTACAAGCTTATGCTATGTTTTTTACATGATAGAGAATGCAATAGATTTCGAGGTAAAACCATGCGCCATTCTATACTCGCACTCATCGCCCTTCCTACCATCGTTGCCCTCACTAGCCTCTCGCCGGTCGTTCCGCCCACCACCAGCTAAGCTTTCCCCTCCAACCGTGCCACGCTGGCCACCAGTGGTGGCGTCTTCGGCCCGGTACGCCCACGTTTTGGCCAAATGACGAAGCTCCCTAACCACGAGTCGAACCGGC
>JANWYE010000042.1:7513-20182 GCA_025057175.1 Chloroflexus sp. | reverse complement strand
TCGACTGCGGCCCGCGCAGCGGTGAGATCGGCATTGCTTGGCCCATCGAGCAAGTCGTTGCGACGGGCAATCGCTTGGGCCAGCGCCGCTTCGGCAGCGGCAATGTCGGCATCGGTCACGCTGCCGCGCGCCTGCCGCAAAGCGGCTTGGGCTTGCGCCACCTGCGCCCGCACGGCGGCGATCTCTTCCGGCGTTGCGCCCTCGATCAGGCGCTCGTAGTTAGCGCGCGCTTGGGCTAAACTCGCCTCGGCCTGCGCCACTTGCAATTCCAGTTCGCGCGCATCAAGCGCCACCAACGGATCGCCAGCCTTCACCCGGTCGCCGGCCTCGACCAATACCTCGGCCACCACGCCGGGAATACGGAAACTTAAATCGGCGCTACTGCGCGCAACGACTTCACCGCTGGCGGTGACGCCAAGGCTAATCGTCGGTGCGCTTGATAGGTCAATATTTGTGACCGGCGCAGTGGTGGGCAACGGCGCCACAGTTGGGCGAGCTTCGATGGCCGCTGCCGTTGGCGCCGGCGTCGGCGCAGGGGCGGGGCTGGCGCAGGCGGCCAAGATCGCCAGCGCGCCGCCGATCAAGCTAGACACAAGTACTCGTCGCATGGATCGCTCAACTCCTGTTGTTATACAGTCTAGTGTTACCGAAGCTAGAGGTATGGTCATTGCGCCGCAATGCCCCTCCTAGTCTCCTGACGGTTCGCTCGCCGGTGTGGAGGGTGGCGCTGGTGGCACGGCTGGCCGCGTGAGTTGCGCTGCCGGAGCTGCGCTTGGCGTCGCCGGCGAGATGGTGACGCCGGGGCCGGGGGCGGGCAGCTCGAAGCCCTCGCGAGCCTGCGCGCCACTAAAGCGCTGCTTTAACCACGTCACTGCGGCGTCCATCAGGCTGTACACCGTCGGCACCACCAGCAAAGTCAACGCAGTCGAAGTTAACATACCACCGATCAACACCCACGCCAACCCCTTGCGGAACTCATTGCCTTCGCCGGTTGCCAGCAGATGCAGACCTAGCGCCGTCGGCATCGCGCCGGCTACCAACGAGAGCGCCGTCATCAAGATCGGGCGCAACCGGATTGCGCCGGCGAGTTTCAGCGCTGAGTGCTTGTCAAGACCAAGCTCGCGCAAGCGGTTGGTGAAGTCGACCAACAAGATCGAGTTTTTTACCACTAGGCCAAGCAGCATAATCAACCCGATCATGCCGGTGATGTCGAGGTCAATGCCGACAAAGCGCAAGGCAAGGAATGCGCCGATAAAGCTGAACGGCATCGCCATCATAATTACCAGCGGCTGGGTGAAGCTGCCGAACTGCGAGGCCAGCACCATGTAGACGAACAGCACTGACAGACCCATTGCTAGGTAGAGCGAAGAGAAGCCTTCTTGGGTCTGGGCAAAGGTGCCAACGTAGCTGACAATGACTTCCGCCGGGATGTTGAGCGCATCGATCCGCGCTTGCAACGCCGCCTGCGCATCGCTCAAGTTGATTCCTTCGAGGTTGGCGCCGATCAGCACTTGATTGAGCCGGTCATAGCGCCGGATCGAGACTTGGCTGGACGCTAATTCAATCGTTCCCAGCGAGCTGAGCGGCACCACGCCGGCGCGTGTCGGGATGCTAATCGCGCCGAGGGTCTCGATACCGGCTCGGTCTTGCGGAGCCAGCCGCACGACTACATCGGTGTCGCTAGTGCCGGTGCGCAGTACGGTGGCGCGGTCGCCGTTGATCAAGGCGCGCACCGAGGTGGCAATATCCTCGTTGGTGATCCCCAATTCGCCGATGCGGGCCGGATCGGCGCGCAAACGTAATTCGGGCTTGCCCACTTGCAAATTGCTGTCGATGTCTACCAATCCCGGTATTGCTGCCATCTCGCGCTGAATGGCTTCCACGATCGGTGCAAGCTCGGTGGCAGGACGAGTCGTTTGCAAGCTCACTTGCAACTCACGCCCTTCTACGCCGGCGCTCGATGGCTGGAAGCTGGGCACCGAGAAGCTGAGGCGTGGCAAGAAGCTCAACTGCTCGCGCAGCCGCTCTTGGGTGGGCAGCGTTGGCGTGCGCCCGACCAGTGTCACCGCAAACTCGGCCCGCTCAGGGAAGCCGGCAGCGCCAACGCGCGTAATGACATTCTCAACTGCCGGATCGTTCAGCAAGATCTGTTCGGCCTGCCGGGCCAGCCGGTCGGTTTCGGCCAGCGTTGTGCCCGGCGCGGCTTCAAAGCGCATAATGAACTCGTGCGGATCCTGTTCGGGGAAGAAGGTTAACTTGAGACCACTGGCCACCCAGACACTCAACACCAGCACAGCAATCGCAACCCCAACCACGATCAAGCGATTACGCAAGCTGGCCAGCGTCCACCCCAACAACTTGCCGTACCAACGCCCCATTGCGCCGGGATCTTCGTTAGCTTCCTGCAACAAGCCGATGTCGCGCTCGCTCACCTCATCCGAGATCGGCACTTCTACTATCGGCTCGTGTTTGTCGTGATGCGGCTTGGGCTTGATCTTGACGTTTGGGAAGAGGTTAGCCGACATCATCGGCGCAAAGGTAAAGGCTTCGGCCAACGAGAGCAGAATGGCGATCGAGACCACTAAACCAAATGACTTAAAGACGATCCCGGCCACGCCTTCGGCGAACGTTACCGGCACAAAGACGGCCACAATCGTCAGCGTCATTGCCACGACCGACAAACCGACTTCCCACGTACCGCGCGATGATGCCACTCGTGGGCTTTCGCCCCGCTCAAGATGGCGGAAGATATTCTCGCGCACCACGATGGCGTCGTCGATCACCAGACCGACGCACAGCGAGAGGGCTAACAGGGTGACGAGGTTAATTGTCAAGCCAAAGATCGGCATGAAGATGAAGGTGCCGATCAAGATCACCGGCAAGCCAGCCATCGTGATGATGGTGCTGCGCAGATTGCGGAAGAAGAACCACACCACCAGAAACGCCGCGATCGAGGCAAACATCAGCTCTTCCAGCGAGGAGAGCACCGATGAACGCACCGCTTCTGAGGTGTCGAGCGGGATGGTATAGGTCAGTTCGGGGAAGGCGGCAAACGCCTGTTCAAGCGCCTTGTAGACATTATCGGCAACAGTGACGGTATTGGCGCCCGATTGCTTGAGCACGTTGAGAATAATTGCTTCGCTGCCGTTGAGGCGCGAGATCGTCGTCACATCGGCAACGCCTTCTTCCACCACCGCCACATCGCCGACCCGGTAGGGTGTGCCCGAAATCTGCACGCGGGCAATATCCTCAACGCTGCGTAGCAGCGATGGCACGCGCAGACTGATCTCGGTATTATTCTCGACGATGGTGCCGAGGCCGAGGTTGGCATTGGCCTGTTGCAGCGACCGGCTGATTTGCGCCGGCAGCAGGCCATACGCCTGCAGCTTGGCCAGATCGAGCCAGACGTTGATCTGGCGTTGTTGGCCGCCGTTAACTGTGACCGATCCTACGCCGGCAGCGCGCTGAATGCGCGGCACAATCTCGTCTTCAATCAATGTGCGCAGCTCCAGCGGGGTGCGCCCACTCGTGTCGGCAACAGCGATCTGCATGATCGGCGACTGGTTAGGGTCAAACCGCTGGAAAACCGGTTGGCGCACATCGCGCGGCAGTTGTGGCAAAATGCTATTGACCCGTTGCCGCACATCTTCTTCGAGCTGTTCAGCGCGATTACCGGCCTCAAATTCCAGAATGATCAGCGCAAACCCTTCACTCGCTTGCGATGTGATATGCTTGAGACCGGCAAGGGTATTGACCGCATTTTCAATCGGGCGCACCACCTGATCGACAACGCTTTCAGGGCCAGCGCCCGGATAGGTGACGCTAACCGCGATAATTGGAACATCGATTTCAGGCAGGAGGTTGACGGGTGTCGAGCGGAATGAGAGAATACCGAAGGTGATGAACGCCAGCATGACCATCGTAATAAAGACGGGCTGGCGGATCGAGACATCAGCAATCCAGATGCCGTTGAGTTTCTCCCGGCGTGGCGGGGTCATGGGTGATCCTCCCACAAAATGTTGCTGCACAGCTTTTGTCACACACTTGTTTTTACTATAGCGTAAAGTTTTCTAACGGTCAAGGATGAAAATAATGAGCCTTCGCCCATTGTTGATCGTCCTCGTTGCCATCTGGTGGGGATGGCCGGCGCTTGTTGCCGCCCAATCTGCCGAGGTGTCACTGGCCGATTACGATCGGCTGCTGCGGGCAACTCATGCCGCGGCCCAGCGAGGTGATCTGCTTGATCTGCAAGTCTTAGCCGGCGAACTTGCTGCGATCACGCAGGTGCGCATGCCGGATGGCCAGCTTGCGCAGGTGGATCAGGGTTGGTTAACCGCAGCATTAGCGCAGCCAATCCCCGACTTGCCGGCGATTACGGCTCGGCTAGGGGCGATGATCGATGCGTTAGCGCCCTTTGGCGATCCGGCTCCGGCCGGAGCGTTGCAACAGTGGGAGGCTGTGTTCAACGAACCACCCTTTAATCGTGAGGGCGAGGGCTGGTTAACCCGCTTTCTCAATTGGTTATTTGAATTGCTCGATCAACTGTTGCCTGATGTGCCAAATATCCCAGCCCCTGATCTGCCAACCGCACCGGTGAATCCGGCTGCCTTCACGCCAATCGTCTGGGTCGTGCTGGGTATTGCGGGGGCGTTACTTGCTGGGTTGCTCTTCTTTTGGACGCGCGGTGTGCGCCGCGCCACGCGCGCGCCGGTCAAAGCGCCTATTACTGATGACGAAGACCCAGTGACGTACAGTGAAGCGCAACGCTTGGCCGCTGCTGCGCGCAACGCCGGCGATCGGCGCAGCGCGGTGCGTTATCTCTACCTCGCGGCGCTGCTTTGGCTGGATGAACAGGGATTGGTGCGCTATGATCGATCGCTCACCAATCGTGAACACCTGCACCGGCTGCATAACCAGCCCTCGGTGCGCGACCGATTAGCGCCGGTTGTGGCAACCTTCGATGCCGTGTGGTACGGTTTTCAACCGATCGATGACCAAGCCCTCGCTCGTTACGAGCAACAAGTGGCGGCTGTCCAAGCATTGACCAAATCGGCAGGATCAGCCTCATGAAGCTGCGGTTTGAACTGATATTGCTCACTGCGCTCTTCATCGGCCTTGGCTTATTTGCCGCCTACAGCGCCGAACAGAGCGGCCAGCGCACCTTTGGCGCGCGCACCACCTCGTTTAGCAGTAATGACGATGGCGCGCTGGCGCTCTACCGTTGGCTCAGCCGGGCGTATGGGCAAGTCGATCGCTTGGCTTACCGTCCGTTTGCCTTGACACCCAATGACGGACTACTGTTTGTGCTGGGGCCAAGCGAGCGTTACCAGCCGGCGCAGGTTGATGCAGTGACGGCGTGGGTCAAAGCCGGTGGTGTGCTGGTGGTTGCTGATGACCTCCCCAGCCCACGCAGCACGGCTGCGCCGCTCTTGGATGCGTTTGACCTTAAGCTGATTGAAGCCGAGCAGTATGCAACCGGCGCTGATGTGTTGCATCCAGCCCTCGGCGCGCCACCGGTTGAGCGCGTGCCCATCCAAACTTGGGTGGCGATTGCTGCCACCACACCCATCCCGGCTTTTGCGCCGCTAGCGGTTGAGGGTGCGCAGCCAATGATCGTTGGTCAGCGTTACGGCGATGGCTATGTCATCGCCCTCTCAAGCGTGTATCCATTCACGAACGATGGTTTGCGCGATCCAGCCTCTGCGGCATTGGTGCTCAATCTACTACGTTGGTTGCCATCCGGCGAACGGATCGTCTTTGATGAATTTCACCATGGCTTTGGCCCGGCAACTGATTTACGCGCATTGTTGCTGAGTAATCCATTAGGCTGGGCTGTTCTCTACAGTGTGGCGGTGGTTGGCCTATATATCGTGGCCGGCAGTCGCCGCTTTGCCCGCCCATTGCCATTGCGCAGCGAAGCGGCTCGCCGTAGTAGCGTTGAGTATATCGACAGTATGGCTGGGATGTTGCGCCAAGCGAAGCAGATTACGTATGCTGCCGAACATTACCGGCAGATGGTTCGGCGGCGGTTGGGCCGGCCATACGGCATCTCACCGGCGCTTGACGATGACGCCTTTGTTGAGGAATTGGCTGCCATTCGCCCAATCGACCGCGCAGCTCTGCGCCGGATATTGGCCGAATTGCGCCGTCCCAATCTCAGCGAGGCAGAGTTGCTGCGCCTCGTTGCCGAAGCCGATCAAATGGGGTAGAGCCGGCCATTGGGAGGAGGCTTATGCAACGTTCGACGCTGCAAGAAGTCGTGAGTTTGCTCGATGAAGGTACCCACCTTTACCGGCGCTACTTTGGCGCCTTTGCGCTCTTGGCCAGCTTATTTAGCCTGCCGGCGTTGCTAGTTACGTTCAACCTGCTCTTTTCACTGGGCGATATTACTATTGCGGATGCGCTGTTTGAAGATCTGAGCTTGATCGTTATGAGCCTGCTCTTCACCTCTTTGTTGATGATCCCGCCCCTGACGCGCGCCACGCGGATGGTGATCGACGGTCAGTCGCCGTCGTTGCGGAGCATTATCTGGCGCTGGCCACAGCTTGGGCGCTGGTTGATCGCCAGCGTCTACGGCGGGATGATGGCGCTCCTGTGGATGCTGGTTTTCTCATCGGCTAGCGGGTTTTTATTTGGCGCCGGATGTTTTGTGCTGATCTTGCTTGTTGCTGTGTTCAGTACCGCGCTTACCTCATCTGCCTTTACCTTCATCGTGCCATTTATCGTGATCATCGCGCTAGCCGTCTACTTTTTCTACCTTGTCCTTTGCGGATCTGGTCTCGTGGCAGCATTGTACAGTGTCCAACCGTTACTCGACGATTCGATCTCGCTTGGCGCGGCAATTGGCTTATCGTGGAGTCTCCTCTTTCAACGTTTCTTTTATAATATGCTTGTTTTTGTCTGCGCAGCGCTGATCTTCAGCGCTGTGGCGTCGATAGTGACGCTGGCAATTGCAGTATTGCTGCCGGCGCCATTTGGCCTGTTGTTCGGCGCGGAACACCCGCTGACCCGCGGCTTGAGCGCGGTGGCATGGGTGATTGGACTGACTGCGGCGATGCCGCTCCTGCCGATCTGGAGCACGCTCCATTACCGGCAGGTGCTGGCCGAACGCACCGGCGTTGATTTGGCCCGGCGCGTGCAACAGGCGGCGACGAGCAGAGCGCGGCCAGTGTCATAAAGCACGTATGTCATTGCGAGGGGCAGTACGCTCCCGCAGCGATCTCCCGCGAGTAAGTGAGGGGTGCTTGCCAGAGAGGAAATGTATTGCTTGAAAGTAGGAGATTGCTTCGCCGCGCGGTGCGCGGCGCGCAATGACAATAGAGTGTGCGAGAGGTGCCTGCTGGGGCAAATCCCCCCTGTCATTGCGAGGGGGCGCAGTCCTCGCAGAAAGCTCCTGCTCAAGCGAAAGGAGTGGTTCACGTACACGCTTCGCCGCGCGGTGCGCGACGCGCAAGGACAATCGAGTGCGAGGGGTGTCTGCTGGAGAGGAAATGTGTTGCGTGAAAGTAGGAGATTGCTTCGCTGCGCGGTGCGCGGCGCGCAATGACAATAGAGTGCGCGAGAGGTGCCTGCTGGGGCAAATCCCCCCTGTCATCGCGAGGGGGGCGTAGCCCCGCAGCCATCTCCTGCTCAAGCGAAAGGAGTGGTTCACCTACACGCTTCGCCGCGTGATGCGCAATGACAGTAGGGATGTGGAAGAAGCGAAAGAACAATCAGGGGAGACAGAACAGTCTTATGAATCCCATTAGTGTCATCAAAGTCAGCGGCCACGAACTCGACGATCCGGCATTTCTGGATGGTCTCACCGCAACGATCGGCGCGATGCGCCAGCCGGTAGTGCTAGTGCATGGCGGTGGGAAAGAGATTAGCGCTGCCGTTGAACAAGCCGGTTTGCAAGTTGAATTTGTTGATGGGTTGCGGGTAACGTCGCCAGAAGTGATGGCGATTATGCAGATGGTGGTCTGCGGGACGATCAATAAGCGCATTGTGATGGCGCTGATCAACGCCGGTATGCGAGCGATTGGTCTTAGCGGGCTTGACCTCGGTTTGCTCCGTTGCGAACCCTACCGGCCAAACGGGCGTGATCTCGGCCGGGTCGGGGTGGTGACAACGGTTGATGGCACGGCGCTGCGCCAGATGCTGGCGTTGGGTTGGTTGCCGGTGATTGCGCCAGTAGCGTTGGGCGTAGCCGATGGCCTCAGCTACAATGTCAACGCCGATATGGTGGCAGAAGCGGTGGCCGGTGCGCTCGGCAACGCTGAATTGGTCTTTGTCAGCAATGTGCCGGGGGTGTTGATCGATGGTCAAGTCGCGCCAACTCTGACCCCGGTAGCAGTGGAAGCGTATATCGCTTCTGGCGTCATTAGCGGCGGCATGATTCCAAAAGTGCGCGCAGCATTGGCAGCGTTGAGCCGTGGCGCCGCGAGTGTGCGCATCACCAATCTGGCTGGTTTGGGCAACGGCGGCACTCGCTTCGTGGCCGAGGACGCCAAACTATGACAGATCGCCAAAGTCTCGTGCAGCTCTTTCCCGATCTCGATCCGGCAGCGCAACACGATCTGGCAGCATTGTTGCAGATTGACATGTATCCAGCCGGGCACATTTTTCATGTGCCGAATGAAGTCGGCGCACACGTCTTTCTATTGCAGCAGGGCCGGGTCAGGATTTATAAACTCTCGCCAGAAGGACGGGCGCTGACGTTGTTAGTGCTCAATCCTCCCAGTTTGTTTGGTGAGATGGCGCTGATTGGGCCGGGTGTTCATGACACGTGCGCTGAAGCAATGACCGAGTGCATGGTGGCTCGGATCGAGCGTGAAGCATTGCGCGCGTTTCTGAACCGCCATCCGGGCGCAGCGATTGATCTCATGGAGCTGATGGGCGCGCGCTTGCGCACCATGGAGCAACGATTGGCCGATATTGCGTTTAAGAGCGTGCCCCAGCGCTTAGCGGCGCTCTTGCTCGATCTGGCCGGCGATCCGGCTGATGGCGCAACGCCGGCAACGTTGGTACGTTACACCCACCAGCAACTGGCCGAAATGATCGGCGCATACCGCGAAACGGTGACAAAAGCATTGGGTGATATGCGTGAAGCCAACTTGATCCGTATCGCCGACGATGCGATTATCTTGGTCGATCCAGCGCAATTGCGCCGGTTGGCATCGTAGATTGAGATCGTCGGATAAATATTCTCCAAGGAATTATGCCGCAACAACGGCATTCTCATGCTACAGTACAATATAGGATCGCATCCGGCTGGCTGCGGTTGCCATCATCGCCAGACTAGGGTACAATCGAGAGGTTATGATACCGTTGCAAGGAGTGCATTTGATGGTAACCTACGACGATCTCGTGATGGCGCTGGAAGATGCATGGCTGAGCGTTGGCCTGCATGAGCACGCGCTGGTAGAGAGCGTCATTCCAGCCACACACGATCGTACCTGTAAGATTGAACTCTTTCCCGATCACGCCGAGCCATTAACCTTGGCGACCATGCCGCCATGGCTCGAGATTAATTTCACGTGGTCGCCAGTGCATCAACTGATTAGCGAGGGCCGCGATTTGCCGGCCGATCCGCTTGAATTAACCATGACCTACACGGTAACGCTGACCAATCACCGTGATCGCAGCGATATCGAACTGGTGCGCATGTTCCAGCGCGCAGTCCACGCTGCTTTCGAGCGCCACTTTCCGGCTGAGATCGCCGAGATTGAGCCGGTCTCAGTCGAGGTGCGGCGCGTCTATCAACCTGCCGGGCAGCGGGTCGAATTGGAAGCCGTGCAATTAGTTAGTTCGACCATGGTTGATCTGTTCGAGCAGTGGGAGGATCGCGATGTGCAGAGCCTACGCCGGCTCTTGCGCTCGGAGCTGAGCCTTGCCCGCACCATTATCGCTAATCTGGGCGACACGTTCCACCCGCATGGCAATGGCGGCTATCGTTCGGTGGATGCGGCGTAGCGCGCTAGGGTGGAGTTTGTAGATATGAGGCTGGTCTTCACTCTACCCCCTTCTCCCGCATGCGGGAGAAGGGGGTAGTTTCTGTGCTCTGCTCAAGACGGGCGATGTAACGTGAGGAAGAAGAAACGCCTTCTCCTTTTCACCGAGGGGCGATCATCACTCCACCCGCCGCTATCAGCGCTGCCCCTGCCCATAGATACGTCCACTGCGCCGGTAGGCGCTGAAACCCCACTATACCGGCAGTCGCCAACGCCATTGCTGCCGCTACGACCAGCCAAGCCGGGGTGGCGGCAGCGATGACGCTGATGCCAGCAATGAGCGGCAACGTTCCAATCAGCAACAAGCCTAACGCGCTACAAGCGCTGGCTAGCTCAGGGTGTGGCGGCACTAGGCGTGGTACCGCTGCGATCCATGCCCCTGCCCCTAGTACGAATGCCACTTGTCGCGCCGGTTCGGGTGGCCAACGCAGCAGGCCGCTAAGCTCAAGCGTGTTGGCGGCGCTAGCCAGATTCAGCGCTGCCAGCGCCATTGGTATATACTGCGCTGCTAATGACTGTGGCTCAGCGCGCTCGGTAGCAGCGCGGCGCAAGGCCGGCCAAAGCAGCAATAGCATTGCAGTTAGCAGATCGAGGCCGTAAGGGAACGGTGCAGCCGGAGCCAGTGGAAGCAGTGTTATCACGCAGAGCGGCGGAAGTAGATCAAGTAGGCCAGCGCTCGTGGGACGCTTAAGGTGCCGTACACCGCGTAAACGCATCAAGATGAACGCAGCCAGCATGGCGCTCAGGCCGCCGGGGTACAATAGCAGCCGCAGCCATGCGTTTCCAAGTGCGCCTAAGAGTTCGCTCATCGTAGCCGGCTATTGGCTTGCCACAATTTGATGCCGGCTAGGTTGCGAGAAGCTGTCAAGCGGTATCTCGGCTGCAAGCGCAAGCTCTCGCAACTGCTGCAATTGCCGACCACTCACGAAACCTTCGTATGGCGGTAAGCGAAATCCATTCCAGAAGCCGCGCAAACGCAATTGGGAGTGGCGTAAGGCGTGGCGATCACCCCGTATTGTCGCTAGAATTGCGCGCATGATTTGCTTCACTTCGCGGCCAAGAAACCACATCCCGGCAAACCGATCGCCTTGGCGAGCAAGACGGCCAAAGGCGCCGCCATTGCCGTACTGATAACGATCGAGCAACTCCTGTCCGGCAGGGTGCGGACGAAAGCCATGGGTATGGATCACTTCGATATGCGGGCAAATTTTGTACCGCGCTCCACTACGCAACACCCGCCAGCATAAACCGGTATCGTCAATCGCGCCCAAACGGCTGCCGGGGCCGCACAGCTCATCGTATCCGCCGATCCGGTCAAGTAACCGGCGGCGCATGCTGAAGTTTGCGCCGGAAGCATGGATGGGTAAACGCCAGCGCGGCATCCCTGTCCACGCATTGAATTCAGGGGTATAGCCGGTGGCCGGATCATAAGGTGGCGCTGTGAGCCGCCCAGTAATGAAATCGAGTTCTGGATCGGCGCGAAACTCGGCCGCAATGAGTTCGAGCCAATTGGGTGGGGCCTCAATATCATCATCGGTCATTGTAACGATCTCGCCATTGCTGGCCGCAATGCCTAGATTCCGTGAGCTGGCAGCGCCAACGCCGGGACGACGGTTGCGCAAGTAGCGCAAGCGTGGGTCAAGACAACACGAGGCCAACATTGTGGCGCTAGCGTCATCAAGACTTTGATCAACGATGATAAGTTCAAAGGATTGGTACGTGTTGCGCAGAATGCTCTGCACGGCATCGTGGAGTGGGAGTGGCCGCTGTTTGGTGGGAATAATAACAGAGATAAGCATGGCAGAGCGTTGTTTCTTTGTGTGAAACCTTACAAAACATTATCCGTATACTATCGACCTGTGTGCCAGCGGTTGATCAACCACGCCAATGCGCCGATCAGTACCATTAACGCTAACAAGGCTAGTCCGGGAGCCGTTGCAGAGGAGCGCGATCCGGCATCTAACGCCAGTAGACCGGTCCATCCCCACGGCTCAATTGTACCATACGGTGTTAACCCGCCTTGGAGGTGATCGCTGAGCGGGCGCAGCAGCCAACGCGCCAGCGCCGGAGACGCAATACCAAGCGCTAATCCTGCTAGCGCAACAGTAGTGCTGCGCCATTGTCCTGTGCCGTGAATCTGGCGGCCGGCCGCCAACATTCCCAATAAGGCTGTGGCCCACGCCACTACTGCCAGCGCCGGTATGCCAGCCGCCATGATAGCCGCGCTAGCTGACCAAAAGGCAATGAAGCCCAACGTGCCCGGCACTGCGCCGGCCAACAGCCAACCGGCCCACGGCGTTACCCCTGCCGCAGGTTGGGCCAGCCGGCGTAGCGCGAGATGGAGCAGGAGCAAGCCAACGGCAGCGACCCCCGCTGGAGATGCGCAACCAATAGCGGTCAAACTTAATCCGCTGAGACTACGTTGCAACCACGTCTCTGCCTCGATCGCCTCGCTTGCGCCAGCGGCGTGCCATGCCGCGCTTATTGCCAGCGCTCCTCCTACCAATAGTGTTGCCAATTGCCAGCCCAGATTCCACGGCCCGATGCTAAACAACCGCAGCATGGCTGCCAAACCGGCCAATGCCGCGAGTGAATCGAATGGTGCCGGTTCTTTGACCGCTAGATCGAGCGCGCCGGCGGCAATGCTCGCTCCGGCCAAGAGTAAAATGAAACTGAG
>JANWYE010000042.1:0-7504 GCA_025057175.1 Chloroflexus sp. | reverse complement strand
TGGTGCCGGTTCTTTGACCGCTAGATCGAGCGCGCCGGCGGCAATGCTCGCTCCGGCCAAGAGTAAAATGAAACTGAGACTGTTCAAGCCATCACCACTCGCCGCCAACCGCCACGATGCGGCTGTGAATCCGATCAAGGCATATCCGGCGGCGAGCATTAGCCCTGCGCTTCGTGTGCGCCAACGTTCGCTCAAGGCCATTGCAACCAACAAGCCGATGGCTAGCCCGGCCAGATGGCCGCTGAGCGCTGCAATGCCAAGCCCGGCCAGTTGACCTAGCCGCCGCCAGCGGGCTGGTATGCTCACCACGAGTAAGCCGGCCGTAATCAGCACAAGGCAACTTAACCCGTCAATAACAATCAGACCATTGAGCACGGTGAAAGACTGGCGCTGGATGCGACTGAGCATCACTCCACCGCCAAGAGTAGTAACCATACCGGCTAGTCGTTGAAGAGTGTGATATGAGGGTTGCAACCGCATGTGAGGATAGCGCTTTGTCAAAGGAAGGTTAATCTATTATAATCACTGAATAATCGTTTGTGCAAACAACCTTTGCCGTCTATGAAGCGTTTATTATCCACTCTGCTCGACATCCGCCATCGTGATGAAGAAGCGCGCCAGCGCGGGCGAAATGTTGTGATTATTGCCTTTGGCTTGCTTGTTATCAATGTGCTGGTGTCGCTGTCAATTGTGTTTTATTTTAGAGACGCCGTCGCCCTTCTCATCGCAACTGCATCAGGTGCGTTGCTCTACGTTTTGATCATTGCCATTACGCGCCTCGGGCAGGTCGATCTGGGCGGGTGGCTTACGATTCTCGTCTCACTCGTTGGCACGACGACGGCATCATTCGTTAATCCTGATCGTCCGGTGGCAATGTTTATGGTGGTGCCAGTCGTGCTAGCGGCCACCATTTTACGACTTCGCGATTTAACCGTTGTTACGCTGGTCGTCTTGCTGAGCTTAATCGGCATAGCGATCGTTGCCGAACCGGCTACGATTTCGCTGCCGTTGCCCCAATTTTTGACCACATCCAGCATTTTATGCGGCTTTTTGGCGGTGATTAGTTTTGTGCAAAGCGCTGGCAACGATGCGCTTCACCGCCGGTTGCAGGCTGCGTTGCAGCAGGCGCGGCAAACGGCAGCCCAACTGCAACAGATCAACGCTGATCTTGATTTGCGGGTAGAGGCACAAACGGCAGCCTTGCAAGAGGCGATGGCTGAACTCGAAGAGCGTGCGCTCGCTCAGGATCGCCTCCTTGCCGAAGTGATCTCCCAACGTGACGTGATCCGTAATCTGAGTGTGCCGGTATTGCCGGTCGGCAAGCAGGCGCTAGTAATGCCGTTGGTGGGCGCCATTGATCGCGACCGGTTGGCTTTGATCCAGCAGCAAGCGTTAACTCAGATTGAGCAGCAACGCGCGCGCTGGCTGATCCTCGATGTGACCGGCGTGCCGGTGATTGATACCGATGTCGCCGCCGGGCTGGTGCAACTGGTGCAGAGTGTGCGGTTGCTGGGGGCAGAGGTGGCATTAGTGGGGGTGCGCCCGGAAGTTGCCCAGACCATGGTTAGCCTTGGGATAGAGTTGCCAGTGTCGCGTGTCTACAGTGATTTAGCCGGCGCCATCGAGCGGGTGAGATAGACAACGCCATTGATCCGCACTGCTATCCGCCGCCGTTGATTAACTCTTGCCGGCGATAGCGGCAGTTGGCGCAGTACGTGATCCGGTAGCCGGCTACGGTGGCGCGCTGAAGGCTGTGCCCGCAGTTGGGACACGTGTTGGTTTGGACTTCGCCGCCGCCGGTGACAATCGGTTCGCCGCGACCTGCGGGACCTGCTGGCCGGGCCTGAGCCGGCACTGGCGGTGCCGGGCGCGCCGGTTGAAAGTGCCACTCTTTGCTCAGCAGTTCGACGATCTGTGCATAGTCGAGCGCGCCCCGCGAACGCGGGTCGTGTTCGTAGATCGTCTTGCCCACCGCCGCGGCTTCCGATAAGCGCACATTGACGCGCACCGGCGGCATGACTAACCGGCCGTAGGTGCGGTTGAGGTGGGCGAGCAGTTCGATGGACTGCTTCATGCGTGGATCAACCATGGTGGGAATGATCGCTCGCACGACGCTGGTGCTGCCCTTTACCCGCGCGATTTGGGCAATCAGCTTTTCTAGCCCGCGCACCGAGAAGGGTTCAACCGTTGTGGGGACAATGACCTCAGTGGCCGCCATCAACGCATTCTGGTTCAACACTGTCAGCGAACCGCCGCAATCAAAGAAGATAAAGTCATATTCTGGACGCAGCGGGCGCACCAGTTGTTCAAGCACGCGCACCCAATCGGCGCGCCCGGCCATGGCTTGCTGGGCGAGCAACAATGACTCATCGGCGGCCACAAGGTCGAGGTTGGGGCGCGCATTGATCCGCAGATCGGCTAGTGGCTTGTGTTCGACAATCGCTTCGTACAGGGTGCGGCGCGCGCGCACACCGAGCGCCATCGCTAAATTGCCTTGGGCGTCGATGTCAATCAACAAGACCCGCGCGCCCTTCAGCGCCAGCCCCGCGCTGAGGTTGACGACAGTGGTGGTCTTGCCGATCCCGCCTTTGAGGTTGATCACTGCGACGATCCGCGCCATGCGCCGCTCCTTACTCTGGCGCTCTGCGATGCAATGCCCCGCCAGTGTAGTAGAGGGCGGGCAGCGTGTCAAGTAGAGCCGGCCCGTGGGCCGGCTCAGTGACGGATGGCAATGCCTTGCAGCCGGTGTTTACCGCACCCCCTCTAGCCGATCTTCAAGGTCGGCATAGATCTCGCGCAACTGTTCGAGCGTCGCCTCATCGGCTTGCCAGAAGCCACGATTGTGCGCTTCCAGCAGGCGACCGGCGATGCCGGCGGTGGCGTGCGGGTTGAGGCTGGCCAGCCGCTCGCGCATTTCTGGATCGAGCAGGTAGGTTTCGGCGACGCCTTGGTAGACCCAGCCCTCAACCGCTTGCGCAGTGGCGCTCCAACCATACGTGTTGCTGACCCGGATCTCGATCTCATGCACGCCTTCGTAGCCGTGCTTGAGCATGCCTTCATACCATTTCGGGTTGAGCAACTTGGCCCGGCTCTCAATGCGCACCATCTGCTCAAGCGAACGAACCCGGCTGGCTCCCGGCGTCACCAGTTCGGCCACTTCACCCATCAGCGCCGTAGGCCGCGCGCCGCGTGTCTTTTCGACGCTCTTGGTGAGGCCGCCAAGGTATTCGTAGTAGTGATCAATATCGCTAATTCCATTCTCGACGCTATCGACGTTTTGGAAGGTCACGCTCACCGTCGCCAGCGCCTTTTCCATCACGGCCCGCGCCTCGCTCCATTCACCGCCGGGCTGGAAGGCAAAGCTCTTGCGGGTGATGAAGGCTTCGGCTAGTTGGCCGTCTTCCTCCCACGTGCTACTCTCGACCAGATGGTTAACATTAGCGCCGTAGCTGCCGGAGGCGTTCGAGAAGACGCGGGTGGCTGCCGCTTCCACGCTCAAGCCTAATTCAGCAGCCTGCGCCAGCGCGTGGGCGCGCACGAAGTTTTGCGTTAGCGGTTCGTCGGCGGTGGCGGCCATGCGAATAGCGCGATCGAGCAGGGCAGCCTGCGCGGCAAACAGATCGCGGAAAATGCCGCTTACCGTCAGCACAACATCAATGCGCGGGCGGCCTAGCTCGGCGAGCGGGATCAGTTCGACCGTGGTGATGCGGCCTAGTTCGTCGGCGACGGCGCGCGCGCCGACCAATGCCAGTGCCTGCGCGATGCCTTCGCCTTCGGTCTTGATGTTATCGGTACCCCAGAGCACCATGGCCACCGTTTCGGGGTAAGCACCCTGCTCGGCGCGCACCCGCTCGAGCAGCTCGTTGGCGACAGCCATGCCGGCAGCGGCGGCGGCTGGGGATGGCACATGGAATGGATCGAAGGCGTGAATATTGCGTCCGGTGGGCACCACCGATGGGTTGCGCACCACATCATTGCCTGCCGAGGGCAATACGTAGCCGCCGTTGAGCGCGCGCAAGAGGCTGCTAATCTCGCGCTCGGTGGTCATGCGGCGCTGAATATCGAGCAGGTAGTCCCACAGTGGGGTAAGTTGGCCGGCCGGCATCTTGACGTAGCGAGCCAGCGCCTCATCAGCAGCGCGCCCGGCGCCCTGCTCAACTAGCGCCGTCACCGCCGCGCGACAGATCTCCTCGATCTGGCGATACTGGGCTTGCGCTGCCGGGTCATGGCGCAAACGGCCCGTCAACGCGACATAGTCAAGCCCCAAGGCGCGGCCGACGATGTGCGGCAACGGCTCAAGCGGTGGTTGGTTATGGCCGCGCGGCACGCGGGTAAAGGTAGCGATCAGGCTCAGCACATCAACCTGCTCGCTCGCTTGGGGCGGCTGGCCGAGCACGTGCAAGCCAACCGGAATCATGCGCTGCTCAACCTGCAACAACTCGTGGCCCAGCGCCGCGACATACTCATCACCCTCGCCGCTGGCCGCGATATTCAGCGCCTCGGCCTGCGCGCGCAAATCGTCAATCAGCGCCGGATCGGGATGGGCGCGGTAGCGGTCAATACTATCTTTCAGCGCGCGCAGCCCTTTATAGAGACCGGCCTGTTGCACTGGCGGCACCAGATAGCTGATCAACGTCGCCATGCCGCGCCGGCGAGCAATACTGCCTTCGCTGGGATTGTTGACGCAATAGTAGTAAAAGTTCGGCAACCCGCCGAGCAGGCGCAGCGGCCAGCACTGGGCGCTGAGACCGGCTTGCTTGCCGGGCATAAACTCAAGCGCGCCGTGGGTGCCGAAGTGCAGTACCGCATGCGCCTTGAATACCTTGCGTAACCAGACATAATAGGCGGCGAAACCGTGATGTGGGGCCGCATCCTTGCTCATCAACAGCCGGATCGGATCACGCTCGTAGCCAAAGCTGGGTTGCAAACCGACAAACACATTGCCGAAGCGGCGGCCGAGAATGTGAAGCCGCTTGCCATCGCTGAGCAACTGGCCGGGCGCCGGCCCCCAATACGGCTCAATATCGACATAATCAGGGAAGAGCCGGCGATACTCTTCAACCGGCAGCGAATCGGCGACATTGCCGTCGGTGCCGTGCAGCAGCGCATTTCCCTCAACCACCAACCGGCGCAAATCATCGGCGCTTGGCGGCAGCTCGACAGTATAACCGGCGGCGCGCAGTTCCTGCATTAGGCGAAAGACACTGGCAAAGACATCGAGATAGGCGGCGGTGCCGGCATTGCCGAGATTGGGCGGGAAGTTAAACAGCGTAATCGCAATTCGCCGCTCGGCGGGCGGCGTGCGGCGCAGCGCCAAGCGAGAAGCAATCCGATCGGCAGCCAACTCAATCTCGGCGGGCAGCGGGATAACATCCTCGCGACCGCGTGGCATGCCGCCGATCACCAGTGGATCGGTCGCGCCGTCGAGTTCAGGCAGCGACACATTCAGCGCCAGTTGGAAGGGGGCAATCCCGCGATCGTCGCTGCGCCACTGCTCGATATGCTGAAACACGAGCGGGAAGAGGTCAAGCATCGGTGTATCGAGCTGATCAAGCATCGCGCTCGCTTGGGCGGGGTCGGTGCTGGCCGGGCCACCTACGAGGGCAAAGCCGGTCGTATTGACGATCAGATCAACATCAGCCGGTGGCTCGTGGCGGCGAGCGCGGGCAGCGTCGGTGAAAAACCGCTCGACCGTCGGGCGCATATCGAGCGTTGGGCTATAAGCAGCGCGGGCCTCAATCCCGCGCGCTTCAAGGGCGCGGATCAACGCATCAAGGTGGGCGCTATTGCCCGACAGCGCAAATGGGCGCATGGTCAACAAACCAACCGTACCGGCGGCAAGCTTCTGGCGTTGCTTGCGCCGCCATGCGCGGTAAGCGGCGAGATCGGCGAACGGCTCTGGGGCATCGGGGTGAAATGCGCCCATTTCAGGAATATCTTGCGGGTCGAGCACCGGCAGCTTGCCTTTATAGCCGGGCACATACCGTTCGATCAACATCAACAACAGCCGGCGCAGATTTTCGGGTGTGCTGGCCGCCCAAAACTGATGGGCCATCACGTAGGTATGAATATCGCGCGCCTTGCCGGGCAAAAACTTCAGCATCTTGCTCAGGCCGCGCACCAACGACATCTGGCGCTGGATCTCACCGTGGCCGTGCTTAGGCTGAAACTGACTCAGCCACTGGCGGAATGCGCTCTGCTCGGCGGCGGGCTTCGGGCGCAGATCGAACTTGCCGATGCGAGTCTGCTTGATCAGCGAGGGGCTGCTCATAATCATGCAGACAGGGCATGGCGCGGCGGCAAGAATCTCGCTCAACGGGCGTACATACTCTTCGCCAAACAGCATCGAGCCAAAGACGAAATCGGCCCGCGCCACCGCGGCGGCCAGCCGTTCCCAATCAGCGGCGGTGCGCATATCGGGCGGGGTAAAGAAATCAATTGCTAATCGCAAGCCGTGTTCGCGTTCAATCGTCGCCGCCGCCTTGCGCAGGGCGGGAGCATTGTTGGCTTCGATACACATAAACACGAAGCGCATAACTCGTCTCCTTGCTGTCTGAAGCAGAAGCGCAAGAGCTGAGATTCAAGGCAAGCCGGCAGCAGAGCATGCCGGCGCAATCACCCCTGCTTGATCAACCTTTGCCTAAGAAGCTATCTCCTATTATATGATATGCAATTATAGAGATAATATCTCATTTTGTAAAGAAATACGCATTCTGTTGGTAAGAATGGTGAAGATTCGGCAACTGGCGCCGTGTATTTTTGGCCAATACGCAGGTGCTGGGGGTGGCGCGAGCATTACACCGACTTGATCGCGCCTGAACCAACGCCGCGCAATCCCAACGATTGAGTGAGCGCCATATTGTTATTGCATACCGCGAGCAGATGGGGATTCCAGCCTGCCGTCAACGCGCTCGCCGGCAACGGCTGACAGTAGAGAGGATTTCCATTAGATGATCCCTTGTTGGCGCCAATTGGAGTATGCTCCTTGACAATGCGGCTCAGGCGTTGAGTGGCCGGAATAAAATTACCACCAAAAAGCTGCTCAAAAATCGCACATGCATCTACATACTATATTCGTGCATATTTGCACAAATTTCAATTGTTGCCTATACTATGCCTCATTCATCGCCAATTAGCACACGTGTATGGAGACATCAATATCATGAGTCGGGGCGTTGCGTTACTTCTTGATCACAACAACGCTCATCGCGCAGAACTGATTGAGCTGCTGCATACGTGGCAATGGCCAGTGTTAGCCACGGCTGATGCCCGGCTAGCGGTGCATTATCTTGACGATCAGCGCGTCCTAATCTGTGTTATTAATGCTACGCTTTTTTGGGGGAGGCGACGCGATCTAACAATGTTTGTTAACGCTCTTGCCCCCCATCAGAAAATGATTCTGGCCAGTGGCAAACCGTGGTTGCTCACGCAGATGAAGACAAATCGGCCAGCGAACATCATCTGGCTGCCATACCCGATCCCAGCGACAGCATTACAAGCAATT
>JANWYE010000429.1 GCA_025057175.1 Chloroflexus sp. | reverse complement strand
CGAGGCAATCTCCTACACAAGCGGGAAGAGTGCCTTGCGGCAACCGGGCGAATGGCGGAAAGAAGGAGCTTGCTTCGCCGCCTGCGGCAGCTCGCAATGACAGAACGGTACCCCTGTGTCCTTGCGCGGGGCGGCGCGCCCCTTTGTCATTGCGAGGGGGCGCAGCGCCCGAAGCAATCCCCTGCACAAGCGGGAAGAGTGCCTCACCGTAAGCGCACCACTGGCGCGACAGAAGGAGATTGCTTCGCCGCGCTCCGCGCGGCTCGCAATGACAAGAGGGGGTTGGGCGGCACGCCCCCGAAGCAATCTCCTACACAAGCGGGAAGAGTGCCTTGCGGCAACGGGGCGAATGGCGGAAAGAAGGCGATTGCTTCGCCGCCTGCGGCGGCTCGCAATGACAAGAGGGGGTTGGGCGCAGCCCCCGAAGCAATCTTCCCTTCTCGCGAGAACAATTGGGTGATCGCCAATGCCTCTCTGCCATTACGCGAGAGCGCATGAGGTATCCAGTGACACTGAATCCGTATGCGCTCCGACGACATAGAGTTACTTCAACCGAAATCCAAGCTGGTGCAAGACCTCGCGCAACACATCGCGTCCCGAAAGGCTCTGCGGCCCAGCCACTCGCCGCGCCGAGTGATCCACCCAATCACCCTCGACGTTCATGCGCTGCGCAGCGTAGAAAGCGGCCATAGTGGCGTTGTACTGTTCAACCGCTGGCGGAATCTGATCGGGATTGTACACTTCACGGTGAAGGACGGCGGCCTGCGGCAGGCGAGGCTTGATTGCTGCTGGCCGGTCAGGGTTGGGTTTGCCAACGCACATGCCAAAGACAGGCATCACCATCGGC
>JANWYE010000428.1 GCA_025057175.1 Chloroflexus sp. | reverse complement strand
GTTCAAAAAACCAAAATCCCCGTGAGGGGATTGAAACTAACCAACGTTGCCTCGCGATTCGTGAGACCGTTGAGTCTGTTGTTCAAAAAACCAAAATCCCCGTGAGGGGATTGAAACGCCGATCTCGGCGAAGTGCTCTGCTACGACATGGTAGAGCACGTTCAAAAAACCAAAATCCCCGTGAGGGGATTGAAACATAGTCGCCCGAATTTTTTCGAGCTGATCTGAATTCGTTGCTGTTCAAAAAACCAAAATCCCCGTGAGGGGATTGAAACCTTTTGCTGTCTTCACTTCCTTTGTTTCTGCCCCCGATTCGTTCAAAAAACCAAAATCCCCGTGAGGGGATTGAAACGCCGACAACCTTTTTGATCCGGATAACGCCTTTCTTCGCGTTCAAAAAACCAAAATCCCCGTGAGGGGATTGAAACGCTTCCTTTGTTTCTGCCCCTTCCGTCTTCCGGGCGCGGGCATTCAAAAAACCAAAATCCCCGTGAGGGGATTGAGACTGAACTGCTTTACAGTGAAGACTACGCTAGCGTAGTCTTTGCATTCAAAAAACCAAAATCCCCGTGAGGGGATTGAAACTCATGATGCTTTTCCATCCGGTTCGCGCATATTTGCTAATTCAAAAAACCAAAATCCCCGTGAGGGGATTGAAACCTCTTGAATAGAAGTATTACGCAGGTGATTCATTGATTTCATTCAAAAAACCAAAATCCCCGTGAGGGGATTGAAACTTCACGGTGTCTTACCGTGGACGAAGTTCGTGAAAGTGCGATTCAAAAAACCAAAATCCCCGTGAGGGGATTGAAACTGTGACGAGGGGCTAGCCCGTGTAAGTATACGTACT
>JANWYE010000427.1 GCA_025057175.1 Chloroflexus sp. | reverse complement strand
GCGACTTTACCCTCATCAACGAGGCGCATGGTGCGCCGGCCCAGCCAGCAGCCGGTCGCGACACTCACGCCATCGGCGAAGCAGCCATCTGTTTCCACAAACACGTACAGGCGTTTGTTGGTCTGCGGCAGCGCCAAACCCAACAATTCGCCGGCGTATATTCCCATTCGCGCGCCTAATACCTGCCGTGGGCAAAGATGGCGGTGCATTGCCGATGAACGGCGCAGCAATTCTCCTAGTGGTTCAGGCGCAATCAGCCATTGCAGCGAAGCGGCATCAAACTGTTCATTAACCGTCACAATGGTTCTCCCTTGTCCTGCTCCCAGTAGGCGGGGAGCGGGGAACTATTTGTAGTGCTTTTCCAAGCAACCTCGTAGTCTTTGTCAGTGCGCGCCACCCGCGGTAGCGCGGTCATTTTCCGCGTGGGAGGTAGCGCCCTCACTCCCTTGCCCCCTCTCCCACATCATGGGCGAAGGGGATCGCAACATAATGTGTCAGCCCAGTTATCCCCACGCGCGCGGATTAGCTTGCGCGGGCGGATGGTGTTGCTTTGGGTGCCTACGGCACCCTCGCAATGACATGGGGTGAAGTGGGAAGCGCCCTCACCCCCCCTCACCACTCTCTACAGATCGGGAGCGGGGAACTGCTTGCGATGCCCATGCGCAAGCCTTCGCTAGCGTTCACAATGAGCAGACAACAGCCACGTTTTATTGTTTGGCAATTTAGATGTTATGATACCAGATGTATCGCTGCGCTTCGTCAACAACATCATACTATGACCATTGCTCGCCTCGAACGCTACCAAGCCCTTATCTACCTGATCGCCATTGCTGCCGGTCTCGTCATTGGCC
>JANWYE010000426.1 GCA_025057175.1 Chloroflexus sp. | reverse complement strand
GACTTCGGGTGCTTCGCCGCTAGGTTCAAAAAACCAAAATCCCCGTTAGGGGATTGAAACGGAAGAGTTATTGAAACTCATTCAAGAATGACTTAGTTCGCGTTCAAAAAACCAAAATCCCCGTGAGGGGATTGAAACACAAAACCGCGCTAGCATTGCGCTAGCGCGGGTAAAGTAAGTTCAAAAAACCAAAATCCCCGTGAGGGGATTGAAACCCGCTTGCTCCCTTCATCCTTGATACAGACGATATAAGTGTTCAAAAAACCAAAATCCCCGTGAGGGGATTGAAACTACCGTCTCGCCACTGGCGGCTTTCGCCGCCAGCCACTTCGCGAGTTCAAAAAACCAAAATCCCCGTGAGGGGATTGAAACGCTGAACAATTGACAACGAGTCCAATTGCATCATACTGGTACGTTCAAAAAACCAAAATCCCCGTGAGGGGATTGAAACTCAGAGGTCTTTGACCCTGACCCACTCGCCCCGAATCTGTACGTTCAAAAAACCAAAATCCCCGTGAGGGGATTGAAACATAGGGCAAAAGTCTTTTTTACTTAATATTCACTCGTAAGTTCAAAAAACCAAAATCCCCGTGAGGGGATTGAAACTCACATCGGGTATTGTCCAGAAGCGCGTTTTTCGTTGTGTTCAAAAAACCAAAATCCCCGTGAGGGGATTGAAACTTCATCAATGCTGATGACTTGCGGCATAAGCATCGCCGGTTCAAAAAACCAAAATCCCCGTGAGGGGATTGAAACGCTGGCTCTGGCAACTCCATAATTCCTGCTTCAATGAGAGTTCAAAAAACCAAAATCCCCGTGAGGGGATTGAAACCCCATATAACCGGCATGCCGAG
>JANWYE010000425.1 GCA_025057175.1 Chloroflexus sp. | reverse complement strand
GTCTACGCAGCGTATGTGATTCGTTCGGCTGCGGTCTTTGCCAGCTATAGCCGCCAAGTGTTGCACGATGATTTGCCGCATTTGGATCAGTGGGCGCGCGAACTGCTTGCCTTATCGCCATATCGTAATCAGCGGATCAGCGAACTGGCGGATGACTCGCTGCACTGGCAGGCGATGCAGTCGCTCATCCAAATGCATGTTATAAACCGCAGTTGGCTTATTGTTCTCCGCACGAACCGCGATCCGGCTGATAGCTGGTTGCTGCTCTGCCGGCGCACTGATGCGCCACTAGCGCCGGAAGATCGACAATTGATTGATCACATTGAGCAGTTGACGACGATTGCGCTGGAGCAGCACACAACCTTGCACAAACTAGCCTACCAAGCCCATCACGATTCGTTGACCGGCTTGCCGAACCGGCTATTGTTTGAAGATCGCTTGCAGCAGGCTATTGAGCATGCGCGTCGCAGTAACACGCTGGTCGCGGTGCTCTTTATTGATCTTGACCGGTTCAAACAGGTCAACGACACGCTCGGCCACGCAATTGGTGATCTCTTGCTGATACAGGTGGCACGGCGGTTTGAGCTGTCCGTGCGCGCGACCGATACGCTGGCCCGGCATGGTGGTGATGAGTTTCTGCTCGCGTTGCCGGAGATCGATTCGCCACAACAAGTGACTATGATTGCGCGCCGGTTGCAAGAGGCGCTCGAACATCCGTTTTTCATCAACGGGCATGAGATTTTTGTTAGCGCCAGTATTGGCGCGAGCCTTTACCCAATTGATGGCACCGATGTGATCACGTTGCAGCGGGCCGCCGATATGGCGATGTATCGCGCCAAAGGCACATTGCGCAA
>JANWYE010000424.1 GCA_025057175.1 Chloroflexus sp. | reverse complement strand
GCGACTTTACCCTCATCAACGAGGCGCATGGTGCGCCGGCCCAGCCAGCAGCCGGTCGCGACACTCACGCCATCGGCAAAGCAGCCATCTGTTTCCACAAACACGTACAGGCGTTTGTTGGTCTGCGGTAGCGCCAAACCCAACAATTCGCCAGCGTATATTCCCATCCGCGCGCCTAATACCTGCCGTGGGCAAAGATGGCGGTGCATTGCCGATGAACGGCGCAGCAATTCTCTTAGTGGTTCAGGCGCGACCAGCCATTGCAGCGAAGCGGCATCAAACTGTTCATTAACTGTCACAATGGTTCTCCCCTGTCCCTCTCCCCATAGGCGGGGAGCGGGGAACTATTTGTGGTGCTATTTCCAAGCGACCTCGTAACCTTTGTCAGTGCGCGCCACCCACGGTGGCGTGGCCATTTTCCGCGCGTGGGAGGTAGCGCCCTCACTCCCTTGCCCCTTCTCACACATCGTAGCGAAGGGGATCGCAACAGAACGTGTCAGCCCAGTCATCCTCACGCGCGCGGATTTGCTTGCGCGGGCGGATGGTGTTGCTTCGGGTACCCACGGCACCCTCGCAATGACATGAGGTGAAGTGGGAAGCGCCCTCACCCCTCTCCCCACTCTCTACAGATCGGGAGTGGGGAACTGCTCGCGATGCCCATGCGCAAGCCTTCGCTAGCGTTCGCAATGAGCAAATCCAACAGCCACGTTTTATTGTTTGGCAATTTAGATGTTATGATACCAGATGTATCGCTGCGCTTCGCCAACAACATCATATTATGACCATTGCTCGCCTCGAACGCTACCAAGCCCTTATCTACCTGATCGCCATTGCTGCCGGTCTCGTCATTGGCC
>JANWYE010000423.1 GCA_025057175.1 Chloroflexus sp. | reverse complement strand
CGATGATAGCTTCAAAAAACCAAAATCCCCGTGAGGGGATTGAAACGCCAGCCGTTTACACTGCCGGCTCCTTTCTGACGAGCAAGCTTCAAAAAACCAAAATCCCCGTGAGGGGATTGAAACACAAACTGTCCTCCGAGACACTGCAAATACATCTGCCCTCCCTTCAAAAAACCAAAATCCCCGTGAGGGGATTGAAACCGTCTTTACAGACGGCCACCCTACGGCGGCCCGGATTTCTTCAAAAAACCAAAATCCCCGTGAGGGGATTGAAACCTCGCCAAGATCGGCGACCGTGAAGTCGCCGATTTTGCCTTCAAAAAACCAAAATCCCCGTGAGGGGATTGAAACGCGAAGACTACGCTAGCGTAGTCTTCACGGTAAAGCAGTTCACTTCAAAAAACCAAAATCCCCGTGAGGGGATTGAAACTTCACTAGCGCCAACGTCGTACACGCAATAGTTCGATACGGCTTCAAAAAACCAAAATCCCCGTGAGGGGATTGAAACCTCAGGAGCACGAGCGCGTGCGCCAAGAATGTTTGAGATGACCTTCAAAAAACCAAAATCCCCGTGAGGGGATTGAAACTGAAAAGACAAGCGTGAAGCGCCGAGTCTTTTTATTGCAACTTCAAAAAACCAAAATCCCCGTGAGGGGATTGAAACCCCGCACATCCGTTCGCCTCTTCGCATTTTTCCTACCCCTTCAAAAAACCAAAATCCCCGTGAGGGGATTGACACCTTCTAGCGCTGCCATTAGCTTAGTGTCTGGTTTTGGCCCTTCAAAAAACCAAAATCCCCGTGAGGGGATTGACACGGCACTTGGAAAAAACTCCTCGATGTGGCATCTTCCCCCA
>JANWYE010000422.1 GCA_025057175.1 Chloroflexus sp. | reverse complement strand
TTCAGATAGGGGATGGAACCCAGAATCTGCGTCACGCGCGGGTTGCGCCGGGCCGGTTCGCAAGCAAAGCCTTGCCAAAAGAGCAGGCGCAGGACATCACGATAGTAACGATCAGGCCCCAAGTGAGTCTTGCTCCACACTAGCCGTTCGCGGAGATAGTCGGGATTGTTGTTTAAGAAACCGTTCGCTTGCAGGAAGGAGGCAAACAGCAGCCGGTGTAATATGACTGAGGCATACCAACGCCGATCACGTTCCTCTGGAATACCGCGCACCCATGCCTGAAAGGTTTCGCGTTGCTGCTTGAACTCCTCGTAAAAACGTTTGGTAACTCGTTCAACGTCAAGAGAGCTGGTCAGCCGTGTTGTGGTAGCGATCTCAACCTGCATGATCCAAAGCGCCTTGTTAGTCTAACCTGTTCCGCTCAAGCGGGAGATTGCTTTGGGTCATAGGCACACAGCAACGCTGTGCGCCTGCCTATCCTTGCACCAACAATGGGCGGCGGGCATGGCCCACCTCCTTCCCCTTTCTGCCGTAGCGGTGCGGCTATCTCGCTCAAGCGCAGTATAGGATACATTCTGGCGAATACCCTCTCTGCCTACGCGCAACCGAATCCTCTAGGCAATCCCACACCTCAGAACGGCTCGGCTACAATCGTTGCTAGCGCAGCAGATGGCATTTGCACGGCGAGCACTCCGCTTAGATGGCGATGATGCTCATCATCAAGCGTAACCAGCGTTGTGCCGTAGCGCAACGCGACGGCGGCATAGACAGCATCGGCGCCGCGCAGAAAGCGATCGGCGGCCAGCTCGGTGGCTACTTGCGCCAACGCAGCATCGAGCGGCACATAGGTAGTGTTGGG
>JANWYE010000421.1 GCA_025057175.1 Chloroflexus sp. | reverse complement strand
TTCAGATAGGGGATGGAACCCAGAATCTGCGTCACGCGCGGGTTGCGCCGGGCCGGTTCGCAAGCAAAGCCTTGCCAGAAGAGCAGGCGCAGGACATCACGATAGTAACGATCAGGCCCCAAGTGAGCCTTGCTCCACGCTAGCCGTTCGCGGAGATAGTCGGGGTTGTTGTTTAAGAAACCGTTCGCTTGCAGGAAGGAGACAAACAGCAGCCGGTGTAATATGACTGAGGCATACCAACGCCGATCATGTTCCACTGGAATACCGCGCACCCATGCCTGAAAGGCTTCGCGTTGCTGCTTGAACTCCTCGTAAAAGCGTTTGGTAACTCGTTCAACTTCAAAAGAGTTGGTCAACCGTGTTGTGCGTTTGGCGAACTCAATCTGCATGATCTAAAGCGCCTTGTTAGTCTAAGCTGTTCCGCTCAAGCGGGAGATTGCTTTGGGTCATGGGCACACAGCCACACTGTGCGTCTGCCTATCCTCGCACCAACAATGGGCGGTGGGCATGGCCCCCTCCTTCCCCTTTCTGCCGTAGCGGTGCGGCTATCTCGCTCAAGCGCAGTGTAGGACACGTTCTGGCGAATATCCCCTCTGCCTACGCGCAGCCGAATCTCCTTGGCAATCCCACACCTCAGAACGGTTCGGCTACAATCGTGGCTAGCGCGGCAGATGGCATTTGCACGGCGAGCACTCCGCTTAGATGGCGATGATGCTCATCATCGAGCGTGACCAGCGTTGTGCCGTAGCGCAGCGCGACGGCGGCATAGACAGCATCGGCGCCACGCAGAAAGCGATCGGCGGCCAGCTCGGTGGCTACTTGCGCCAACGCAGCATCGAGCGGCACATAGGTAGTGTTGGG
>JANWYE010000420.1 GCA_025057175.1 Chloroflexus sp. | reverse complement strand
CCTTCGCCTCAGCGATTGCGCCTGCTGACGAATATAACGAGGAGGAGCTTAATGAAGCATTGAGATTGCTTGGGCAAGATCCGGATAGAGATCTGACGTGTGTGTACTGTGATCAACCAGCAGAGACATGGGATCATCTAGAGAGTCTGGTTGAGAATGGCAAGTTTCGTGGATACGGTCATGTGATCGGCAATCTAGTGCCGTGTTGTAAGAGGTGCAACTCCGAAAAGGGGGCAAAGTCGTGGAAAAAATACGTGAAAGACCCTCAGAAAAGAAAAAGGATAGAGGATTATGCTCGGCTTGCTCAGAAAGTATGTCTTGGGAATGTTGACAAAAAGCTGTTAGACGACTACAACTCTTTAAGAGATCAACTATTGACTGTCATGGAAAAGGCCGATGAAATTGCCGAGCAAATTCGTAACCAACTCCAAACACAACTAACGCAGGCCCGTAGCCAAGCTGCGGCTTCGTCACATACTGCACAATCTCAGCAAGAGCTTTAGGTGGCAATCATTATGTCATTGCGAGGGGGCGGTACGCCCCCGCAGCAATCTCCGGCAGGAGCGGAAGCCAGCTCTGAGGGGGTGCAGTCCGGGCTTGAAGGAGATTGCTTCGCCGCGCACAGCGCGGCTCGCAATGACAGGAGAGGAAGCGGGAGCAACCGCTGAGGGGGTGCAGTCCGTACTTGAAGGAGATTGCTGCGTCGCGCTGCGCGCTCCGCGCAATGACAGATGCCCCCTTGTCATTGCGCGGGGGCGGTACGCCCCCGAAGCAATCTCCGGCAAGAGCGGGAGCCAGCTCTGAGGGGGTACAGTCCGTGCCCGAAGGAGATTGCTTCGTCGCGCTCCGCGCTCCGCGCAATGACAGAT
>JANWYE010000041.1 GCA_025057175.1 Chloroflexus sp. | reverse complement strand
TCGCTGTTGCCGGTGGCGCGATTTATTACTTCGATCCAGCGTTTTTTAACCAGTTGTTCGGAATGCCATCATAAATGCGCGGCGATGCTGTCACGGTAATTGTGTCCATCGGTATCGCCACCCCGGATGTGGAGTGCGGCAGCCAAGCTGCCGCAGCACATTTTCGGAAGCGCGGGCCAGCGGCCCGCCGAGCAGGGCGATGAGCTGGATGTGAACCCAATTGTTGAATACCCCATGATGGAGTGCGGCAGTTTTACTGCCGCACTCCATAACCATCGAAGGTAGTTATCGCGCTACCCATGGACCGGCAGCTGCCGCACTTCACCATTTACCGCTACGGCTTTTGCCACGGCACGTCGGCAACGCCAGCCCGCGCATTGGCAATCCGCGCCGCCACAAATAGAAAGTCTGACAACCGGTTGAGGTACGGCACAAGTTCAGGGTTAATCGCCTCTTCGGCGGCGAGCGAGACCACTACCCGCTCGGCGCGCCGGCAGATGGTGCGGGCCAGATGCAAATGTGCGGCAACGATTGTGCCGCCGGGCAGGATAAACTGCTTGAGCGGCGCCAACTCGGCTTCCATCGCATCGATCTGCGCTTCGAGGAAGGCCGTCATCTCGGCAGTTACCCGCGGGATGTAGGGCGAATCTTCTGGCGAAGCTAGATCGGCTCCCACCACAAATAACTGGTTCTGCACCACTGCCAACACCGCATCGAGCGCCGGATCAGCCCCGGCAGCCCGCGCCACGCCAAGCGCCGAATTGCATTCATCAGCAGTGCCGTAGGCTTCCACCCGCAGCACGTCTTTCCGTACCCGCGGCCCGCCAAACAACGCCGTTTCCCCACTATCGCCGGTGCGTGTATAAATCTTCATCGGTATATTTCAAGGCGAGGTAACGATTTCATGAACCGCTGCTCCAGTATACCATGGTGCTCGTTCAATGTCGAGCAAACTCGTTGGGCTAGTGATGCGTAGTATGACAGGCGGCGCCGATGCACAACCTGCCATACCCGCCAACGAAAGCGAAACTTCCTGCAATTTTCCAGTTGCTACCACATCCTGCCGGAGGTTCAATTGGTCAATGCTGAAGGTCACAATCCGTCCAGCGGGAGCTTGAAAGCGTACTGCGAGATTGCCACATGTCCCACGCACTTTTATTCGCGCTGCACCAAGCGTCCAAAGGCCTTGATCAAGATCGGGCGTCTTCGGCGCAAAACCAGCATATAGGCCAAGTGACAGCGGATCACCCGGAATAATCCGGTTTGACACGATCGGTTGCTGCCAAGCCTCCCACGCCCACTCAAACACATCATTTCCAACCCGCCAATAGTCATCAATTGCGGCCAATCCTGCCTCTGCCTCCAATGGAAGATTTAAATACCTTGCCGTCAATACGCGCATTGCTTGTGAATATAGGCTACGATGCTCCATCATGGCTGCCTGACGGTAGAATGCTAGCGCCTTATCGATCTGGCCCTGCGCCAACCAAAGATCGGCCAGATCCATAGTGCGTAATGGGTTGCTCGGATGTATATCGTGCGCCTGCCGTAACCAGCGTTCAGCGGCTGCGAAATCATGCTGGGCCAGCGCAGCCCGCCCAGAAAAGACCGACCATAGACTTGCCGCCCATGGAAGATATTGCCGGCTCACTATCAGGGCAAGAAACACGAGCGCACCGATGATTGCCGCTAATCCCCGCCGCCAGCGCAAGCGCTGCCATACTTGATGCCAATTCGTTACGAGCAGAACGAGCGTATACGCTGCAAATGGAAGCAACACTGCTACAATCGGGACCCGCAACCGCGGATGGCCAATAGTGATTGCTGATAGCAAGGTTGCTAATCCGATCCACATAAGTGCCGGCACGCCCCGTCCCGGCTGAGGCATAAGACAAAAGCCTGCAATGGCGAGTAGCGTGATCGCAATATATTGCAAATCGGCGATCAATGTTACTTCTAACCGATATTCCCCAGCATTTTGCACCACCGGCGTGCCGCTTGAGTCGATTGAAATCACATCACCAACCGCATAGCTTCGCGTTTGTAACCCATATAGCGATGCTATCTTGAATCGCATGTTTATCAAAAAACGCTGCGGATCGGCCAAAATATTATCCAGCGCCATTTGTAACGCCAGCGATTGGCGATCGGCTAGATTCGATACTGCTGCCAACCTTTGCTCTCCAGCTACCTTCTCAGCTTCGCTTTGGACAGTACCGTACCACATGCTCACTCCGCCATTAGTGTCGCTTACGATCAAGCGGTGATGCACAATGTAATTCCGTACTGCCCAAGGCCCAATCACTAG
Organism: Chloroflexus sp.; assembly: GCA_025057175.1. Taxonomy (GTDB): domain Bacteria; phylum Chloroflexota; class Chloroflexia; order Chloroflexales; family Chloroflexaceae; genus Chloroflexus. The sequence goes on along the minus strand of JANWYE010000041.1, from coordinate 18,208 downwards.
CGCGGCGCCACACCCTAGAGCGAACACAAGCAACACAGCGTGCGCAATAGCCGCTTTTGATCGTTGGCGCACGATCGGCCAAAGTAACCACAAGGCCACTAACGGGATCAGGTATAAGCCAACGGCCCGAGCCAAAGCAGCCAAACCTATGACCATTCCCGCACCAAACGCAACGCGCCAGCTTCCACTTAGCCGCATGCGATCAAGCAAGCTAAGACTGCCAACCAGCAACGTAATAAACCATACCTCAGCATAAAGTGAACTTGCATACGAAGCTAATGGCACAAATAGCGCTGCCAACAATGCTGTTACAATGCCTACCTTTTGATCAAAAAGTTGCAAGCCGAACCAAAAAAAGATAATGACACCAAATCCAAATACAACCGCTTGCAACAGTTGCGCCATAGCGACGTTCATACCTGTTAACCAAAGTAATACGGCAAACAACACTGGATACGCTGGTGGCCGTAACCATTTGCCAGTATCGTGATAGGTGCCATGCAAAAGATGCACAGCGGCACGATAGTACTCTTCAGGATCGCCCGGTGGCACTACACCCGACCGGGCCTGGATGTACCAGAACCACAGCCGTACTAGGCAGGCAATTACGATAATGGTAACTAAAGCAACAAACGTTGGTTTAACCGGCCATCGCATGGCTTCTCGCGCTGGTCTAAACACGCCCTCCTCCATAAGCTTGTCGTAGCATTCCGGTAGTTGATTGTCACCAATCACTCGATTATACTCAAACTTGCTCAGACCAAATTTTGTTATCACAAAATCATCCTCTTACGCAGCCCAAAGAATCGGCTGCGATCTTGCCAAAATCGCTGCTTTTCCGCTATCCTTGCTTATGAGTGGAAATGCAGACGGAGCACCAACGTGACCGAGCGACACACCCTTACTCGCTACGCATGGCTCTCGATCGCCGCTGCAACAGCGACGATCAGTCTCAAGCTGTTCGCTTATTGGCTGACCAACTCGATCGGTCTGCTAGCCGACGCGCTGGAGTCACTTACTAATCTTGCGGCGGCAGTTATGGCGCTCTGGATGTTGACCATCGCTGCCCGCCCTGCCGATCACGACCACGCTTACGGTCACGGCAAGGCCGAGTATTTTGCCGGCGCAATTGAAGGAATGTTGATCATTTTGGCTGCTGGCGGAATTGGCTGGACAGCCATCCAGCGCTTATTTGCGCCCCAGCCGCTTGACCATACGGTTGCCGGTCTGGCAGTGGCTGGCATCGCCACCCTCATTAATGGTACAGTAGCCTTCGTGCTGCTGCGCGCTGGTCGCCGCCACGAATCACTCACCCTCGAAGCAGATGGGCAGCATCTCTTGACCGATGTTTGGACATCGGTTGCCGTGGTGGCCGGGATTGGGCTGGTGGCGCTGACCGGTTGGTATATTCTTGACCCGCTGATTGCGCTGGCCGTGGCAGTGAATATCACCGTGACCGGCGTGCAACTGGTGCGTCGCGCCGTGCTGGGATTGATGGATACCGCGCTGCCGGATGATGAGTTAGCGGCTATTCGCAACGCGCTCGCCGATCTGGGCGAACATGGCTGCGATTACCATGCCCTGCGCACGCGCCAATCCGGCGCGCGCCGCTTTATCTCGTTTCACTTATTGGTGCCCGACACATGGAGCATTCAACAAGCTCACGCGATGGCCGAACAGGTTGAGGCAGCCGTGCGCGCTGCGGTGCCTAATAGCACAGTGTTTACCCACCTCGAACCGCGCAACGATCCGGCGGCGCTGGCCGATATTGCGCTGGATCGGGAAGCTGAATCGGAAGATGCCGATGCAGTGATAACGCACCGGTAAGGCCACACGGCTGTGTAGCCCCACCGGTGCATTGATGAGATGCATCTACAGAAACGCAAATAGCGCGACCTGTACTAGCCCAATAATCACAAGTATAAGCAACACGATCGCCACAATAGCCCCTACAATGGCCCCTGCGCCCACACCACGCTGTGGGCGCAACGGTTCACCGGCCAGTGTCTGCCGCACCGCCTGCGCGAGCTGCGCCGGAATGTTTGCTACCGCTGCCGGCTCTATCCCAACCCATGCCCAATTGCTGCTGGCTAACGGAACCAGTAACTTGCGCGCCGGATAGCGGTTGAGCCAACTTGGATCGCTGGCCGGCTGCCACGCGCCAACAATGAGATCGGCATTGGCGAGATGTGCTTCTGCTTCAGGGGTACGACTCACAATCGAGAGCGCTAATTGCGGGAACTGCTGGCGTAACGCGACGGCAATCCGCTCGGCTAGCTCGCCTTCAGCCAGCACAGCCACCCGCACTTGCGCTTGCCGGCTCAGCTCGGCTGCCGCGCGCGCCCGGGTGTCAGCGCGCAGTGCCAAGCCATGCGTTACTATCACGCCCGCGGCTATCAAACCAAACGCGATCGCCTGCGCTAGATCGACCAGCAGGTTGCCGCTAAACTGCTCGCCAAGCGCAATGCTAATCAAGCGGAAAAGGATGTAGATCAAGGTGGAAAGCAACGTTAACGAGGCGATAAACAAAAAGCCGAAAAGGTAGATTCTTCGCACCAGCGAGCCACGCTCAGCGACGCCGATCTCTCCCGCAGTTGTCGCAGTGCGTTGCACACGCCGCCAACACACTAACCATATCGGCAAGCCCACGACCAAAAGCGCGCCAAACCACGCCAGCGGCTCACGCAGTTCTGAAATCGTATCTGCGCCGGCCAACCCACGAATGATCACGCTGAGCAAGCCTCCCATCCCAACCAGCGCGGCTAATTGACCAATCGCCGCCACCAGATACCACGCTAGCCGCCGGACTCCAGCTTGCCGTGGCCCTTCAGCAATCGCCGCCGTGTCAGCCTGCAAGACAGTAGCGTGGTACAGTGCAACCACTGCCCAGACCACCATCGGCGCTAGAGCGTCAATCAGACTACCCTCAACCGGCAACCCCAACCAACCGCGAAAGATGCTGGCCAACAAGCCGGTCGCAGTGGTAATTGCCGTTAACGAGGCGCTCACAATCACTAGATACAGATAGAACTTGCGGAACGCCGAGCCGCGCTCGTCTTCATCGGCGCTGGCAAAGAGGCGCTGCGCCCGCCACCAGTGGCCCAGCCAGACGACCAGACCGATAAACACCTTGACGGTGGCATTGGCAAAGAGTTGGACGATCGCCTTGCCATCGGCTGAACCAAAAATGAGCCGAATCACATCGATTATGCCATTGGCAAAGATGATCAAACCAGTGCCGGCGGCGAGCAACAGGTAGATCCGCCGCACCAGCGCCCCTGCGCCGGTCAGCGGCGCCTGATGAGCATCATTACGCGCCACCACGCTATGGTAGGCAAAGAGCGCCCCCAACACCAACGAGGCAATGGCGCCATACCCTAGTTGCGCTTGCGGATCAGTGCGGCTTGCACCAGCAATGAGCGCCAGTGCTGCGTCGAGCAGATCGTAGACAGCCCACATGAGCGGAATCAAAAATGCCGCCAGATTGCCATAGAGGTAGAGTTTGCGCACCGCCGATGCTCGCTCATCTTGATCCCGGCGCGCCAAGCGCTCGCCCCATAACCAGTGAATCAGCCAAACCGGCAGACAGATCACCAATGCTGCTAATTGGAAAGCAGTTGTGCTGATGGATGGTTGATGAGATGCAACGAAGACACCGTACAGCAGCCAGATGAGCGACCATGCGAAGCCTTGTAAGCCGATCGTGGCGCTGACGAAAAGATACCACCGCCGTACAACCTTCATGAGCAGCCCTCCTTCTGCTCCCAGCACCACATCCACAGCCGCCAATTGGAGCCGCTGGTCAATTGCCAACCGGCATCTGTCTGTGTTAACTCTATAGTGAATGTATTGCTTGATTGCGAACTGCTGAAGAGGCCGCCACGGTAGGCAATGGTTTCACGCACCGTCACGATCGCGCGATCACCGCTAATCTCAGTCTTGATAACCTCGTAACTTGTATCACTATCGTAACTCTGGACACGCGACAACTGCTCGCGCAGATCTGCTACGCTGCGCGGGTAGCCGGGCAGTGTTGGCGAGAGATAGCTGTAAGCCCGTTCGTAATCACCGCGCTGCACTGCCAAGATATAGTTGAATGCCACATCACCCGGCTCATTACCGGTGCGGTATGCTGGTGCAGCGCGCGTGAATACCACGACTACTGCGATGATGACCAAGACCACCGCTCCACCGGCAATGGCTAATAAAAAACGGTCAACCGATTGTATTCGCATGAGATCCCTTCCTTTCTCTTCGCCACGCGATATTGCGCAAATCATAACCCTTCAATCAAGGTCATTCCTTCTAAGTTTTTCTATCTTGGATCAGACGTAGCGAGCAGCCAAAAAGTTCACCAGCGCTGCCGTTCGTGACGGGGTATCCATTGATCGTGGTTGCGATAGCGCCGCCGTAGCCGCCGGCCATAGCTGCCGAGCAACCAGTTACCTTTCGTAACCAGCCAGTCGGCAACTGTGTGGGCGGCGCTACCGGTGCAGAAACCGATGACGAACGCCCAAGTTTGGGTGGGATGCGCCGTCACCAATCCTGCTACCCACGCTGCCAATTCACGATGGTAAGCCGGGGGAGTGAAGCCGAGTTGCCCAAGTAACCAGACCACCATCCACGCCAGTCCGTACACAACCGCCGCGAAGTAGCCGAGGCGCAAGAGGGGAGAAATGATCAGACTGTGGCTCCAGAAGGCGCGGTGCGGGATGAGCCACATATAGGGTCGCCAGATCCAAAAAAAGATTCCCCAGCGATTATCAATCGCCGAGTCGATGTCGAGATCGGGCGAGAACATGATCCCAGATACCAGATGCGCTCCGCCCAACCAGAGACTGCACGTGAGCGCTGTGTTGGGTTCAAGCTGGATGTGGTCGAGATAGAAACGATACGCCAGCGGCGTAAGCGCCGCGCCGCTGAGCACCGTGATGAGATCGTGCGCGCGAGCCGATGGCATACTATTAAGCTCGGACAACCGGCATCTCGGTTGCGCGATGATGGTTTCGCAGCCGAATCGCCATGAGAATGAACAGAATGAACGCCTGCCCTACCAGTCCAGCCGCGAAATATTGGCGATCTTGCGCCACCACACCCACCCACGGCAAAAAGAAGGCCATCCCTAACATCCAATACTCTAGCCGGCGATGGCTGTTCTTTAACAACCACAAGAATGGCAAGAGTGAGAAGATGTGATCGTAGTTGTTAAAATACGGAATTGCGAGGCAAGCCACTAACATCGACCAATATAAGGCGAGATCGATACTAAAAGAGAATGATGTTGCCCAGAGGAACCAGATCGCTGCCAGCAGCCCAACGACCAAGCCGCCGTAGAGTGCCGTAGAAATGAATGGATAACCGAGGAAGACACGCACGGCTAAGATCGATCCGCCCGAACAATTATCACACACGCCAAAGTCGGGCAGATTGCGAAACATTGCTAGCATAGCCAGATAATCGCTCAACCACTGCGGATAGGCTAGCGTAACGCCGGCGAGCAGGGCAATGAGCGCTCCTGCTACCCCCATTAGCGCTCGTTGCTGCCACCTCGTCCGCCGGATTACCAGCCATCCGCCTGCTGCCACAAATGGCAACAAACCGGCGTGCGGCTTTAATGTCAACAAGAGCATCCCGACCACAAATAAACCGGCAGATTGGCGTGTAGCGGCATACAAGATGATAGCAATGCCGAACAAGATCGGCGCGGTAAATTGGCCTACAATGACAATGCTAATGACAGCCGGTGATAGGATCATTGTGGCAAAGGCTATCACACGCCATTTGGCAGACCATGATTGCGTGATGAGTATCACACTGCCGGCAAGCATGCCCATATTCATCCAAAACCATACCCGGGCAGCGTGTTCCGGCGTTAACCATCCAAGGAAGAAGAGGCTATACGCAAACCAAGGCGGATACACATAATGAGGATACTTGACGGTATCAAAAATAGGGCCAAAGAGCTGCTGTGCTATTGCAAATTGTCCAGCATAGTCATACAATCCGATGCCCCTCGTTAGGCCGACTGTAGGCACATATAGCGTGATGAAATCAGTAACAACCGGAATCGGCAGGGGAATCAACGACAAGAGAGCAATCAGCGCCACAAGTAAAAGCAGAGCGCCAGTTGCGCGGGCAAGGTGAAACATTGGTGCTCCTGTTTCTGCTCGGCAGCTATGGGCAAATAGATCGGCAAGTCATTGCTTTTCTGTAAACGAAATAACTCAGTCTAGTTGTCCGTTTGCGCAAAAAATCCGCGCCTATCCATCGCCATTTTACCTACGTCCCATTACATTGTTGTTCACTTACGCAAGAAACCCGCCTCCATCCACCGTTATCCATGCTTATCCGTGTGCCATTCATTTGCCAAGCCGGCTATCAGTAGTGCTATAATAGCACAGGTGTTCGCTCAGTGGCGGAGGTCTGCATGGAGATGTCACCCTTGGCCGCCTTGCCCGGCCAACCACCGGGGCCACGCCTCGCGTTTGCCAACGATCGCCAACGCCCCGACGAGATCGCCGAGTCATTGGCGGCGCTGGCCAATGCCCACGGCGGTGCGCTGATTATCAGTGGCGGGCGCGGCGCCCAACTCGCCCCCCTCCGCGATCCTCCCGCCGCGACCGAGCTGGCGTTGGCAGCAGCACTTTCGTGTACCCCACCGCTGATTATCCCACTACCACAGGTGGTTGTCTATCACGATATGCCGGTGTTAGTGGTGGAAGTGCCGGCAGGTTTGCCCTACGTCTACGCTGTTAATGGCCGTTATCTGCGCCGTGAGGGCGCGAGTAACCAACCGCTCTCGCCAGCGGCCCTGCACCGCCTGTTTAGCGAGCGGGCCGATCTTGGCTGGGAACGGCAAGTCCCTCCCGGCGCCGCCTTGGCCGAACTCGATCCTGATCTGATCGCTGCGTACGCCCGTCGCGTTGGCCCACCCGCCGGCGATGATCCGCTGGCCCTCCTCACTCGCCGCGGCTGCTTGATAGAGGGCGCTCCGACTAATGCCGGCTTGTTATTGTTTGGGCGCGATGTCGCTGCTCGCTTTCCACAAGCCGAAATCACGCTGGTGCGCTATCGCGGGCGCGAGCCGGCCGATGTCTTCGAGCGGGAGGATATTTGCGCCCCGCTGCCTGAGGCCATCCGCCGCGCCGAACGTTGGTTGAATGAGCACATGCGTAAGGGGTCGCGCATGATTGGCCTCGAACGCGAAGATTGGACTCAATTCCCGCCCGGCGCGGTGCGCGAGGCGTTGGTCAATGCCGTCGCCCACCGCGATTATGCCGCTCGCGGCGAGGGTATTCGCATAACCCTCTTCAGCGACCGGCTGGAAGTCTACTCGCCCGGCCGCCTGCCCGGCCACGTGACGCTTGATAACATCCGCGCTGAACGCTTTTCGCGCAATCCGGCCATTGTGCAGGTGCTGGCCGATCTTGGTCTAGTTGAGCGCCTTGGCTATGGCATTGACCGTATGCTCCGCCAATTGGCCGCTGCTGGTCTGCCCCCTGCGACCTTCCGCGAGACGGCAGCCGGCTTTCTGGTCGTGTTGCCCGGCCAACCGATCGCCGAAGAACTGCCCGGTGGCGTTGATACTACGGCATGGCGGCGGATGGGTCTCAATGACCGCCAGATCGCGGCTTTGCTGTTCGTGGTTGAACACCAACGCATCACGAACCGCGATTTGCAAGAGATGCATCCTGATGTTAGCGCCGAGACAATCCGCCGTGATCTGTCCGATCTGGTTACGCGCGGGTTGCTGTTGAAGGTTGGCGATAAGCGGGCAACGTATTACATTTTGAAATGAGCTGCCCATGGATCGCCTGCGCATCCGGCGGCGACATACAATGAACGAGATGCTTACCCCGCGCACTTGGTGGCGACATACAATGCCATGAACGAGATTATCGTCATCCTCCATCGCCCGCAAGACCCGCGCAACATCGGGGCGGTGGTGCGGGCTATGCTCAACACCGGTTTTCGCCATCTGCGGCTGGTTGATCCAGCGCCGTTCGATGATGCGGCTATTGCAGCGATCGCCCATCGCCCTGAACCGGTGCTGGCGCAGCTCGCCATCTACCCTCATCTGGCTGCAGCGTTGGCCGATATTCGCCATGTGGTCGGCACGAGCGATCGCCCGCACCCCCATTTGCCGTGGCGCAACGATGTGCGGCAGTGGGCCGCCGAAACCCGCCAGCGCGCTGCGAGCGCCGGTCCAGTCGCGCTGCTCTTCGGCGCAGAAGGCAACGGCCTCAGCCGCGCCGAACTGAGCCTGTGCCACGAGATCATCGGCTTGCCGGTCGATCCCGCCTACCCTGCGCTTAATCTCGCCCAAGCGGTCTTGCTGGCGCTTTACGAACTGCAACAGGCCGCGCCGCCACCCGCGCCGCCGCTGCCGCCTGCCGAACCACCCGCGACCATCGCAGCGCTCGACCGACTCGCCGCTATGTGTGACGAACTGATCGCCGCCACCAATTTCGTTAAGAGCGGTGATGGCCGCGCCCTCCGTCAGCGCCTGCGCGCCATCATAAACCGCGCCGCCCTCAGCCAACGCGACGCCGCCATCGTCACTGCGTTGCTGCGCGAAGCGGTGCGAAAGTTAACGAGTAGCCGGATGGGTAAAAACGAATGAAATATTGAACTTCGTTCGTCGAATCGTTGCCCGTTTCACCTCCTCACCAGCGGGACATACACCGGCCAGCGCCTGCCATCAATCCAAAAACCGGCGTGCAACGTGTAATTACCACCGCTCGCTACCCCAGCCACCGCCTGCCCAATCGTGCCGTGCAGCGCAAACGCGCCGCCGCTACTATAACCGCCGCCGCCGGCTACTACCGAACCACTTCCGCCAGTCGCGGTTGGCGTCACAGTAAACCGCTGTCCGGCTGCCGGCTGCGGACGCAGCCATCCAACTATCGCCAACACAAGCCCGATCATTATGCACCCGCGCGCGATATTGTGACTTATCATCGCCTTCCCTCTTGTGAACTGATAACAACTGTTGCTGTCACTACTCAGTAGATCAATACGGTAATGTTACCGTTTTCCTGTGTGCCATCAAGCCGGAACCGCTTGCATAACAAGCTGGTGGAAGTCGCAGCAAGGCATACGGCCAGCCGCGGATTGAGCGAATTCGCTGTGGCAGTGTGGTAACGCTGTACAATGTTGAAGCCAAAATCAATCTCGCAGGCGTTACTGCTAGTATCCCAAGAAATCAATATTGGCGGCGGCGAGCCGTCAATTGCCACAAAACTGTTGACAATCGTTGGACTGGTCGAACTACAAGTCGCTACCACACCGGCTTTCACCAATCCATTTGCATCACTGGGCTGGGCAATGCTGTTCTCGCGCACTTGCAACAGGCGTCGCGTGATAGCATGCAATTCCCATGCGCTGTCGGTCTGATTGAACGTTGTCCAAGCTCGCGGCACACCACCGGTCGCGTAACCGTAAAATGGACGGCCATTCCCTGAGACGGTATTTACATACATCCCGCCATAGGAATTGCCGCTAACGCCAAAATCGGCGTTGATGCCAAACACTTCATTACCGGTGATTTTCGTGTTGCGCCCAACCCCAACAAACTGGTTCGACTGATTGGTGAAGACGCCGGGCAACGCGCTCGCCACCGGCGCAGCGGTCACCGGCTGGCGCGGCGTGAGGGTTGTAAAGCTGCCGGCGCCGCTCGAACGCACCCGCACTTCGAGGTGGGTTTGCTGTTGCCAAAATAGATTGCCGAAATCGAGTTGCACCGTAAAGACACCATTCACCACACTGACATTGGACAACGAAATCGTTGAGCCGACTTGGCTTCCCGCTGTGGCGTCGTTAAACAACGCAAACTCGAAATCATACGCGCCATTTGCCGGCGCGCCATTGTTATCGAGCCGGCCTTGGTAGGTGAATGCGCTCCCGGTGCTGGCCTGCGGCACGCCTTGGGCGTGCCCGGTTTGGTTGAAGGTATTGGCAATGCTGATCAACAACGCCAACAGGGCCATGATCGACGTGAATGATGGACGCTTCATCTTGCCCTCTCCTTCCTCGTTGGGTAATGAAACATGTGATTCATGGAACGAAGAATGAGGGCACAAGTTGCATACAATATTACATACTCGATCTACCCTCTTGAGCACCTCTGCTGCCACACGCCCCACAATCTCTGGTATACTTATCTGTATGATCAAATATCCGCTCAACCGGTAAATAGCATTCGCCAACACCGTAGTTGCATTTATCAGCAACCCTATGACCACCCACATTCCACTGGCCGCGTTTCGTTCCCGTGATTTTCGCCTGCTCTGGTTCGGCAATTTTGTCTCGCTCACCGGCACCGAAATGACGCGAGCGGCGGTGAGCTGGCACATTCTTGAGCTTTCTGGCGGTGATCCGCTAGCATTGGGCGCAATTGGCGCAGCCCGGCTAGTGCCACTAGTGTTGCTCGCTCTCGGCAGTGGTGTGCTGGCTGACGCGATTGATCGCCGGCGCCTGATGCTCGGCGCGCAGATCGCAATGATGCTCTGTTCGCTAGCGTTGGCATTGACCACAAACCTTGGCTTGGCCGCGCTCTGGGTTATCTACACCGTGACTGCCTTGGCCGCCGCCGCCAATACCCTTGGCCTGCCTGCCCGGCAAGCGCTGATCCCATCACTAGTGCCACGCGAACATCTGGCCGGCGCACTGAGCCTCAACATCGTGGCATGGCAACTGGCCACCATTGTTGGGCCGACGATCGGCGGTCTGCTGATCGAACGCGGCGGGGTGGGGTTGGTCTATTGGGTTGATGTGGTGAGTTTTACGGCGATCCTTATCGCCTTGCTCCTGATGCGCCCGCGCCCATTGGCCGCAGAAAAGCGCGACATTAGTTTGCGCGCGGCCATCGAGGGTTTGCGCTTCGTCTGGCGCACGCCACTAATCTGGAGCACGATGCTGCTCGATTTTCTCGCTACCTTTTTTAGCGCCGCCACTACCTTGTTGCCAATCTATGCCCAGTCAATCTTGCAAGTTGGCCCGCAAGGGTTGGGCTTGCTCTACGCCGCGCCGTCAGTGGGAGCAGTGATTGCCAGCGTGATCTGCTCGATTTGGGGCGCCGGCAACCGGCAAGGCCCCCTGCTGCTATGGGCCGTGGCAATCTATGGCCTCAGCACCACCATCTTCGGCATCAGCACCCATTTCGGCCTCTCGCTGCTGATGCTGGCAATCAACGGCGCTGCCGACACAGTCAGTATGGTGGTGCGCGGCAACATCCGCAACCTTGAAACACCCGATGAGCTGCGCGGGCGGATGGTGGCGGTCAATATGCTCTTTTTTGCCGGCGGGCCACAACTCGGCGAGATCGAGGCCGGCGTTGCCGCGCGCCTGCTCGGCACCCAACTTTCGGTCGCGCTAGGCGGGCTAGCCTGTGTTTTGATGACCGGCGCGGTCGCAGCCAAGGTGCCGATCTTGCGCAACTACACCAACGGGAGCCGGCCCGCGCCGGTCGCTGCCCCCGCTGCGGCTGACTAACGACGCCTGCTCTCTGAGCTTGCAGCAGCGAGCGCGCACGTATGCAACTCCTCTCGCGCTAACCCAGAAGTTCCCCTTCTCTCACTTTGCGGGAGAAGGGGATAGGGGATGAGGGCAAATATTGACAGTCATTGCTTCTGTATTCTACACTACACAATGCAGGAACCTCCTTTGATAGAGAAAGGACATACCCATGACCATCGAGCGCCCGGAAGCGTTCGTCTTCTTTGGCCCCCAAACGGTCGTCGGTCCCGAATTGAAGCCGGGTGACAAAGCGCCCGATTTCAAACTGATCAACAGCAAAATGCAGGAAGTCACGCTAGCCGATTTCGCCGGCAAGCCATTAGTGATTAGCGTTGTCCCCTCGCTTGACACCGGTGTGTGCAGCAAGCAGACCACGCGCTTCAACGAAGAGGCGGCCCGGCTGGCCGGGCAAGTCAATTTCATCACTGTCAGCGCCGATCTGCCCTTCGCGCAAGCGCGTTGGTGCGGCGCCAACAACGCCGATGCGATCATAACGCTTTCGGATCACCGCGATATGAGTTTTGGCGCAGCGTATGGCACCTATGTGCCGGCCTACCGTATCGAGCAGCGCGCGGTGTTCGTTGTAGACGGCGATGGCGTGATCCGCTACAGCGAGTATGTGCCGGTGGCCGGCCAAGAACCTAACTACGACGCTGCGCTTGAGGCGCTCAAGGCGCTACTGTAAGCAGCGGGCTGCTACACTCCTTTATTTCTATGGAATGCGGCAGTTAAACTGTCGCATTCCATACCCAGTTCTGCCTTCAGAGCGCAGGCGCTTGCCGCAAGCGCTCCCTTATGCTATACTGCTCGCCGGCATTGAAAAATGCCAAATACGCACACCCTACGGCGCAGTCGCTCCTGCCGGCCTAAACCGGTGTAGGCTGCGAGATACGATGGGTGGAGGTGGTTTCAACCAAAGAAGGAGCACGAAAGGTATGACACAAACATTGCCGCGCGTCGTCACAATTCGCGAATTGCTGGAAGCTGGCGCCCATTTTGGGCACCCCACCAACCGCTGGAACCCGAAGATGAAGCAGTATATCTTTACTGCGCGCAACGGGATCCACATCATTGACTTGCAAAAGACGGTCACCGGTCTCAGCCGGGCGTATCAGTTCATCTCAGACCTGACCGCGCGCGGCGAGAAGATCCTCTTCGTTGGCACGAAAAAGCAGGCCCAAGAGGCCATCATGGAAGAGGCAGTGCGGGCCGGTCAGTTTTACATCAACCGCCGCTGGCTTGGTGGCACGTTGACCAACTTCGCGACTATTAAGCGCCGGTTGAAGCTGCTCAGCGATCTGGAAGAGCGGCGCGATCGCGGTGAGTTTAACCGCTTGACCAAGGCCGAGGCTGCCAAACTCGAAGAGAAGATCGTCCGGCTTAATCGCGTGTTTGCCGGTCTGAAGGGAATGGAACGGTTGCCCGGCGCGGTGTTTATCGTCGATCCGCGCAAGGAAGAGCTGGCCGTGCGCGAAGCAGCCAAAGAGGGGATTCCGATCGTGGCGATGGTTGATACCAACTGCGATCCCGACCCGATCGATTATGTCATTCCCTGCAACGACGACGCAATCCGGGGTATCCGGTTGATGACCGGCAAGATCGCCGATGCAGCTATCGAGGGGATGCGGCGGCGTGAAGCGGCGCAAGAGTGATGATGAGCGGAGCGCCTTGGCAGTGGCAAGAGGATGCCATTATTTGAAATAACGCTGCGCCTCTCTACTGCTCGCAGAGAGAGGGGTGAAGGGCAAGCCAACGCACTGCAAACCCTACTTGCCCAAGACGCCCAAACAGGTTTACACTTGAGGCGATAGGCGCATCCCGCACCTGACCGGTTGCTCAAGGCACAACATATCGCTGCACCCGGTCACCATAGCGCAAACCGATGTTGCACGGGGGGGCGCACGCCCCTCCGTCGCACGATCCGAACTACTACCAGCAACGGCATTGATAGAGGTTTATAGGCAGAGGGAGCAAGACTGTGGCAGTACCAATCGAACTGGTGAAGGAACTGCGCGAACGCACCGGCGCTGGCATCAAAGAGTGCCGGGATATTCTTGAGCAGACCGGCGGCAACATCAACAAAGCGATTGAGATTCTGCGCGAGCGCGGGATCGAGGCTGCGGCCAAGAAGGCGTCGCGCGAAGCGAACGAGGGATTAATCGGCGTGTACGTCCACTATGGCTCGCGCATTGCCGCGATGGTCGAGCTGAGCTGTGAGACTGACTTCGTGGCTCGCACTGCCGAGTTTGGTCAATTGGCCAATGATCTAGCCCAGCATATCGTTGCGCTGAACCCGCGCTTTATCAGCGCCAATGAAGTGACCGACGAGATGATTGCCGAGAGCGGGCAGTCGCGCCAAGCTTTCATTGAAGAGACGGTGCTGCTCGAGCAGAAGTTCATCAAAGATCCGGCCCGCACTATCGAAGAGAAGATCAAAGAGGCGATCGCCAAGCTCGGCGAAAATATTGTCGTCCGGCGGTTCGTGCGCTACGAAGTCGGCGCCTAATGAGTCTCCAGATCGGGCGGTTTGCATATTGGCAAACCGCCCGGTTCTCTGCTATGCTGCGAGTAGTTCCATGCAACAGCCAAAATATCGCCGGATTTTAATTAAACTGAGCGGTGAACAGATTAAAGGCAGTGATGGCGAGGTAATCAGCTACGATATGCTCGATTTCCTCGCCCAAGAAATTGGCCGCGTTCACCGCCATGGGGTCGAGATCGCGGTAGTGGTTGGCGGCGGCAACATCTGGCGCGGCCATCGCGCGATTGAACGCGGCATGGACGCGGCGCAATCGCACTATATGGGCATGCTGGCCACCATCATCAATGCCTTGGCCATGCAAGATGCGCTCGAGCGCCATGGGCTTGACACGCGCGCAATGACCGCGATCAAGATGGATGAGGTTGCCGAGCCGTACATTCGGCGCCGCGCCACCCACCATCTCGAAAAGGGGCGAGTGATTATTCTCGCTGCTGGCACAGGCAACCCTTACTTTACTACCGATTCGGCAGCAGCGCTACGCGCCGCCGAGATCCATGCCGAAGTGATCTTAATGGCAAAAAATGGGGTTGATGGCGTCTACGATGATGATCCACGCCGCAATCCGGCTGCCACCCGCTTTGACCACATTCACTACCTCGATGCGCTTAATCGCGGCTTGACCGTGATGGATAGCACGGCCTTGACCTTCTGTATGGATAATAACTTGCCGATTATCGTGTTTAATGCGCTAGAACCCGGCACTATCGAACGGATTGTGATGGGAGAGCATGTTGGCACGCTTGTGAGTAGTCAGCGAGGAGGCGCGTAATGCTGAATGATGTGATAAACGAGTATGAGGCGCATCTAAAGAAGGCCATCGAAGCGTTGCGCCATCATCTGGCGTCGATCCGCACTGGACGCGCCTCGGCAGCGTTGGTCGAGCACCTGCACGTCGAAGCCTATGGCACGACGATGCCGCTCAATCAGCTTGCGAGCATTAGCGTTCCCGAAGCGCGCATGATTGTGATCCAGCCCTATGATGCTAGCATGATCAAAGCGATCGAGAAGGCGATCCAGCAATCGGATCTCGGCCTCAACCCGAGTAACGATGGCCGGATCATCCGCTTGCCGGTGCCGCCGCTGACCGAAGAACGCCGCCGCGAATTAGTAAAGATGGTGCGGCATCGAGTGGAAGAAGTGAAGATTTCGGTGCGTAATCAACGCCGCGATGCAATTGACGATCTCAAGAAGCTGGAAGCCGAGAAATTGATCAGCGAAGATGAATTGCACCGTGGCCAAGAGCGGATCCAGCAGTTGACCGACCGCTGCACCCGCGAACTCGATCAGATCGGCGCGGAAAAAGAAGCGGAAGTGATGGCGGTCTAACGCTGTCGCTGAGAGGCGCTATCGTATGAGTCAGGATGGCGTGCCGCCCGGCACAAAAATTCCGCAACATATCGCGGTGATTATGGATGGCAACGGGCGCTGGGCGCAACAGCGCGGCCTGCCACGCCTTGCCGGCCATCGCGCCGGCACCGAAAACATTCGCCCGATTGTATCCGAATGTGCCCGGCTGGGCGTGCGTGTCCTCACACTGTATGCCTTTTCAACCGAAAATTGGAACCGGCCATCGCTCGAAGTGCAAGGCTTGATGCAGATATTGAGCGAGTTCATTGACCGCGAGATCCGGAATCTGCACGCGCAGAATGTCCATCTGCGCCACCTTGGCCGGCTCGATGGCCTCAGCCCTCATCTGCGGGAGAAGGTAAACTACGCGATCGACTTGACTCGCCACAATACTGGGTTGACCCTTGCGATCGCATTTAATTATGGTGGCCGCGCCGATATTGTCGATGCGGTGCGCGCAATCGTCGCCAGCGGCATCCCTGCCGATCAGATTACTGATGAGGTGATTAGCGCCCATTTGTCAACCCATGGCTTGCCCGATCCTGACATGATCATTCGCACTAGCGGCGAACGGCGACTCTCGAATTTTCTGATCTGGCAATCAGCCTATAGCGAATACTGGTTTACGCCGGTGTTCTGGCCTGATTTTCGGCCAGAACATCTACATCAAGCGATCATTGACTATGGACGGCGCGAACGCCGCTTCGGCGGGCTCCCCGAGTCGAGCTAATACGCTGGCTACTCGCATTGCCAGTGTGGTGGTGTTGTTGCCACTGATTATCGCTGCTGTGTGGTGGCCGCCAACGACCGCTTTGCTGGCCGGGGTTGCGATCGCGCTGGCCATTGGTGAGTTATTCGCTATTTTTCGCCACGGCGGTTATGCGCCGCGCCTCGTAGAAGGAATTGCGATCGGTTGGCTAATCTGCGCAGCCACCTTTTTTCAACCACTTACACCAATCGATCTGGCACTGGTGGTGGTGTTTGTGTCGGTTATCGGCGCGCTCATCGCTGAAATTGCCCGTCGCGACCGCCAGACGAGTTTGTTGAGTTGGGCGCTGACGTTTGCCGGAGCCTATTACGTTGGCGGTCTTTTAAGTAGTTATCTGCTCTTGCGCCAACTTGAGACGCCATTGCAAGCGGGGTGGCTCGCTTTTGCCCATATTCCACCCGGGGCAGCATGGGTCTTCTTTACCTTGGCGATCACGTGGCTGCAAGATACCGGCGCCTTTTTTGTTGGCCGCGCGTTTGGCCGCACCAAGATGGCTCCCATCCTTAGCCCGAAAAAGAGTTGGGAAGGCTTCTGGGGCGGGATGGCGGCAGCAATCATCACTGCCCTCTTCTGTGTGCCGCTGTTGGGGTTGCCGATTACGCTGCTTGAAGCAGTGATCCTTGGCGTGGCTGCCGGTATTTTTGGCCCGCTTGGCGATCTGGCCGAATCGCTGATCAAACGCCAAGTCGGAGTGAAAGATTCGGGTTTTATTATTCCCGGCCACGGCGGTATTCTTGATCGCATTGACAGTATTCTCTTCACTGGGCCAGTAGTCTATTATCTGGTCGTACTCTTTACCCATTGACCTAGCATTTCCCTTTTGTTAGAATACTGACCAAGCGATGCTTTAGTATCCAGCCCTATGATCTCATCAACGACTACTCAACAGCCGTGGACACCCGACACCGCACTCGCCGGTTTTGAAACATTGTCGCTTGATTTAAATGGCGGCCATGCTGTCTTAATCCGCCAGTGCGCCCCGCCGGATACAGGAAAGGCCGTGCTGTATGTGCATGGCTATTCCGACTACTTTTTCCAAACCCATGTAGCCGATGCCTTTCGCGCTCACGGCTATGCGTTCTACGCTATTGACCTCCCCGGTCACGGACGCGCTATCCAACCCGGCCAGATTCCGTGTTTTTACCGCGATATTGCCGAGTTTTATCCATTTATTGATGCGGCGATTGCAGTGATTGATGCTGCCCATAACCGGCCATGGCTGGTGTTGCATGGTCACTCGGCGGGCGGGCTAGTCACCGCGCTCTACGCCGCCGAAGGCCGCCGGCGCGACCGGATCGGCGCGCTGGCGCTGAATAGCCCCTTTTTCGACTTTATGATCGATCGCGGCACGCGCGCATCCATCCCATTGGTGATGTTGCTCGGTCGCTGGCAACCCACGCGGATTGTCGGCAAACTCTCATCGGTGTACGGCGAGACCATCTACCGCGGCACTGGCGGCGAATGGGATTTCGACCAGCGCTGGAAGCCGGTCAACGGCATTCCGATGCGGGCTGGCACGGCGCGGGCAATCTTGCTGGCCCAGCGCCGGCTGCGGCGCGGTCTCGGCATTCGCTGCCCCATCTTGATCTTGCACTCGGCGCGGTCGGTATGGCCAATTCCCGGCAGCCCTGAAATAACGCGGGCTGATATTGTGCTTGATGTGGCTCATATGCGGCGCGATGGGCCAATGTTGGGCGATGATGTGACTATGATCGCTATTGAAGGCGGTTTGCACGATTTGGCGCTGTCACCAAAGCCGGTGCGCGAGCAGTATTTCGCTGAATTAATGGGATGGTTGGCTGAACATGCTACAATGACTGCGATGAAGCCATGAAGTGACGTAAGTGATAATTGGCTGGCGGAAATATTCCCCTTGCCAACAGTTTCGTTCGGCATACCATGAGAGCAGCCAGCCGTTCCACTGCGTTTAGTATCCATCGCCATCTGGCTGCTGGCTATCATCTGCCGGCGATGAAGCTGACCGTGAGGTGCCAATTTGAACCACTATCATCTACGCATCGCTCTCGCCATCC
>JANWYE010000419.1 GCA_025057175.1 Chloroflexus sp. | reverse complement strand
TAGTGGGGGCCATGAGTTCTACAAACCAATATCCCAGTGAGGGTATTGAAACAAGATTGCGGTAGGTAACATCGCCGGTCTATCGCGAAAAGGTGCGTTCAAAAAACCAAAATCCCCGTGAGGGGATTGAAACTACTTCTTTGCCGCGTCTACCCAATTCACTGCCCTGTGAGTTCAAAAAACCAAAATCCCCGTGAGGGGATTGAAACAGGCACCACTCGGTATCTTTGCCGTTTTTGCGGATTACTAGAGTTCAAAAAACCAAAATCCCCGTGAGGGGATTGAAACTCCGCTTCGTATACCGTTTCGAATAAACAAAAATAATCTTCCGTTCAAAAAACCAAAATCCCCGTGAGGGGATTGAAACCACGTGACCGCCGTCAATGAGCAAATCGGCCAGATGTTCGTTCAAAAAACCAAAATCCCCGTGAGGGGATTGAAACTGAACAGTGGGCGGAGCTAATGGCGCTGATTCAGTAGTTCGCGTTCAAAAAACCAAAATCCCCGTGAGGGGATTGAAACGGCAAAATCGCCGGCGGGCTTGCTTTGCTTGGAAAATGTACGTTCAAAAAACCAAAATCCCCGTGAGGGGATTGAAACCTAGCAAGCGCAACGCTAGCAAGCGCAACGCTAGCAGTTCAAAAAACCAAAATCCCCGTGAGGGGATTGAAACTTGACCAGAACAACCTGACCGTTCATTGCTAACCTCCTTTATGTTCAAAAAACCAAAATCCCCGTGAGGGGATTGAAACCGGTTTACGGCCCTAGCCAGTGATCTAAGCGCGCAACGGGTGCAAAAAACCAAAATCCCCGGGAGGGGAGTGAAACCGCATGTTCGCCGTCTTTACAGACGGCCATCCTACGACGGCTGGTCA
>JANWYE010000418.1 GCA_025057175.1 Chloroflexus sp. | reverse complement strand
CGGCTTGAACAGCTCCGTATCCACGCCGAACTGCGGGATGACCCAGAGCGGCCCGCGATAGCCTTTGGCCCGCCAGACCTCGGCGCAGGCGGCGTTGCCGGCGATGGCCCCATCGGCGCGCGCCAGCACGTCGCGCTCCAGCCAGCGGAACGGCGGTGGGTAGCGGCGCAGGATGTTCTGCCACGAGAAGAACAGGGCCTTCGCCCCGGCGCGCTGCGCCTGCCGTAACGCCAGCCACGTGGCGAGGTTGTAAGGCTCCTCGTCAATGTGGACGAGGTCGGGTTTGGTGCGCCGCAGCAGCTCACCGAAGCGCGGGTAGAAGTGCAGATGAAAATTGCCGTTGAGGGCGATGGGCGTCTCGACCAAGTCGTAGCCGCGCGTGTGCGCTCGCTCAAGGGTCTGCGTCCCGCGCTCATCGCGCCATTCAGGCGGCGCGGCCACCGTCAGCTCCACGCCCAGCAACGCCAGCTCCTCCAGCTTGCGCTGGTACGCGCCGACCACCACAGCCTTGGAGAGCATGAGGACGCGCATCGGCGGCAAGTATAATCGCTGCCGACTTCATGCTGCACCGGTTCATCGAACGATATAAAGCCCGAGCAGAATGGGTGGCCTTGCTTGTTATCCTGCTCTTCGGCGCGTGGGCGCGGCTCTACCGGCTGGAGGCGCTGCCGCCCGGCCTGTACAGCGACGAAGCCTGGTACGCCCTCGATGCTTTGGACGTGCTGGCCGGCGCGCGGCCCATCTACTTCCCTGCCAACAACGGACGCGAGCCGCTCTTCATCTACCTGCTCTCGTTCAGCATTGAACTCTTCGGGCAGACGCCATACGCGGTGCGCCTGCCGGCGGCGCTGCTCGGCGTGCTCAACGTGCTGGCC
>JANWYE010000417.1 GCA_025057175.1 Chloroflexus sp. | reverse complement strand
TTGCCCAAAGATGACAAGACGGAAGCGCTCGGGTTTCAATCCCCTCACGGGGATTTTGGTTTTTTGAATCGGCCTCGCGGGGCGTGATGGCGTAGCGCCCGCGACTCCGTTTCAATCCCCTCACGGGGATTTTGGTTTTTTGAATCCAGTAATACTGCGCCGTTTGAATTAATTGCAGTGCTTATGTTTCAATCCCCTCACGGGGATTTTGGTTTTTTGAATTGATCAGCATCTGGCCAAAGCCGGATGCTAAACTGGCCGCGGGTTTCAATCCCCTCACGGGGATTTTGGTTTTTTGAATCTATTGCGTGAATTGTGGGTTGGCGCGGGTTGACGTGTAGTTTCAATCCCCTCACGGGGATTTTGGTTTTTTGAATCTCGTTCGTACCAGTCAGTACGGTACGTTCGAAATCTTAGTGGTTTCAATCCCCTCACGGGGATTTTGGTTTTTTGAATGATTGTCAAGGGGGTAGGGAAGGGATTTTTGGATGAGGTTTCAATCCCCTCACGGGGATTTTGGTTTTTTGAATGGTAGCTGGCGTAAATTGCGAACAAACGCCTCGGCATTTGGGTTTCAATCCCCTCACGGGGATTTTGGTTTTTTGAATGTAAGTTGGTTCGCTCATCGGTGCTACTCCATTTAATGTTTCAATCCCCTCACGGGGATTTTGGTTTTTTGAATAACGAAGATGAAGCGTTCTGGCTAGCGCGGGTGCTAACACCGTTTCAATCCCCTCACGGGGATTTTGGTTTTTTGAATATTGAGCAAAGGAGGAAGTATATGATTGTTCACATGTCAGAAGTTTCAATCCCCTCACGGGGATTTTGGTTTTTTGAATGAGGACGACTCATGGCTCGACATGTGGGTCTTGCTGCGCGTTTCA
>JANWYE010000416.1 GCA_025057175.1 Chloroflexus sp. | reverse complement strand
TGAGTTTCAATCCCCTCACGGGGATTTTGGTTTTTTGAAGTTTTTTTTGCCCGCTCACCGATTGTTGATCGGCGGGCGGGTTTCAATCCCCTCACGGGGATTTTGGTTTTTTGAAGTTCACAAAGCTGGGGGCGCGTCACGTTGAGTTCAAGTGACGGTTTCAATCCCCTCACGGGGATTTTGGTTTTTTGAAGGTGATCACTCCGTCTTGATGGAGGACAACAAACTGTCCTCCGTTTCAATCCCCTCACGGGGATTTTGGTTTTTTGAACCAAGTAGGCGGGGGCGCAGAAAGGAGAAAGCTCATGATCCCTTTCAATCCCCTCACGGGGATTTTGGTTTTTTGAAACCACGACGCTCCGGGCTGCTATAGATGAGGGCGCGCGGCTGGCTTTCAATCCCCTCACGGGGATTTTGGTTTTTTGAACCTGTCAAGGCCGGTGCGTGTTAGCGCGCCGCTTGCGCGCTTTCAATCCCCTCACGGGGATTTTGGTTTTTTGAACGGGATGATCCTCATCATGGTGGCGCTGAGCCTGGTCGCCTTTCAATCCCCTCACGGGGATTTTGGTTTTTTGAATCAAAGAGGGCCGCTATCGCGGCCCTGCCGCCGGAAATCAGATTTCAATCCCCTCACGGGGATTTTGGTTTTTTGAATCAATGGCTTCTCGCCGCGGCAAGCGGCGGAAGTCATCGCATTTCAATCCCCTCACGGGGATTTTGGTTTTTTGAATGCTCCCGCCAAATTCGCAGAACGCCCGGCGGGCTGCGATTGCTTTCAATCCCCTCACGGGGATTTTGGTTTTTTGAATCGCAAAAAACTGCCTGTTTGACTTGCGTTTGGATCACTTTCAATCCCCTCACGGGGATTTTGGTTTTTTGAATAAGAACA
>JANWYE010000415.1 GCA_025057175.1 Chloroflexus sp. | reverse complement strand
GCACGTAGGCTTGCGCATGATAGAACATCCACCGGCACAAGCGAGAACCATCCCAACCACACGCCAGCAGTTGCGCCGGCAACGACGCTGGATGATGGTTGGTTTATTGCTCATTGATCAATTCCTCATTTTCGCCGGTTTTGTGCTCGCATATACCCTCCGTTATCAAGTCATCTGGCCACCGCCATTCGATCGGATTATTGCTGAAGTGGCAATTGAAAACCAAGTGCCGTTCAGCGCATTTTTACCCATCGTGTTCATGCTGCAAGTGTTGCTGGGGTTACGCTTCATCATGCACGGTTTCTACCGCGCTAGCCGGCGCATGACCTTGCTCGATGAAGCTGAAGCAATTGCCGGCAGCGTCATCACTATGATTGCGTTGGTTATGGTGGTGGTCTTTCTTTACCGGCCATTCTTTTACTCACGGCTGATCTTTGCGTTTGCCGCCGTTACGATCATTGGGCTACTCCTCAGTTGGCGGTTGCTGTTGATCGGGATCCGGCACTGGTTTTGGTCGCGCGGTTTGGGCCGTGAACGGGTGTTGGTCGTAGGCGGCACTGGATTGGGGCAGTTGGTGATGCACGCCCTCACTGCATCGCCGGGTGCTGGTTATACCCTCGTCGGGTATCTCAGTGAACAGCCGATCATCGCCGGTAATCGGGCGCGCGTGTTTCAGCATCTCGGTGATCTTGACGACCTCGAGCGGGTGGTTGAGCAGCAACAGATTCAGCAGGTGATTATTGCGCTGCCATTTTGGAACTATGACCGCTTACCGGAATTAGCTGCGCGTTGCCAACAATTGGAAGTTGAGTATCAAATTGCGCCCGATATTTACCAACTGAGCTTTGACCGGGTCGATATTATGCATCTGAGCGGCGTGCCCTTGCTGCAACCAAA
>JANWYE010000414.1 GCA_025057175.1 Chloroflexus sp. | reverse complement strand
TCACCGTTGGCGCGGATCGCGATTGACCATGCCTACCGCGACCGGCTTGGCGTCGGCAGCGAACAGGTGGCAGCGCTGAGTGATCGGCAGCTATTGGCGCTGGTGCGGTTTCACAGCCACAGCGACGGCTGGTGGAGCGAGGGCGCCTACTTGGCTGCGCTGCTCGCCGCCGAGGCGCGCCTGCTCAGCGATGATGGGGAGGCTGATGCCGCCGCCACCCGCGCCCTGCTGGCATTGCAAGTGGTGATCGAGTGCGCATTGGCCGCGCCGGAACCGCTGCCCGATTACGCCCCAGCCTACGCCGATCTCTTAGCATTGCTGCGCGATTACATTGTACCCACACCCACATTGGCCGTCCTACTCACCCTGTGCGAGCAGCAAGGAGATTTAACGCGCGGCGAAGATATCGTGCATGAATTGTTGAGCCGCGAGCCGCTGCGCTGGTTGGCGACGGCGCGCTCATTCTATCAACGGCTGCTCACCCGTAGTGACGACGAGCTAGCCGCCGCCGGCTTATCGCGCGCCGAAGCATTGGCCGGCTACGCCGAACTGGATCAGATCGCGCCGCCGGCCCATCCGCCAATGGCCTGACCAACACAAGCGCCAGAGGTGCTGGAAGTAGCCTAACCCTGATCCAACTGGCTAACCGGCAGTCTTGCCATTCGCCAGCCTGCAAACGACATTTACTCGCGTTTCGTACGCAGGCGCAGGAACACAACAACACCATAGCGCGCTCTGGCCCAGCTAGTGGGAGCGCACAGCAGAGCAAATATCGCCGTGTTGCCTACCCTCAAGCGTTAACCGTGGCTGACGGCACGCCGGCCAAGAAATTGGCCAGCATCTGCTTCCCACCCTCAGTCATAATTGACTCAGGGTGAAACTGCACCCCCTCTACCGG
>JANWYE010000413.1 GCA_025057175.1 Chloroflexus sp. | reverse complement strand
ATAGGGTGCCGGTCGAGCAACACATCGCGCAGTGTGCCGCCGCCAATCGCCGTCACTGCCGCCACGACAAGCAGGCCAAACATATCAAGCCCGCGATCACGCGCGGCAATCACGCCGCTAGCGGCAAATACAGCGACGCCGGCCAAATCGAGATAGTAGAGCAGCAATGGTTTCTCCTTGCCTAGTCCAAGACGGTGGGTAGTAAGGTTATTCTCTTTTCGCTAGCCGTATTGTGAGCTTGCTGACGCCTGAGCGATGAGCTGCTACGCCTTGCTCGGCAATAACGGCGTCACAATTGATTCGGATGATAGCGAAAGATTCCCTTTCCCTCAACCTCCTTTGGATGGAGAACGCCGGTCGCGCCTTCTGTCATAGCGAGGGCGCAACGCGCCCGCAGCAATCTCCTGCTTTAGCGAACCATCCCCCCGCAGCGCATCTCTCCCACCCTCGCCGGAGATTGCCTCCCCTCCCCCAGCGGGGGAGGGCCGGGGTGGGGGCCTTCCCCCTCCCCCAGCGGGGGAGGGCCGGGGTGGGGGCCACAACGAGCAAATTGCACGAACCACTTCTACCTGTCAGCGCTCCCCCACTCGATACGCTCGCCGCGCTAAGCCAACCGCCAACTCGCCGGCCAATTCAGCGGCTTCGTCTTCGGCAAGTAGCCCCTCAACCACCTGCCCGGCTAGCCAGTCGCAGCTCACCCGCCGCCAGACATCGTGGCGGGCCGGGATGGAACAGAAGGCGCGGGTGTCGTCGTTGAAACCGGCGGTATTGTAGAAGCCGGCAGTTTCGATGACACGATCGAAGTAGCGGCGCATGCCTTGCACGCTATCGAAGAACCACCACGGCGGGCCGAGGCGGACGGCGGAATAGTAGCCGGCTAATGGCGCTAGCTCGCGGCT
>JANWYE010000412.1 GCA_025057175.1 Chloroflexus sp. | reverse complement strand
GCCATAGCAAGACCACCGAACCAGCCCGCGCCGACGGGCCGCCGGCGCGCAACCTACGCATCTACCTGCCGCGCAGCAACGACTTCGACGCCGACGTTGCCCTGATGCAACGCATCCACAACCTACTCAGCGCCAGCCACGGCAACGACCACGTAATCCTATACTTACCCAACGGCGTTGGCATGGTGGTGCTCCAATCGCAACACACCATCGAACTATCAGATACGCTAGTCGACCAACTGCGGCAAATCCTCGGCCACGAGCGGGTATTGGCAGCATAACCCCACCCAACCCGTCATTCCAAGCCGCTGTAGCGGCCTGCACAACCGGTAACGCAGCCAGAGCAACCTGCACAGCCCCCCACCCAACCGGGCATTCCGATCCGCTGTAGCGGCCGCGCGCTACGCTACCGCGCGGCCAAACCATCTCCCACTCACCAGCCCATCCCCCCGCCCAACACCAAAAATGGGCGCGGAGGCTACACCCCCGCGCAAAGACAAATAACACGCTTCCCATTCATTCGTTTCATTCGTTTCATTCGTTCATTCGTTCCTCCCCATTCGTTCATTCGTTGTCAATCTCGCCCACGAATGTTTGCTGGGAATGATGGCTAAACAGCACCAACGTCAAGACCCCAGCCGGCACATCTTGCAGCGACAGCGACCCGCTCACCCGGCCATCGCCATCGGCACGCATCGTTGTCACCGCCACCGGCGGCGCGCCATCAGGCGGGTTATACCAAATCCCCACCGGCTCGCCGGGAGCAAACCCTGCCGCAGCATAGGAGAGCGTTTGCCCGGCGATCGTGATCTCAGGGGTACGCCAGTAGGTCAAGGCCGGGCCGGGGCCAATTGTCGTGCGAGGCAGATTGCTCTGCCCACGCCCAAACCCGGTCACGCC
>JANWYE010000411.1 GCA_025057175.1 Chloroflexus sp. | reverse complement strand
ATTCCGATTGCCGAAGAGACAGGCTTGATTGTTCCGATTGGGGCATGGGTATTGCACGAGATTGCGCGGCAGATGCAAGCATGGCGCCAACAGGGTTTGCCAATTGTGCCAGTGGCGGCGAATGTGTCGGCATTGCAGTTTGCGCAGACGAGTTTTGTGCAGACGGTGGCTGATACGTTAGCGCGGACTGATTTGCCTTCAGGTTGGCTTGAACTCGAACTGACCGAGAGTATGTTAATGGGGCAGATTGATAATCTGCGCCGCCAACTGACCGAGCTGCGCCGGTTGGGAGTGACGTTGGCGATTGATGACTTTGGCACCGGCTATTCATCGCTGGCCTACTTGCATCGTTTGCCGATCAATGTGCTGAAAATTGATCGCTCGTTTGTAGCCTACCTCGATCAAGCTGACGCAGTGGTAGAGCAAAACCTCGTGAATGCGATTATTTCCCTCGGTCACCATTTAGGGATGCAGATTGTCGCCGAAGGGGTTGAGACTGCCGGGCAGCACCGGGTCTTGCTCAATGCGGGATGTGATATGTTTCAGGGGTACTACATAGGCCGGCCACTCCCGGCTGAGGCAGTGGTAGCATGGCTGCAGAAGTAAGGTAGCGCCACATCATTGTGTGGCGCTACGTGAAAGCATGGCCAAACTTACTTTTCGCGCCGCAGCGCTGCCTTAAGTAGCCGCCAAATCGCGCGGCGGCGCGGCATCACCTCAAAAATTTGCCCGTTTTTTCCCTCGCGCACAATGCGCAACGCTAACTCAGCCGTCTCTTCGGCAGTAGTGCCAAAGATCCGCAAGACGCGCGGCAATTGTTTGATTGCTTCGCCACCGGGGCCAACCGTCTCAAACTGGTTGATCATATCGGTCGGCACCATTCCCGGCGTGAGCACATTAAA
>JANWYE010000410.1 GCA_025057175.1 Chloroflexus sp. | reverse complement strand
TTGCGGGCGCGCGACGCAATCGCGGCCCTACATTCAAAAAACCAAAATCCCCGTGAGGGGATTGAAACCCGCGATTAACGCGGCCACAATCACGGTCGGCTCCGCCATTCAAAAAACCAAAATCCCCGTGAGGGGATTGAAACGATACATATTCCTCCTTTTCAGACACGCTGTATCGGCGCATTCAAAAAACCAAAATCCCCGTGAGGGGATTGAAACCTCGGTGAGCAAGCTTGCCCTTCGAAGAATGTTGTGCCGATTCAAAAAACCAAAATCCCCGTGAGGGGATTGAAACAAAGATGTAAAGTATGTTCGCATCGGCTGCAACCCTGCATTCAAAAAACCAAAATCCCCGTGAGGGGATTGAAACCGAGCGAGAAGATCGCAACAGTGCGCGTCGCACTGCTTGTAATATTCAAAAAACCAAAATCCCCGTGAGGGGATTGAAACAGCGCCCTTGCCGTTGCACTCTCCAAACCTCATCCAAAATCCATTCAAAAAACCAAAATCCCCGTGAGGGGATTGAAACTCGTACTTGACATCATCAAACTCTACTTCGACCCACCGAGTGTTCATTCAAAAAACCAAAATCCCCGTGAGGGGATTGAAACAAAGCGCTAGCCAAATATACGAGCGTGCTGCCTATCCGTTCAAAAAACCAAAATCCCCGTGAGGGGATTGAAACTGACGACAATGATTCTTGAAGATCGCTTTCAAACATATTTGGTTCAAAAAACCAAAATCCCCGTGAGGGGATTGAAACCGTTCAGAATGTGGATGGCCTGTTTGTTGTCATCCACGGTTCAAAAAACCAAAATCCCCGTGAGGGGATTGAAACGCAGCCACACGATCTCGCCGCCGAACTCCAGCATTTTCGCTAGTTCAAAAAACCAAAATCCCCGTGAGG
>JANWYE010000040.1 GCA_025057175.1 Chloroflexus sp. | reverse complement strand
GGATTATCACCGTTGCGCAATTGTTCGGCAAAGGCTATCCGCAGATCGTTAATAATTCCATTGACCAGATCGCCATCATTCAATGGCGTAACGGAAACGCCATCACTTCGCTCAACCGATTGGACGGCCGGCGGCACAAAGCTCAAGCGCCGGCTAAAGACCTCAAATTGGCGATCAGCGGCTACTCCATTGAGATAGCCGGCCCAGACAGTCATAAATCGTCCGGCGCCGGTAGCGGCAATCCGTGGCGCAACCCGATGCCAGTTAACCGGATTATAGGTTGTAGAGCCGGCTATTTCCGTCTCCCCAGCCGGCAGAGGGCGCGCCAATCCACTAGCGCTTGCCTGAAACGCGCTCGGCGCGAGCGCAGGCGTGCTACCGATTAGAAAATTGCCGCCGCCAACCTGCGCTAATGGCGCGCTACCATCAGTATCGGCGTTGAAACGCTGGCCGTAAATCTCGAAGCGGTCGTTCACCGCTGGATCGCCACGCCAAACGATGAGCCATTCACGGCTAAAGGCATCGTAGACCACATCAACATCGAGGCCCTTGAGACGATTATCAGTGCCGCGGGAGCTAAAACTCACTTGCTGCCCACTTACATTCGTGCCAGAACCAGTTGGTTGCCGGAGACTGGCATATACCTCTTCAAAGCCATTGGTGTTATCGCCAAACCATGCTACTAGATACTGATTGCGGTCAGGATTGTGCGCAACAACCGGGCGGTAAGCATCGCAATTGGAATTAGCACACCCCGTATTCTCACCGACTTGGCTAATCCGGTGGTCATCGCGATAGTTCGCGCCGATGCCGGGCAAGAGATGGGCCTGCGTGCCATCGGCGGCGAGCACCTGACCGTAAATCTCGAACTCGCCGTCTTCGACCCCACTGGCGTTATTGTCAGCCGACCAGACTACGAACCATTGATTGTCAACACTGTTGTAGGCGATGGCTGGCGTCACCGCATCGTAGTTGGGACGCTCACTAACCACAGTAGTGGTAAACCCGGCCCGGCTGATGAGAAAGTCGTTTGGCCCAATCTGGCCAATAAAACGCCGGTTCGGATGCGGGTCAAGCGAGAAGCGCTGGCAGCGAATTTCAAACTCGCCACCTTGCTCGGCAAACGGTTGCGAGAGAACATTATTGGCCCGGTCATCCGACCAGCAGATCAGAAATTCACCATTCCGGCTGTTGTAGGCCACATCGGGCGAAAAGGCGTCCCAATCTGGATTACGGCTCTCGAAATTGTTTTGGTAGAACAACACATTGATTTCGGTAATGCGATCATCTTGCGGACTCCCGCACTCATCGCGGATCAAGAGATCGCCGTTAGCCGTCACCACTTGCACATAAATCTCGAACGCGCCGCCAGCGCGGTAGCCGGCCCTGCCGGCATCAGGATTGTTGCAGTCGATGAGTGGATTGGTATTGTCGGCCGTCCATGCTACTAAAAAGACATTATCACGCTCGCTGTAGCTTACGGCTGGGCTATACGCATCAAACGGATCATTGGATCGATCATTCCCATTGCGGCTGATGCGAAAAGCGGTCCCGCTCACTTCGGCGCCGGGCGCAGCAGGGGCCACCAAAGCCCCGGTAGCAGCATCAACAAATTGGCCATAAATCTCGAACTCATTAGCGCCGCCGCCGGCACGAGGGCGAGCGTACACAACGAGATACTGGTTAGTCACCGGATTGTACGCCACATCAGGCTCAAAAGCATCAAGAGTGGGGGCAACAGAACTAATGCGTTCATCGCTCTCGCCAACAACACTGTTCAGAGCGATCTCGGCTGCGGTTTCCAGTGTGATCAAGGTGCGCGCGTTGCTCACTACTGGAACGCTGGCTATCGCTAAGCCGATTGCCAGCACAGCAAGCATAAACCGCCATGGTTGCATAGCTGCTCCTTGTGCTAGATGGTAATGATGGGCAATGAGTTATGAGTGAGCGTTGGTGACGAAGGGGATCGGAAAGCTCACGTATGAGAATAACAGTTGTGAATGTGGCGGCGATGAATAAACGAGTAGCAAAAAGATGACAAAAAAGTTATGCGGAGCCGGTCTCTAGACCGGCTCCGCGCTGGCGCAACTACGCTGACCCGATTACTGGTGTCGTTGGATCTGATCCTTTACAGCGGCGACAATCCGCTCAACCGTCAACCCCAATTCAGCGTAGATGCGCTGGAAAGGTGCGGAAGCGCCGAACCGATCCACGCCGATGATAGTGCCATCGCAACCTACATAACGCTCCCAACCGAGCGAACGTCCGGCCTCGACCGCTACCCGCGCCTTGACTGATGGCGGCAACACACAATCGCGATAGGCAACCTCTTGTTGATCGAATAGCTCGCGGCAGGGCATACTGACGACTTGGGCCGCAATGCCCTCTGCCGCCAATTGGTCAGCCGCAGCCAGAGCCAGCGCCACTTCCGAGCCAGTTGCGATGATGATGGCTTGAGCCGGATCGGCGGCGCGCAACACATAACCGCCGCGCAGTACGCCATCGGCAGCGCCGAGCTGGGCGCGGTCGAGCGTCGGCACATTCTGGCGCGAGAGGATGATAGCCGTTGGGCCATCGGTGCGTTTGAGCGCCAAGCGCCATGCCATCGCCACTTCGTTGGCATCACCCGGACGCACGACGAATAGATTGGGGATGGCGCGCAGCGCGACCAGATGCTCGACCGGCTGGTGAGTGGGGCCATCTTCGCCAACGCCAATGCTGTCGTGGGTGAAGACGTAGATGACGCGCAGCCCCATTAATGCGGCCAGCCGGATGGCTGGGCGCATGTAGTCGCTAAACACAAGGAAGGTGCCGCCGTAGGGAATGATGCCACCATGCAGTGACATGCCATTAAGGATCGCACCCATAGCATGCTCGCGCACACCGAAATGCAGATTGCGCGCGCTGAACTTCTCACCGCTAATCGAGCCTAACCCCTCTAGATAGGTGAAATCCGAGGTATGCAGATCAGCCGAACCGCCAAGCAAACCGGGCACAATCGGCGCCAGCGCCTGTAAGACCGCGCCGGAAGCGGTGCGCGTTCCCTTGGCCTTCGGATCGGGAGCAAAGACCGGCAACGCCGTTTCCCAACCATCAGGCAAGCCGCCTGCTTGCAGCAGATCCCATTCGGCAGCCAGATCGGGGTACGAGGCCCGATACCGGCGCAGCATCGCCTCCCATTCCCGTTGGCGCACCTCGCCAACCTCAACCGCCAGTTGCATGTGTTCGTAGACTTCATTGGGAACGTAGAAGGCCGGTTCTTGTGGCCAACCAAGCGCCGCTTTGGTCAAGCGCACCCCTTCGGCCCCCAACGGTTCGCCGTGGGCTTTGTGGCTGCCGGCGCGCGGGCTGGCATAGCCGATCACGGTACGGGTAATGATCAGCGATGGCCGTTCGCCGTCAGCAATAGCTTCAGCCAGCGCAAGCGCCACGGACGACATATTGTGGCCATCAGCGTACAGTACTTGCCAACCATAAGCAGCAAACCGCTCGGCCACATTCTCGCTCCACGCCAGCTTGGTCGGCCCGACCAACGAGATGTCGTTGCTGTCGTAAAGCACGATCAACTTGCCCAAACGCAAATGGCCGGCCAAACTAGCCGCTTCGTGCGAGATGCCCTCCATCAGATCGCCATCGCTGGCAATAACATAGGTATAGTGGTCAACTACCGGAAACCCAACCCGGTTAAACTTGGTCGCCAACCAACGCTCGGCAATCGCCATCCCAACCGCAGTAGCGATCCCTTGCCCAAGCGGGCCGGTCGTCATCTCGACTCCCGGCGTCTCGTGGTATTCGGGATGGCCGGGAGTGCGGCTGCCCCATTGCCGAAACTGCTTCAAATCTTCTAATGACAGATCGTAGCCGGTTAAATGCAACAGCGCATAGAGCAACATCGAGCCATGCCCGGCAGATAATACGAAGCGGTCGCGGTTGGGCCAGTGTGGATCTGATGGGTTATGCTTGAGAAAGCGAGTCCAGAGCACATACGCGGCATCGGCCATACCAAGCGGCATGCCGGGATGGCCACTGTTGGCTTGCTGAACCGCATCGATCGCCAGCGCGCGGATGGCGTTGGCGCACAACTGGTCGATGGTAGTTGTCACGGGTTCGTTCATGAGGCAACATCTCCTGTCTGTGCGCCGTCTATCGCCGGCGCGCTCTCACTATGTTGTTCATCATACCACTGTCAGGACTCTGTGCTGCGTGGATACGCTAAGTCAGGAACCAGCCACCTAGCCTAGGCCAAATATGGAATGCGGCGGTGAAACTGCCGCGCGCTAAAAAGTGAGTAGTGCCTGTATAAGCAAATGTTGTTTTCAGATTGCGACTACCAGCGCATAGATGCGAGGCGCGCGGCTAAATTTGTTATGATAGAGCCATTACTAAGTCGCATGAGCGAGGCATTATGACTGAACCGCTGCTGCTCCCCGAAACTGATCCGGCTATTGAAGGCTTGTGGGTAGCAATCGAAACAGCGCGCGCGCAGAGCTATCCGCTCACCGGCGCGGCGTTTCGGCTCACGCGACCGCCGCAAACGCCTTATGAGGCACTCGATGCTGCGGCGCGCGAACTCGATTTTTATCCGCTAGGTCAGCACTGGATCGAGGTGCCGCGGCGGATTGCGCTCAAGATCGCAACCCACATCATTGCCCACGATCTTGCCTACCCCGACGAGATCGTGCCGGCGGCGCAGGCAACCGAATTGGCCGGACGGGTGCTGGCGCTGCTAGGGTCGCGGGCGCGCTATTTTACCAACGGTACAGTGAGCGGCGACTTCGCGGTTTACGATGTGCAGGGCAATGAGGTGATTGGCTGGCGTTCGCTGAGCGAAGCGCCGTTTGATCATGGATTGTTTGCGCTTGATGATCGGCGAGTCGTTGTGCTTTGGGCCGAAGACGCGCCGTAGCGCAGAGTGAGCCGACATTGTCTACAAAAGTATAGATCAACAATCTATTTTATATCTCAGATACGTGCATATTTTACGTGTTTTGCTATGCGGTTTGCCACTTATTTTAGCAAACTTATTATAAAGAAATTATTTATGTTCAAACCTTTCTTTATAGAACAATGAAGCGCAACGAACGTATGAACTCCAGCAATCTACTCAATCAACGCTGTTTAGATTGGCTGCCGATTGGGATACTACTCAGCGCCGCACTCCTGATGATTTATCCTGTCATCCTTGCGCCCACAACTACAGTGATTGGTTGGCTAGGGGATAATGTGCTCTACACCTACGAAGCCGGCTGGATAGCCGAAGCCCTACGAACCTTTCACTCACCATTTCTTGACCCGAAAATTAACCCGCCCTATGGTTTGCAACTCATGGCAGGCGACATCCCATATGCGGGGTATATCTTGGTTGCGCCCCTAACATGGATGTTCGGCCCCACGTTTGGATACAATGCCCATCTCTTCTTGACTAATGTCCTTTCAGGATTGTTTGCTTATCTGTGGGTTCGCCAACTTAGTAATAGCCGCGCTGCCGGATTGGTCGCCGGATTGTCGTTCATGCTATCGCCCTACCGACTCGCCCACAGTTATGGCCATGCAAACTTAGTGAGCACATACCCATTTCCGCTCTTCTTTTGGGCGCTCGACAATGCCATACGTGAACGTCCGGCCCTGAAAACGCTCATCCTACTGAGTGGCGCAACCTTCTTGCTCGGCACTGCATCGCAATATTACCTCGTCATTGGGTTATGCTGCGGGATGACATACGCTGTTCTGACCATGTTCGTGCGGCGAGTGCGCTTAGCTTCAGGCGTGTGGTCTAGCGCAGTGGCAGTGTTTGTGGGAGCTAGCATAGCAGCAATGCCACACTTATTGACAGCCAGTTCAGGGGTATACCGAGCATACTCAACCAGCTCTACCCGGATGTGGTCGGCTAGCCCCATGAACTTTGTCGTGCCATCCCATCTGCATCCGATCTGGGGAAGCGTGATCGAGCAGCTTCGCCCAGAGACACTGTGGGTGGAAAAAACGCTGTATCTCGGCATTGTCAGTGGATTGCTCGCGCTGATGGCAATTCACCGGTTTGATCGCAGTCTAGTTTGGGTAGGCACGGCTGTCACGGCTGCTATGCTGGCGCTAGGTACTGACCTGCATACTGGAAATGTGCCGGTACAACCAGAACGCCCGTTCTGGCTGCCAGCCTATTATTTGCACCAGTTGCCCGGTATCAACCTAATGCGCATTTGGTCACGGTTTGGCATCGTCACCATTTTGTTTATCTCGCTGTTGGCAGGTATTGGCGTAGCTTCTCTCTTGCAGACCGTTAAGAAGAAGTCATACTACTTCTTGATTGCCGGACTAGTGATTATTCTCGTGATTGTGGATTTCTTGCCGGGACGGCTTGAGCACGCGCAGCTTGAGCCGCGGCCAATCGATCATTGGTTAGCCGAGCAGTCATTTACTGGCGCTGTCGGTTTTTGGCCAATAGTGAACGATACAGCAAATTATTTTATTCTGTTTGGCCGTTTGACCCATCATAAACCTACTTTTGCGTTTTTGCATCCTGAACACGTAGATCCATCGTTCCGCGCATTCACCGATCTCTTCGGCAATTTTCCGAGCGATTCTTCGGTTGCCTCACTGCGCGCGCTCGGCATTCAGTATCTGATTCTTGAGCGAGAGCGGTTTGATGGACGCCATGCTGTAGAGTGGCCGGTTGTCACCACATGGTTAAACAATACAACTACTGCATCTGTGGTGCGAGAGATTGATGGTTTTGTAGTGATCGAATTAAAACAGTAGTATAATAGAAGGGTAATGAACCAACAGCGCTCCCTCAACCCATCCGCCCTAACCGCGCCCTTCCGCGTGCTGTGGGGGGCGCTACGCGATCTGTTCGACGAGTTTCTGCTGCTCACGCTGGCCAATATTATTTGGGCGGCGATGAGTGTGCCACTCTTTAGCATTGCCTACGTGGCAATGGTGAGTAACGCGGCGCTACCGGCAGCAGCGGCGGCGTTGTTAGGCGTCGTGCCGGCAGCCCCAGCTTTTGCCGGATTGTATGCGTTGAGCAAGCGGATCATGGAAGGGCGGGCAAGCAAGTTGACCGACTTTTTTGCCGGCATGCGCGCATACGCAGTGCCGGCTTGGCGATTGTACGGCATCTGGATGGCTGGCTTAGCGCTGATCTTGTGGAATCTCGCCTTCTACGCCGGCATCCCCGGCATCTTGGGCGGCGTGTTGATCGGCTTCTTTCTTTACCTTTTCATGCTTTGGTCGGCGCTGATCATCTACGCCTTTCCGCTAATGGTGCTGCTCGAACGACCTTCCCTGAAGCAGATTGCACGCAACGCACTCATAATGATCGTCAGCCGGCCAGTCTACACCCTTGTTACCATGCTGCTGATGGGCTTTATTTTGATCCTAAGCAGCGTGGTGCTGATTGTGCCCTTCTTGCTCTTTACGGTGTCGCTGCTGGCATTATGGAGCACGCGCGCCACCCAGTTCCTGATTGACGAAGCGCAGGCTAAGCAGGCGGCTGCCGTAGCCGAAGCTGCGCCACCAGCGGAAGAGCGGGGCCGGCGCGGGCAAGTGCGGCCAAAGTAGGCAATCGCAATGGCGCGCCGTGACTTGAGAGAGTCATCTGCTGATGCTGTCTTGGGATGGGCGGACCGGTGGCCCGTGCGCATAGTGCGCTTCGCGCCGGTTTGGGCTAGGGTTGAGATGCCATTCCGCGTTCCCGCAAGCATGCTGGCCGGATAGTCGCGGGGATAGGGCAGCGCCCCACAAGGGCATGCGATGTAGATGGACAGCGAAGGTCAAAGGATATGCTAACCCGACGGATTATCCCCTGTCTTGATGTGAAGGCCGGGCGAGTGGTGAAGGGGGTCAAGTTCCTTAACCACCGCGACGCCGGCGATCCGGTGGCGCTAGCGGCAGCCTACAATGCTGCTGGCGCTGATGAGCTGGTCTTTTACGATATTACTGCCTCGAGCGACGAGCGAGCGATCATGGTGGAGGTCGTCGAACGCACCGCCGCCGAGGTGTTTATCCCGCTGACGGTCGGCGGCGGCTTGCGCAGCGTCGAGGACATGTATCGCATGCTGCGGGCCGGCGCCGATAAGGTGAGTCTGAACACAGCCGCCGTCTATAACCCCAATTTGATCGCTGAAGGCGCGCGGCGGTTTGGCAGCCAATGTATTGTGCTGTCGGTCGATGCCAAACGGGTCAATGCGCCGGGTGAACCGCCACGCTGGGAGGTCTTTACCCACACCGGCGCGAATCCGCGCCCGACTGGCCTCGACGCGATCGAGTGGATCAAGCGCGGGATCGATCTCGGCGCGGGTGAAATTTGCATCAATAGCATGGATGCCGACGGCGCGCGCACCGGTTATGATTTAGAACTCCTGCGGGCCATCACTGCCATCTCGCCGGTGCCGGTGATCGCGTCGGGCGGCGTTGGCTCGCCGCATGATATGTATCGCGGGATTGTCGAAGGCGGCGCCGATGCGGTGCTGGCGGCCTCGATCTTCCACTTCGGCGACTATTCGATTGCCGATGTCAAACAATATTTGGCCGAGCATGGCGTGCCGGTGCGGCGGTAACACCATCATGGCACGCCGATCAAGGCCACGGCATCGATCTCGCTCCAACTGCCATCACGCTGGTCAAGGGTGATCCGCGCGCTCACGATGCGGGTCAAGGTCTGCTCAACCGCGATTGTTAATACAAATGGGCAGGCGGGCGCAGGAGCCGGCTCAGCGCGATAGACCACGCGGGCTGTGCCTTGCTCGTCAATCAATTCAACCAACGCGATATAGCCGGGCTGATGGTTTTGGTGGATGATCAGGCCGGTGGCGAAGACTGGATTGGCAAAATTGACGGTGAGCGTCTCGCGGCTGCCGGGGGTGGCCGGCGCCCATGCATTGGGGCTGTCTTGACATTCCGGCACATCAGGCGGCCCCACCACCCCGGCAGGGTCATAGTCGGGAGCGTAAAAGCTGCTAGCGGTAGCCGCCACTGCCCACTGCTGCATCGTCTCGCTCGGCGGAGCCTCGGCGACCGGTGTCAGCGCCAGCGCCGTGGCCAGCGCCGCGGCATCGGTTTGCAAGCGGAAGGCTGACACCGCGCTATACTCGCCGCTATTGTCGCTCACCCAAACCACGCCGCCGGGAGCGGCCACAATTCCATTGGGCAGGCTGATCTCGCCGGGGTTGGGGATGCTGCCGGGGGTGGCCGGCGCACCGCCACGGGCTACAATTGTGCCATCAGGAGCGAGGCGTAGGATCGTGCCGGCGTATGTAGCAAGGTAGAGGTATCCGGCCCGGTCAATGTCGAGCACTGGCCCGGCCAATTGGGTCGGATTGGCCGGATCGCCCCAGCGCGCCAGTACACTGCCATCGGGCGCCAATTTGACGATTGCGCCGGCAAAGCTCTCGGCCAGATAGATCGCTCCGTTGCGATCAACCACGAGATCTGAGGGCGCTAGATCGGGCGGCAACGCAATCCGTTCGATGAAGCGGCCCTCGGCGCTAAAGCGAACGATGCTGCTCGCTGCCAACCCATCGGGGCCGGGGCGGGCATCGAGCGCATAGACGCTGCCATCAGCGCCGGTCGCAATCCGTTGCGGCGCCGACAGGCCAAACTGGTCGGGCGCGTCGCCGTGGCCGCCCCAGCGACCAAGGAACGCACCCGTGGCGCTAAAGCGCACAATCGCGTTGCGCCCGTAATCGGCCACGTAGAGATCGCCATCAGGCCCTAACGCCACATCATAAGCATCGAGTAACTCATCTGCGCCGAAGGTAGTGCGGAGGGCGCCATCAGGCGCAAAAACCCAAATCCCGCGCCCGCTCTCGGCGAGATAGAGTGTGCCGTCAGGCGCTGCCGCCAGCCCGCGAGCCGCGATGAAACGACTGTTAGGGAGACCACTGCGCCCACCGATGCGCAACACAAACCCCGGCGGCCCCGAACGCACAATCTGGGGCTGAGCAACAACCTCTACCGGCGTTGGGGTAGGCGTAGGCAGTGGCAACAATTCCAGCGTCGCAAGGATGCGCTCCACGGTTGTCCGTTCAGCTTCCCAATGGGCAGTTGCCGCTTGGGCCAACACCCGCACCACGCGCGTGTCATCAACTAGCACGAGCAACCGGCCAGCGCTTGCCGGGCCGCTTAGGTCGGCTGCCAACCCTTGGGCGGCACCGATTTGCACCGCTTGGGTGGGCGCAATGGTGTAACCTGCCGACTGGATCGTGCTGCTCGCTAGCTCAAACACCGTCTCAGGATTGGCCGCCGCTGCGCCATACTGAGCGGTCAAGGCCGGCAATGGCGTCGTATCAAGCAAGATCATCGGCGCCGCGATCGCGCTCGCCGCAAGCGTGGCCGCGTCAGGCGCAAGGCGAATGGTACTCCCTTCAATGCGGCTCTGCCAACCGGACGGCAAACGCAAGCGCACTCCGACTTCGGCAAAAGTCATCTCTTCCACCAGCGCCACCACGGTCGGGCTAGGTGGGACCGGCTCCGGCGTAGACACCGGCGGCGCGGCACAGGCAACCAAAGAGTGGATGAGAAGCAATGTCACAAGCAGACGTAGACGCATGCCGGTTCCTTTTGCGATGACGACCCAAGAATATCAGTTGTAGATATACCACATACCCGTAGGCGCAACGTTCGTTGCCTCGGCAAAGGTATGACAACATTGCAAACCGAACGCGCATTTCGTTAACGCGAAGGTTATGCCTATTCGCTATACTCAACGTAGCACGCTGGCAGGTTTGCGCTTGGCAAAGGCATCGCCATTAATTAGAATGCGGGCAGGCAATTACGATGAATGGTTCAGCACTATACAACATTGGCTTTGTGCTTGAGCAGGCTCTCGGCCATGTTACGCACGCCAAAAACTTGCAAGCCAACATTCGCCACGATCCCGATGTGCGGCCACATTGGGCACTGATCCCGTTCGAGACACATGGCCTTGCGGCACGGTTGCCGGTCTATAAGAGCAACTGGACAGTGCGCGCCGGTTTGCGCGCTCGCCGTTCGCTAGGCCGGTTAGTCAAGCACGCAGCCATCGATGCTCTCTTTTTTCATACGCAGGTGCCAGCAGTGTTGAACCCTGATTGGCTGCGTCGCTTCCCTAGCATTGTTTCACTTGACGCAACTCCCTTGCAGTACGACCAACTCGGCCCTTATTACCAGCACGAATCTGGCCCCCAGTGGCTCGAAAAACTTAAGTGGCGGCTCAACCGGCGCTGTTTCTGTTTGGCCCGCCATTTGGTCACATGGAGCCAGTGGGCTAAAGAAGGACTGATCGAGGGTTACGGCGTGCCGGCTGATAAGATTACTGTCATTCCACCCGGCGTGAATGTGCATGAATGGCAACGACCTACCCCGCGCACGCGCCACAATGGCCCGGTGAAAATCCTTTTCGTTGGAGCCAATCTAGAACGGAAAGGCGGCTTGTTGCTACTCGAAGCCTTCCGCGCCATCCGCTCACTTGGCGTTGAGTTGCATCTGGTCACGAAAGATCACGTGCCGGCTGAAGCAGGCGTTTTTGTGTACCACGGCATGCAGCCAAACAGCGCGCCGCTCAAAGCACTTTACCATCAGGCTGACATTTTTGCTCTCCCGACCTACGGCGACTGCTTGCCAATGGTGTTATCAGAAGCGGCGGCAGCCGGTTTGCCGGCGGTCAGCACACGAGTGGCCGCTATTCCTGAGATTGTGCGCGATGGCGAAACAGGCTTGCTTACACCAGCCGGCGATCTCGCTGCGCTAACCGAGGCGTTGCGCCGGTTAGTGACGCGCCCCGACGAACGGCTGCGCTTTGGCGAACGGGCGCTGGCCCACGTGACCCAGCACTACGACGCGCGCCGCAATGCCGGCCGGTTATTGGAAGTGATCAAAGGCGAAGTTGACCTCGCCCGCATGCAAGAGAGGATCCCGGCGTGAATCAGGTCTTGCTTACCGTTTCCGGAGTAATCCCGGCTGATCTCGAACAGCAGATTGCGGCTGGGCGGCGCCCGCGCGCCGATTACCTTGAGCTGGCCCGCCACTTCGGCGCCGATCTACTTGATTACCGCATCGCCCGCGCTACCAGCGGCACGGTTGGCCGCCTATTTGAACGATTAGGCGGGCCAAATCTGATGCTGGCATGGGCCTGCTTTACCCGTCGCCATCGCTACCAAGCCATCTTTACCGATGGCGAGCAGGTTGGCTTGCCGCTAGCGGCTTTTCTCAAGTTTTTTAGCCCCAATCGCCGCCCGCGCCACCTGATGATTGTTCACATTCTGTCGGTGCCTAAGAAAATGATCTTCCTCGACCGCTTTGGCGTCCATAGCCACATTGACCGCTTCGTGGTCTATTCAACGTGGCAGCAACGCTTCATCACTACCCGCTGGAACCTGCCCCAGCAGCGCGTGCCCTTCACCCCGTTCATGGTGGACGATCAGTTCTTCCACCCGCGCCACGCGCCGCCCCGACCCACGCCCCGCCCACAGATCTGTGCAGTGGGTCTCGAACGGCGCGATTACCCAACTTTGCTCCGCGCGGTTACTGGCCTCAACGCTGATGTCGTCGTTGCCGCTGCTAGCCCATGGTCGAAACAACGCGATAGCACGCAAGGGCAGCCAATCCCGCCTAATGTGCGCGTTCAGAAGTTTAGCCAGTACGAGTTGCGCCAACTCTACAGTGATAGCCGGTTTTTAGTCATGCCGCTCGAACCGGTCGAGTTTCAGGCCGGCGTGACTGCTATTCTCGAGGCGATGGCAATGGAACGGGCCGTCATCTGCACGCGCACCCCCGGTCAAACTGATGTGATTGTTGAAGGTGAGAGCGGGCTGTATGTGCCGCCGCTCGATCCGGCAGCATTGCGCACTGCGATCGAGCGGCTCCTCGCCGAGCCTGATACGGCGGCGCGCATGGGCCGCACCGGTCGCCGGCTAGTGGAAGAGTGGATGAATCTTGATCATTATGCCGTTCGTTTAACCGATCTGCTCTACGAGACATTGGCCGAAGCCGGGGTTGAACCCCTCTCAACTAAGCAAAGGGAGCGGCTATGATGGCGTTGGGATGGCTATTGCTGACGATTGCCTTCTGGATTGCCGGTGGCGCGCTTGCGTTGATGGTAGCCTACCTTCTGCTGCTGACCATCGCCGCTTTCTTTGCCCGCCGCGCAACACCGCTCCGCGATCAGCCCGCTACCCGCTTCGTGATCATGATTCCAGCCCACAACGAAGAGCGGCTGCTGCCCGATCTCCTCGCCAATCTCAACCAACTCGATTATCCACGCGAGCTATACAGCATTCACGTGGTCGCCGACAACTGCACCGATCGCACCGCCGCCGTTGCCAAAGCCCACGGCGCGCAGGTATACGAGCGGTTTGATCAGACGCTGCGTGGCAAGGGCTATGCGCTCGAATGGCTGTTGCAGCAGATTTGGGAGCGCAATGAACCGCATGACGCGATTGTCATTCTCGATGCCGACTCGGTCGTCTCGGTCAATTTTCTGCGGGTGATGGATGCCCGCCTTGCTCGCGGCGAGCGGGTAATTCAGGCGTACTACACCGTGCGCCAGCCCGAAGACGCATGGAGCGCCGGGATTCGCGCGGTGGCCCTGATTGTGCTCCACTACTTGCGCCCGCTGGGCCGGATGGTAATCGGCGGTTCGACTGGGTTAAAAGGTAATGGCATGGTCTTCGCCGCCGATATTGTCCGCCGCCATCGTTGGACTGCATCGCTCACCGAAGATATTGAGTATCACATGACGCTAATCTTGGCCGGCGAACGAGCCATGTTCGCGCCCGATGCAGTGGTCTGGGCTGAAATGCCCGACAGCCTGCGCGCTGCGCAGAGCCAGAATGAACGCTGGGAACGGGGCCGGATGGAGATGATTAGGCGCTACGTGCCGCGTCTGTTGCGGGAAGGCTTGCGCCGGCGCAGCTTCCTGCTGATTGACGCTGCCATCGAGCAACTTATCCCGCCTTTCTCGGTTGTCACCGGCACGAGCGTGTTGATTGCGCTGCTAGCGTTGCTTCTCCGCGATCCGGCAGCGTTGGTGCTGGCCGGTTTCATTCTCGGCGGGCAGCTTGTCTACATCTTGAGCGGCCTGATCCTCGCGCGTGCGCCGTGGCCGGTTTACCGGTCACTCTTGTTTACACCGATCTTTATAGTGTGGAAACTTTGGCTCTATGTACGGCTCTTGCTTGGCCTCAAACCACGCGACTGGATCCGCACAGCGCGTAACCGGTAGCGCCCGCCGAGACCGTTGCTACGGAGCTTGAGCGCGAACTAAGAACTCAACCTGATCAACGTAGTATTGCGGCACGAGATCACTGCTCGTCTTGAGGTAAAAACCGGTCACGTAGGTATACTCCGGTTCGTATATGAGATCATCGAGCCACACATAAATCTCGG
The DNA here is from genome assembly GCA_025057175.1 of Chloroflexus sp. Taxonomy (GTDB): domain Bacteria; phylum Chloroflexota; class Chloroflexia; order Chloroflexales; family Chloroflexaceae; genus Chloroflexus. The sequence goes on along the minus strand of JANWYE010000040.1, from coordinate 6,187 downwards.
CCCATTCGCCCGGCGCTATCGCCCGGTTCAGCCCCAGAAAGTAGAGGCGCGTTTCGGGAAAGAGTGGTTCGGTACTGTTCGTTACCCGACCTTCCAGCGTGACCGAGTCATCATTAGGCTCCCAGTACGGCACCCGGTTACTGCCTACCACCGAGATCGTCATGGCATCATTGGCAATCGGCGTATTGCCGCCGCTCAGTCGCAGCCGCAATGCAGCCACCCGCTCACGCCGCAGCTCGATACCGCTCTCGCGAGTGAGCGTAAAGAAGAGGGTGCCGGTGCTCTCGCTTGGAGTGACGGCAATCGCCGCCCGCCCAAGCGCGACCACATTTGTTTGGGTAAGCGATAGGCTGCTCAACAACGCGCTATTAGCCACGCTCCACCCCGCGCTGAGCGTATCCCGGTAGACCGGCACTACTTGCAGATTGCTCACGTCATTGCTACCGGTCACGGCCGTCGCCGTTGCTGGTGGACGGGTTGGCAACGGCGTGCGCGTCGGCGGAGGCACAAACGGCGTCGCGGTTGGCCGTTCTTGAAAAAAAGGGGCAATTGTAGGAGTAGGGGCAACGGCAGTCGCCGGATCAATCGTCAAACGGCGGCCACAACCGGTTAGGGCGATCAGCAGGCACAGGAGACAATAGGCAAGCCGCATGCGCATACAAACCTCTTACTGGCAGCCAAAATGAGCGGCCCTACCTATGAGTATACCGCGCCCGTGACCATCATCGTTGGCTTGCATCACGACCGCCGTTCTGCGGTTGGAACACCTGCCACGGCCACACCGGCGCCGGCTTACCGGCAGCGATCTGTGGCAATGCATTGATCACACCCATCATCGTACCGACAAATACCATACTGCCACCTTCCCACGACATATCAACGTAGGCGTAGACAAAGTGGGTAAAGATATAGAGGGTCGCGGTCAGCGCAAACACGCGCAACTGGCCACGTGGCATCAGCCGCACCATCCGCGCGCCATAGAGCATCGTGAGCGCCAGCAAGAGGATAAACGCATAAAACCCAATCACGCCGATCTTCATCCACACCCACATAATCGAGTTATGCGTGATATACTCCCACCACTCAAAAAAGCTAATATCGGGCATCGGCACGACCATGTAAAACTTATGGCCAAAGCCAATGCCAGTCAACGGCGCTTGGCGAATAGTAAACATAATGTTTATATTTTCCAAATCGCGATAGATATTCGAGGCTGCATCGCGCGCGCTCGGCTGGCCGATCACCGAGCGCACGGCGCGCGCGAGAATGCCAAGCGGCCCTTGATTATTCCAGAATACAACAAGATAAGCTGCCATTGCGACTGCACTGGTAGGCGCAATCAGGTAAAACAGGCGGCGATTCTCGATATAGAGCAGCAGCACAATCAAGCCAATCGCAATGCCCAGCGTGAGAAAACCGGCGCGGCGGAAATTGGCGACCAAGCTAAACAGCACAAATGGGGTCATCAACACCATCGAGAAGCGCCGCGCCGCGCTATCGCGGTAGAGCCACGCCGCAATCAACAGCACGAAAAAGAAATTGAAGTGGATGGACATCGCGTGTTCGGCGATCCGCTCCACCCCTGTCAAATCCCACTTGAGCACATCATGGACGTACCAAACGCCGGCCACGCCTTTGGCAAACAGGGCTACCGTCGCTATCCAGAAGAGCGTATTCAGTTGGGCGCGGTTCTCGATCAGATTGCTGGCTAGCAGTAACAACAGCGGTAGATAAAAGATGGCCCGCACTTCCCACAGGGCAATCACCCGATTGCCACCATTGGCCAGCCCATAGACTAATCCAATGGCGTTGAACACCAGAAAGACGGCTGCTGGCCAAAAGAGCGGGCCAAAATGGATGCGGAGCCGCCGTTCGGCGGCGGCGCGCACAAACCATACCACCAGCGTCCAGACAATGGTCAGCTCTTGCGGGCTAAACGAGAACGAGTCGGATACATACATGATCGACTCGAGGCTTGAGAGATTCTTCGTGAACGGGTACCAAGGATGCAGGGAACGGTCGCCAAAGAGAGTCAAGCCAAGGATGGCGTACAGCCCGAAACGAGGCTGGATTGCGGTAGCAAGCAAGACAGCGCCGAAGAGCAAAAAAGCCAGCACCGACTCGGGCGCCATTTGGCGGCGTAGCAAAACCATGACCACGCCGGTCAGCCCGCACACCACCAGAAATAGGCCCCACCAGCGCCGTTCATTGCGCCGGGCAACGGTCAGGACATCAGGGTAACGAGGAACCAATAGGTCGAGCATAGTGCTATCTTCCGACGCCGGGTACGGGTCAGATGAGGTTGAAGAAGTAGTACGCGGCGACAACCGCAGCGCTCAAGGCAATCATAGCCAGCACCAGATCACGCAGTCGCCAATGGGGCGTGAGTGCGCCGATCAACAGGCACACGACCAAAAAGCCAACAAAGAACTTCACGTTTCACTCCTGCGGAATGAGGCGATGAATCCAGCTTGGGGTTGCAATTTGGGCCTGATTGAGGATAATGCCCAATATTGGCACATGCTGGATGTCGCTCAAGGCACGCTGCACTTCAGTGATGGCAGTTACCCCGTGGCGCACAACCAGCGCGCAGGCGGTCGCTAAGGCAGCCAAAGCCAGCGTATCGCTGACTTCCAGCACTGCCGGCAAATCTAGCAACACGTAATCGAACCGTTCGCTTAGAGCATCAATCAAGGCCCGCAACTCGTCGCTACGGGCCAGCAATGGCCGTTGGGCGAGCGTCGCTGTGCCAGCGGGCAACAGCCACAAGCCAGAATGATTGGTCGCCAATAGCGCCTCATCGAGCAATGCTTGCCCGCGCAACACCTCGGCGACGCCGGGTAGCGCCGGCAGTGGAGCAGATGGCGTAACCGACCCGCGTCGCGACCCACGACCTACGGTTGGCGGCGGTGGATTCAGGTTAGCCAGCATACCCGGCGCCACCCAATTGAGTTCAACGGCGCAAACCTGTTTGCCGGTATCGTGAGCGAGCGTTACTGCGCTACTCAGGGTAATATAGCTCACTCCCTCGCCGCGCAACGCTGCGGTGAAGCCAATCCGGTTGGGCAAGCGTTGGCTTACCAACAAATCAGTGATCATCCGGCGAAGCTGGCTAATCTGTGGGCCGGCGAACGCCCGGCGCAACGCGCCGTTGGCAGTCTCGACTGTCAACGGCAATTCAGCCGGCGCAGCGTCAGTAACTTTTTTGCGCAACTTCAACATCATAGATCCTCACAGTATCTTCGCCACTCCCGTGCATCTAGCAATGCCTACCGGCAAGCAGCGGATTGGAAAACAGGTATTGACCTCTTAGGCTTGCGGCTGCAAGGAAGGGCGTTCAATCTCAACCGGAGTAGGCACAGTTGCAGCGGGTGGCACCGGCTCGTTGCTCAGCGGCACGAGCGCCAACAGGGGCAGATTGAGACCATGGCGCACATCAACCGGAAAACGCAAACTACGGTCGAGCAACGCGCCGCCACCGATCAAGCTGGCTGACAAGAACAGGCCAATGGCCACAAAGATGATCATATTCTTGACAAAGCCGGTCAGCGAGAACTCGGCTTTTTGGGGAATTTCCGGCTGATCGATAATCTGATACGTCTGCCGGATCAGGCTCTCATTCTTGACCAACGCCAAGCGGGCACTCTCTTCGTTTTCACGCGCCGCGCTCAGCCGTTCTTCGGCCCGCGCCAGCGCTGAACGCAACTGGTCAAGCTGAAACTGCTCGCCGGGGGGACGTTCGCCGCGCACCGGTTCCGGATTCGCGCTGAGAAAGTCGATCAATGCCTGTCGGGCTTGATCAACTTCAGCCTGATAAGGCGCGATCAAGTCCTCAAAAAACTTTTGCGCCGCGACACTTTCCTGAAAATCGGTGTTCATCTTCCATTTCAGGTAGGTATCCATGGTTGCCACTACCAACTGGTATGAAAGTTCGGGATCGTCGGTAGTAGCCCGAATCTCAACCAACTTATCGCCGAGCGGGCTAATACTCACCTCGCGGCGGAAGAAGGTAAAGGTCTCCCACACCACTTCTGGGCCACCCGCCATCAGCGGTTCAAGCTTGGTCTGCTGGATTGCCGAGCGCACGAAGGCGTTGGTCGCCAGCAACTCGCCTAGTTCGTTAGCAGTTGCCTGCGCCGGCGTTACCCACCACGAGGCATCACTATCCGAAGAGGTGAGCGAGGCAAGGAGACTATCCTTCTCAACGTATATTTTGCCGCTCGACAGATATTCCGGCGGCGATAGCAAAATATAACCAGCCCCCAAGGCCAGTGCAACCACAAATGGTGCTAGGCTGAGAAAGGGGCGACGAAAAAAACTTTCCAACAACCGGAGAATGATCAAGCGCACCATACAGCAAATTCCTCTCCTTTAACGAGCAAATGAACATTTGATCGTTCATGCTATGTGCATCATACCAGTTATGACCATACTTTGCATGAATGGCAGCTTGTTAATCCGTCATTCACGGGCGCATAAACGAACGTGATGCTGGCCTAAAATAACGCGCCAGAATGGCGAATATTGCCATAAACCATCATGTTTATCGCCGCACACGTCACCTGCACAAGGTTAACAGTTTCTTCAGACTACAGCTATCCTATGGCATTCCGCGAACCAATTTGGCACAATAGCAAGTGTCTGCCGATCAACGAGCGAGGAAGTTACCATGCAGGAAACACGTTTAGCCAAACTGCGCCGGATTATGCATGAGGAAGTAGGCGCTTGGCAGCCACGTCTGTTCATGATTGATGGCTTGATTCGCTTACTGCCACGCTACACGGCTGCCCGGTTACGCCCACGCCTGCTACGGTTGGCCGGGATCGCAATTGGGCATGGGACGGTCGTGATGGGGCCGCTGCGGCTGCACGGTTACGGCCCGATTCATCGCCGGCTACGCATCGGCGCGCATTGTGCCATCAACACCGACTGCTTTTTTGATTTGAACGATTGCATCACGATTGCCGATCACGTTGGCATTGGCCATGAAGTAATGATTCTCACCGCTTCGCATCAGATGGGCGATGCAGGCCATCGCGTCGGCCCGCTAATTACCGCACCGGTAGTGATTGAAGCAGGGGCATGGATCGGCGCGCGCGCCTTACTCTTACCCGGCATTCGGATCGGCGCCGGCAGCGTCGTGGCTGCCGGCAGCGTGGTAACTCGCACTGTGCCGGCTAATACGTTGGTAGGCGGCGTGCCGGCCAAGCCGATCCGTACTCTTGCTTAATCTCTTCGCTTCAACGGCTTACAACAGGCACCCAATACTTAAATGGCGAAAAGATCGTTACAGTAGCGCCAATCTCCCCTTCCTCCTTGGGATCGCCATTACCGTTGGGGTCGGGATCGAGTCCGGGCAATGAAATGTCGGTGACAGTAACATTCCCTGAACGTGCCACTAGCTCGACAACATTGCGAAACACAATTGGCCCTGCCGGTGGTTGCACCCAGACCACCAAATGCAAGCGCGCGCGCTGGCCGGGCGCCAAACTCTGATTGGCAGCGAGCAGGTCTTGATTGGTCCGGCCATTAAATGTCGGATTCACATTGAGCACAGCGAAACCGTTCTCATGAACCGGGCCGAGTGATACTACTTCCCATGCCTCGGCCCCGGCAAACACGGTTGCCAGATCATCAACCGCCTGCACATCTGTCACCGGATTGGCGCCCAGATTGCGAAACGTGATCCAGTACTCTAACCGAAAGCCTTCTTCATTGTTGCGCGTTTCAGCAACCGGCGGCAAGGCGTACTTGGCCACACCTACCCCACTCACGCATTGCTTAAGGTTAATTTGGGTCATGGCGAAATCGTCACCAAACGTGTTATTTGTCAAACTATCAATCCGTAGCGTAATGCTGGTCACATTGTTGCCAGTCGTAAACGCGAACTGGATCGGCACCCAACGATCGGGCGTTTTGGGCACCAGCGTCGTGCCGACTGAAATATTATTCACGCGCAGCTCGATAATCGGGTCAGCGGCGCCATTAGCGCTCTTGACCGGATCAAGCAAATTATCAAAGTAGGCAAAGAAGTTGTAAGTGGTATTGGGCGCCACCGGCACCACCTGCGTCCATAAATTGACCCGGCCATTGCCAGCTTGATAATTGGCAGCGCTTGGATTTGAGTAGAAGTACGTATTGGTGGCCGGTACATCACGCTGCGGATCGCCGGGAAAGGGCCGGCCAT
>JANWYE010000409.1 GCA_025057175.1 Chloroflexus sp. | reverse complement strand
TGATCTACGAGGTGCATATCCGCGACTTCAGCGCCAACGATAGCACTGTCGCGCCAGCAGATCGCGGCACCTATCGCGCCTTCACCTACGATGGGGCCGGCCCACATCCGAACTCAGCCCTCTCAGATGGCATGAACCATTTGCTGCAACTCCGGCAGGCCGGTCTGACCCATATCCACCTCTTGCCAGCGTTTGACATCGCTTCGGTGATCGAGAATCCAGCCGATCGGACGGAACCGGTCATCTCGTTCAACCCGGCCACCGACCGCGCTTCGACCAACCCGCAAGCGGCAGTTGGCGCGGCCCGCCAGACCGACAGTTTCAATTGGGGCTATGACCCCTACCACTACGGCGTACCGGAAGGTTCGTACAGCACCAACCCCGACGGCACAACGCGCATTCGTGAATTCCGCGAGATGGTGCAGGCGCTCAACCAGAATGGCCTGCGCGTGGTGATGGATGTGGTCTACAACCACACGGCGGCTAGCGGGCAAGCTGACAAGTCGGTGCTCGATCAGATTGTGCCCGGCTACTACTACCGCTATGACGCTAGCGGCAATCTCTACCAGTCGTCATGCTGCCCCGACACTGCGACCGAATATGCGATGATGGAGAAGCTCATGATCGATACGGTCGTGCGCTTCGCCACGGCATATAAGATCGATGGCTTCCGCTTCGATCTCATGAACCTGCACACTCGCCAGAATATGCTCAACGTGCGGGCGGCAGTGCAGGCGCTGACTCCAAGCGGGCATGGCGTAGACGGCAGCACGATCTACCTCTACGGTGAAGGGTGGGACTTCGGCTCGGCTCGCGATAAGGGGCTGACCACCTGCCCACACTGTTACGCCCACAAACACAACATGACCGGCAGTGGCATCGGGGTGTTCAACGATGTCATCCGCGACGCG
>JANWYE010000408.1 GCA_025057175.1 Chloroflexus sp. | reverse complement strand
ACTTCGCTGGGTGAAGGCGAGACTTGGCGCTGACCGGCAAGCATCAGCCATTGCCCAATCATACCGGCAACACTGACAGCTACGGCAAAGACGACATGGCGCTCTTGGCCGATCACAGCCGCAACCACAACCGCCACGGTAGCATACATTGGCACCAGCCCAATTTGGCCGGAGGCGAATGGAATAATGGCAAAACTCGTTGTCAACAACGCGATCATACCGATCGTGGCCCAGCCAACCAACCCTCGCCGGACAAGGATCAGCACCACAATGATGAGCAAGACCCCGATAAAACTCGCGAGTAATGGCGGCCAAGGCTCAGGCTGAATTGCCGCCAAGGGAAGCGAACAGATCACCAGCGCAATGATACTCAACCCAATAATCAGAATATTTCTGCCCCGACGTTGCAACTCCGGATCGGGGTTCGATACCGTTAGCCACCAATCGCGCAGAGATTGTTTCATGAGAAACTCCGCAGCTCGTGAGGTGAATAATAGGGTGATAAAGACATTGTATCATAGCGACGAGGTCTCAAAAGCCACACGAGAGTGGAATTGGGCCTTGGCAGCGAGAGTGATGTTCGAGCCAATCATAAAACCCCTTCCGCCGTCATGCGGCGAAAGGGCTACCAAAACCCGTGGGAGTATCTTCAATCAGCTACAGCCGCTGCTTGGCGCGCCGGCTGACCCCACCAGAGCGCCGCGCTGAGTGGAGCAAGGCTTAACAACGCGCCGATCAGGCAGAGGATCAAATACCCAAACCCGGCGAGGACGAAGCCGCTACTCAAGCTGCCAGCCGCCGAACCTAAATTGACCAGCAGATCGCTCGCCCCTTGCACTGCTCCGCGTTCGGCGGGGGTGATGGCATCAGCCAACAGCGACGAACCGGCGATATAGCAGAAGTTCCACCCCAAACC
>JANWYE010000407.1 GCA_025057175.1 Chloroflexus sp. | reverse complement strand
AAACGGCGCAGCTCTTATTCGTTCAAAAAACCAAAATCCCCGTGAGGGGATTGAAATGGTGATATCAATTTTGTTGAATTTGACTGGTACGATTGGGTTCAAAAAACCAAAATCCCCGTGAGGGGATTGAAATCGCCGGCGCAACCTATGACACATCTACTTCGTATTCGTAAGTTCAAAAAACCAAAATCCCCGTGAGGGGATTGAAATATAAACAAGCGCTTGCAACGCCGGCGGCAAATTGTTGTCGGTTCAAAAAACCAAAATCCCCGTGAGGGGATTGAAATGCTGATGACTTGCGGCATAAGCATCGCCGCCTCACGTTGTGGGTTCAAAAAACCAAAATCCCCGTGAGGGGATTGAAATCTGCATTGTTGTACTCCTTTCTTGCGGCCCCGCCTACTCGGGTTCAAAAAACCAAAATCCCCGTGAGGGGATTGAAATCTCGACTCGAAGCGCTATGTGCTTCGAATGCCGACACTGAACGGGTTCAAAAAACCAAAATCCCCGTGAGGGGATTGAAATTGCCAGCGTCATCGATGACGCCGGCAATCTTTTTGATGTTCAAAAAACCAAAATCCCCGTGAGGGGATTGAAATATATCGTAGCGATACCAACGCTGTCTTCGTTCGTTCAGACGCGTTCAAAAAACCAAAATCCCCGTGAGGGGATTGAAATTGCCGCCGAATCAGACAGCAAGACGGGCCGCGATCACAACGCGGTTCAAAAAACCAAAATCCCCGTGAGGGGATTGAAATCCCACGGCAGGACGCCGTGGACGATCACAGTTTCGAACTGCGTTCAAAAAACCAAAATCCCCGTGAGGGGATTGAAATCGGCGGCTTGGGCGGCCTCGAACTTCACGAAAAAATGAATGGGTTCAAAAAACCAAAATCCCCGTGAGGGGATTGAAATCC
>JANWYE010000406.1 GCA_025057175.1 Chloroflexus sp. | reverse complement strand
CCCGACCCCCGCCCCCGAGCCGCCCGACGCCGCCCCCGCACCAGGAACGCTACTACCCCCCACGTCGCTCTTCCGATCTAAGGCACGAAATAGCGCGTCCTGCCCAATGCGCCTGACACGCGATGTTTCAATCCCCTCACGGGGATTTTGGTTTTTTGAAGATTAAATAGCTGGGGGTTCGAATGCAAAGAAACAGAGTAGTTTCAATCCCCTCACGGGGATTTTGGTTTTTTGAACAGAGAGGGTGGTTAGTTAGGAGTTGGTTTCGACTTCGAGGTTTCAATCCCCTCACGGGGATTTTGGTTTTTTGAACCCGGAAACAGAGCTGAGCGCCGGGGAACCCGAACGAGCCGGGTTTCAATCCCCTCACGGGGATTTTGGTTTTTTGAATCTGAACTTGATCGCCTCTACAAGGCGATCAACCACTTGCCGGGTTTCAATCCCCTCACGGGGATTTTGGTTTTTTGAATCTCATCAAGCAACCGCGATCCGAGTACGTATGCGTCACGTTTCAATCCCCTCACGGGGATTTTGGTTTTTTGAATCCCCGCCCTCACACTTCGTTGCCGGCCCGCCCCCGCGAGGGGTTTCAATCCCCTCACGGGGATTTTGGTTTTTTGAATCAACAAAAACACGCGCAACAAAGATGCACGCTGCAAAAATGCGGTTTCAATCCCCTCACGGGGATTTTGGTTTTTTGAATGTAGATTGGCGAAATAACGAGAAAGCAGGCAGCGTCTATGTGTTTCAATCCCCTCACGGGGATTTTGGTTTTTTGAATGGCGAGAAAAAAGGAGACGTCATGGATCTGGTTGAGCGCATCGAGTTTCAATCCCCTCACGGGGATTTTGGTTTTTTGAATCCGCAGGTTTGCCGGCGCTGTCAATAACGCCGACAACTTTTTATTTCAATCCCCTC
>JANWYE010000405.1 GCA_025057175.1 Chloroflexus sp. | reverse complement strand
CAGCGAGTTAATCACCAGATCGCGGATCGTCACCCGTCCGGTGCCATCAATCTCTGGCGGCTTCGCTTCGAGGCGCACCACGTGATCCTGCGCCAATTGCAATTCGGCACTGTCTTCAATCGTCACAATACGCTCATCTTCGGGAATAAAGTTAGAGAGCACATTGAGCAACGTCGTCTTTCCAGAGCCGGTGCCGCCAGCGACCACAATATTCAAGCGCGAGACAACGCAAGCGCGCAAGAATTCAGCCATTTCGGGCGTCATCGAACCGAAGCGGATTAAGTCATCGACCTTGAGCTTATTCTTAGTAAACTTGCGGATGGTGATCGTCGAGCCATCGATCGCGCAGGGCGGAATGATCGCATTCACGCGCGAGCCATCGGGCAAACGCGCATCAACCATCGGCCACTTGCGGTCAATGCGACGACCGAGCGGGCGAATAATCCGGTCGATGATCTTCATCACATGTTCATCAGAGGCAAAGCGCACATCGGTGAGTTTCAGCTTGCCCTTTTGCTCGATATAGACCTTATACGGCCCGTTGACCATAATTTCCGAGATAGTATCATCATCGAGCAAAGGCTGGATTGGCCCGAAACCGAACAGCTCATCGCACACCATCGCGAAGAGCTTCTTGACATCTTGATCGGGCAGGTTAACGTTAGCTTGCTGATAGATGCGCGCAAAGCGCTCTTGCAATAACCGTTCGGTCTCAGGCGAGCGCTTGAGTTCAGTCTGATTGCCTAACGAAGCCTGAATCCGGTCAACAATCCAGAGCGACAGTTCGAGCATCCGCTTCTGGTCATTCACCGGTGTCGCGTCTTGCACTGCGGGCCGAACCGGGGCAGCCGGCCCAGCAACCGGGGGTGGTGGCGCAGGAGCAGGCGCGGCCGGTGTAGCGACAGGGGGTGGTGGCGCT
>JANWYE010000404.1 GCA_025057175.1 Chloroflexus sp. | reverse complement strand
GGTTTGGGGTGGAACTTCTGCTATATCGCCGGTTCGTCGCTGTTGGCTGATGCCATCACCCCCGCCGAACGCGGCGCGGTGCAAGGGGCGAGCGATCTGCTGGTCAATTTAGGTTCGGCGGTTGGTAGCTTGAGTAGCGGCTTCGTTCTCGCCGGGTTTGGGTATTTGATCCTCTGCCTGATCGGCGCGGTGTTAAGCCTTGCTCCACTCAGCGCGGCGCTCTGGTGGGGGCAGCCGGCGCGCCAAGCAGCGGCTGTAGCTGATTGAGAATATATCCCCACGGGTTTTGGTAGCCCCTTTCGCTGCATGACGGCGGAAGGGGTTTTATGATTGGCTCGAACATCACTCTCGCTGCAAAGACCCAATTCCACTCTCGTGTGGCTTTTGAGACCTCATCGCTATGATACAATGTCTTTACCACACTATTATTCACCTCACGAGCTGCGGAGTTTCTTATGAAACAATCTCTGCGCGACTGGTGGCTAACGGTATCGAACCCCGATCCAGAGCTACAACGCCGGGGAAGAAATATTCTGATTATCGGGTTGAGCATCATTGCGTTGGTGATCTGTTCGCTTCCCTTGGCGGCCATTCAGCCTGAGCCTTGGCCGCCATTGCTCGCGAGTTTTATCGGTGTCTTGCTCATCATTGTGGTGCTGATTCTTGCCCGGCGAGGGTTGGTTGGCTGGGCCACGATCGGTATGATCGCGTTATTGACAACGAGTTTTGCCATTATTCCGTTCGCCTCTGGCCAAATTGGGCTAGTGCCAATGTATGCTACCGTGGCGGTTGTGGTTGCGGCTGTAATTGGTCAAGAGCGCCATGTCGTCTTTGCCATAGTGGTCAGTGTTGCCGGTATGATTGGGCAATGGCTGATGCTTGCCGGTCAGCGCCAAGTTTCGCCTTCACCCAGCGAAGT
>JANWYE010000403.1 GCA_025057175.1 Chloroflexus sp. | reverse complement strand
GGTGGGCGGCGTGCCGGCGAGACCGATACGTTCCATCATCGAAGACGGCCGGGCGCGACCTGAGCGGGTCGTCTATTTCCAGAAGTGAGGGTGGCCTGCCAGCCTGCCGCTGCCTAAAGGAGGTCGAGGTCATGACGGCTCTCAGCATTGTAATCCCCGCTTACAATGAAGAAGACGGCATCGAAGCTATCGTGCGACGTGTTCTGGCCATCAAACCGGAGCTGAAAAAAGTCGGTGTGGAGCTGGTTGAGCTGTTGGTAGTGGACGACGGCTCCAAAGACCGCACCGCCGAGATTGTCCGCTGCATCCCCGGTGTGACTCTGATCCAGCACAAGCAGAACAAGGGCTACGGTGGCGCACTCAAGACCGGCTTCAGCCTCGCCAAAGGCGACCTGGTCGGCTTCCTGGATGCTGACGGCACCTACCCGCCCGAATACTTCCCGCAGCTGTGCGTCAGGGCGATGAACGGCACCGACCTGGTCATCGGCTCGCGTATGGCAGGTGCGCGGAGCGAGATGCCGCCGATGCGCCGGCTGGGCAATTTCCTCTTCGCCAACCTGCTCACTCTCATTAGCCATCAGCGCGTCACCGACAGCGCCAGCGGCATGCGCGTCTTCAAGCGTGAAGTGCTGGAGCGAATGTACCCGCTGCCCGACGGCCTGAATCTGACGCCGGTGATGAGCACGCGCGCCCTGCACGAGGGCATCCGCGTCGCCGAGGTGCCCATCCCGTATAGCGAGCGGGTGGGCCGCAGTAAGCTGAGCGTAGTGAAGGACGGCGTGCGCTTCCTGCAATCTATCATCTGGACGGCGCTGAGCTACAACCCGGTCAGCATCCTCGGCAAGATTGGCCTGGTGGGCGTAGGGCTGGCATTGCTGGCCGGCCTATGGCTGGTAGTCGCCCGATTGATGGGTGACACCGAGCTGGGG
>JANWYE010000402.1 GCA_025057175.1 Chloroflexus sp. | reverse complement strand
CCCTAGCCCAGCGCATGGAACAGCGCCCGGCACTCAACGTCACCCTCCTCTTAAACATCCAGCGCCGCTGGGGCGACACCACCCCCAGCGCCGACCTCGCGCGCGCCTTTGCCACCGACTTCTGGCGCAAAGCGTGGCCGGGCGCCCGCCGCCCGCGCGTCTTCTACGATCCCCGCGCACTCAGCCTCACCCCCAACGAGCGCGCAGTGCTTCACGCCAAAGCGGTCGTCGTTGACGACGAAGCCCTCTTTGTCACCTCCGCCAACCTCACCGAAGCCGCTGGCGAACGCAACATCGAAATCGGCATCTTGCTCCGCAACCGCAGCATGGCGCTGAGCGTCGTCACCTACTTACAACGCCTCATCCGCGAAGGATACTTGCACGCCCTGCCCGATTAGCCATACCCGCTGTGCTCCCCCTCCGCGCCCTTTGCGCCCTTCGCGCCTCTGCGTTCCCGTCCCCCCTCCCCCCGGAGGGGGGAGGCTGGGAGGGGGGCACATTTCCCCCGGAGGGGACTACCCCATCTCTTGCTAGGCCAGTGCCGAGATGGTATCATACAGCATCAGAAAGCACACCCAATCCAATCAACGCCTGTATGCCTATGTCCATCGCCACCCTCACCATCGAATTGGCATCTCGCACCGATGACCGGTACGACCTCCGCCTCACCCTGCGCGACGGCCATACCGACACTAAGCGCGGCCCGTTTGCCGCCGGGCCATTCGATGAGACTGCCCTGCGCGCACAGGCGCTCGACCCCATCGCCTACGGCGCGGCATTGGGCGCGATGCTGTTCAGCGACCACGCAGCGCTCACCGCCTACCGCGAGCTGCGCGCCGCCGCGCTGAACCGCGCCGCCGCCGCCGCGTTTCGCCTGCAACTGCATCTCCCCGATCCCTTGCACGGCCTGCGCTGGGAGGCACTGGTCGAC
>JANWYE010000401.1 GCA_025057175.1 Chloroflexus sp. | reverse complement strand
ATCCCCGTGAGGGGATTGAAACTTCGACCAAGCGGGTATTCTCTGGCCGCCGATATATGCGGATTCAAAAAACCAAAATCCCCGTGAGGGGATTGAAACATGATGATGCTCATGCCCCACGCGACGGGGCCCAAGTTGAATTCAAAAAACCAAAATCCCCGTGAGGGGATTGAAACAGAAAAGTGGCAAGTTCCATTGCCGGCTCTGGTAGTTCTATTCAAAAAACCAAAATCCCCGTGAGGGGATTGAAACAAGCTTGACGGCTACCCGCTCATCATGGTTGCCGTTGCATTCAAAAAACCAAAATCCCCGTGAGGGGATTGAAACGTGTACATACACGTACCGGCGCTGGGCCTCGTAATACACTGAGATTCAAAAAACCAAAATCCCCGTGAGGGGATTGAAACCGTCTGCGTTTATCGCTCGCAAAGAACCCTCGCATAACTCCTCTATTCAAAAAACCAAAATCCCCGTGAGGGGATTGAAACCCTGCCCTCTGCGATGAGCCGAACGAGAATGTCAGCGCCGATTCAAAAAACCAAAATCCCCGTGAGGGGATTGAAACCTGAAAGGAAACTTCCCGTTGACATACGATGTATTTCATTGCATTCAAAAAACCAAAATCCCCGTGAGGGGATTGAAACTTGTTGTTGCATCTGATATGCGTCACGCAAAATGGATTGAACTTGATTCAAAAAACCAAAATCCCCGTGAGGGGATTGAAACGGCCCCGGCCGCCCGGGCCGCGTCCGCCGCGGACTGCATTCAAAAAACCAAAATCCCCGTGAGGGGATTGAAACCGACGATGAGCGTGACCACCGCGCCGGCGCGGACTGCATTCAAAAAACCAAAATCCCCGTGAGGGGATTGAAACCAACATTTGACGCTACGCCACGCTCATCGATGCGTTCAACAAATTCAAAAAACCAAAAT
>JANWYE010000400.1 GCA_025057175.1 Chloroflexus sp. | reverse complement strand
GGTGGTAGACCATGAGCCATCCGGATCTGATTGGTCAGTTCGATAACTCGTTGGCGAACGTCAGGCTGGGCAGCCAACGGCGCTGGCAATGCCGGTACAGTTGCACAGAGCAGGCCGAGAATCAGGAGAAGGGCAATCGCAGATCGTGAATGCACAGCATCCTCCCTCGGTCGAGGTATTCCGGATCACACCCTATTGTAACGAGCGCAAGATTTTTTTCCAGAGAGAAAATAGTCCTGATCCGGCCCTCACCCAATCACCAAGCTCATCTGATCTCGTCGCGTCCGCCTGCTATCCTGCCGCGCAAGGATACGACCACCCTATCTCCATATCATAGCAATCGCTAGGTCTTGCTTCTTGACAGGTTGCCAGTGGCATTTTATGATACGCGGAATAGCGAAGCGAAAGCCAAATTTTTTTCGCTACTTCATCCGTCCATTTTGCCGGTCATTTCATGACCTAACCTAGCGCGTCACGCAGTAACCTCAGCAATTTATCAAGAAAGGAAGCCGATCTTTCTCATTGCACAACCAGCGATCTAGCTATGAGCATGGCGCATGATGCTCATTGGTAGCCAATAGCCGAAGTGTACCTCAATTTCGCATCAACCTAGCAGTTAGAAAGGTCTACTTAGGTCTATGAACATACTCAAAAACACCTATAATTATAGGTGTGATTATTCTTGCCTTCATTTTTGTTATGGGGATTTGGCTTGAATTTAGCTGGCGCGATTCATTATTAGCTGCCGCAGTCCTGACCACAGTAGGGCTTGTGGTGGAGTGGGTGCGGCAAACGTTTGGCTGGGAACCGTGAAGGGAGAGCGCGCTCGTTTGCCCTAACTGATGTTACGCCACAGAATGCTTGCCAAAGATGAATGCTATCGTCTTGCCTATGATGAGCAGCTATCGCATCATTGTGATAAAGCGATTGCTT
>JANWYE010000003.1 GCA_025057175.1 Chloroflexus sp. | reverse complement strand
GCATCGCTGAGGGTGCAACAACCATGTTTTACCACAGAGGACAGGCGCAACCGGTGACGGCCCCTTGGTTGGCCGCTAAAAACGGAGGGGGGGTGGCGGTAGTGGGCGCGGCGATCTGCTATGGAGTGCGGCAGGTACACTGCCGCACTCCATAAACACTGCTGATGGCGAAACGGGGTTGGGGTACCCATCACCCCGTATTTTTCAACCCAGCGGCGATGCCGTTGATCGACATCAACAGCACCGTTTCTAATTCAGCCTGCTCTTCGGGCGGAGCAGCGCGCAAGCGGCGCAACAACTCAATTTGGATATAGCTCAGTGGATCGATGTACGGATTGCGCTGGCGAATCGCGCGTTGCAACACCGGCTGGTGGGCCAACAGATCGCTATACTCGGTGATCTGGCAGATCATGCGCTCGGTGCGGCGGAATTCAGCCTCGATGTGCTGGAAGATACGCTCAGCAATCGCCTGATCGGGCACTAGCTCGGCGTAGCGGCGGGCAATGCCCATATCAGCCTTGAGCATAATCATCTGCGCGTTGTCGAGCAGCGTGGTAAAAAATGGCCAATTTCGGTACATCGCGCGCAGTAGGTAGAGATGATCCGGTGCGGCGTTAGCGAACATTTCCAGCGCGCTACCTAGCCCGAACCAACCCGGAATTGTGTGGCGGCTCTGCATCCAGCTAAAGACCCACGGAATCGCGCGCAGGTCTTCGATTCGGTCGCTTTTGCGGCGCGATACGGGGCGCGAACCAATCCGTAGCCGGTTGAATTCGGCAACTGGCGTCGCGCTACGGAAGTAGGTGAGGAAGTCAGGGTCTTCATAGACTAGCCGGCGATACACAGCACGAGCCGTGGCGGCCATCTGCTCCATTGCCGCCAGCCATTCCGGTTCGGGCTGGCGAGCCATGCCGGGGAAACCGGCGCGAAGCACGGCGTTGACCACCTGCTCAAGATGGCGGTGGGCAGTGCGCGGGTCAAGATACCGATCTGAAATCATCTCGCCCTGATCGGTGACTTTGATCTGGCCATGGAGCGTGCCGGGCGGCTGGGCTAGAATCGCTTGGCCAGCAGGACCGCCACCACGCCCCACCGCGCCGCCGCGCCCGTGGAAAAGCCGCAAGCGCGTGCCGTGTCGTTCGGTTACGGCAGTCAGCTCAACTTGCGCCCGGTAGAGCGCCCAATTAGCGGCTACAAAACCACCCTCCTTGTTGCTGTCGGAATAGCCGAGCATCACCTCTTGCAAGTTGTCGCGTAGGGCTAGATGCTCGCGATAGACTGGCAATTGGAGCAATTCGTCGAGCAAGATCGGCGCGCGCTGCAAGTCATCGCCGGTCTCGAACAGGGGCACAATGTTCAACTGGCTATGCTGGCCGGGCTGATACAGGCCGGCGTCGCGACAGAACAGCAGCACCGCCAGCAAATCACTCACCTGACTAGTCGTTGAGATAATGTAGGTCTGGAAGATTTCGGGATCGAGCTGTTCGCTGATGGCCGCCATCACTCGAAACGTCTGCACCGTTTCAGCGGTGGCTGGGCTAAAATGGCTGAGCCGGCTAGGGGTGAGGGGGCGTGGGCGGCGAATTTCGGTGCTCAACACTGCCACCCGCTCGGCCTCGTCCAGCATTTCGTAGTTAGCGACAACGCCGGCAGCGGCCAAAATCTCGTTTAGCGCAGCGGTATGGCGGCTGGCATGCTGGCGCACATCGAGGGTGGCGGTGTGCAAATGGCAAACCGCCACATTGGTGCGCACATCACGCAATAGGCCATCGGCGATGAGCGCGCCGCCATGGTTGCGCAGGCTGGCGTCGATGAGGTCGAGATCGGCCAACAGCTCGCGGCTGTGATAGTAGATGGTGGGTAGACGGGGCGGCGGCGGATCAGCGCCCCACCGCGGGGTATGGTTGAGAGTATACTGGAGCGTATTGTGCAGCCGCGCTTGGATGAAGTGGCACAACTGGCGATAGGGTTCACAGCGGTAATGCGGGTTGAGAGTCTCAGCCGCTTGGGGCATCAATTCGCGATACTCCGCAATCCGGTCAATGATCGCCGCATCAACCTGCACCTGCTGCACCGACTGGCTAAGATCGGTAATTAAGCGGTCAATACAGCCGATCAAATAGCGTAGCATTGCGCTCCGCATCAACCGCACCGTCTCAACCGTCACTTCTGGCGTCACGAAGGGATTGCCATCGCGATCACCGCCCATCCAACTACCAAAGCGCAAAAAGGGCGGCAACCGCCACTGATAGTCAGGATAGGCCTCAGCTAGCGCCTCAGCCGTCTCGCGGTATATCTGCGGCAACAGATCCCAGAGCACGGTTTGGAAGTAGAATAGCCCGTTCTCAACCTCATCAAGCACCGATGGCCGGCGGTGGCGCACATCATCGCTTTGCCAAAGACCGACAATCTCGCGCTCGATGCGCACAAGGGCTGCCTGACGGTCAGCCGGCAATACAAGCCGTTCGCCGAAAGTGAGATCAATCAACGTATCAAAGATTCGGCGCAGCTTGATCAAGATCGTTCGACGGCGCGACTCGGTGGGGTGTGCGGTGAGCACTGGCATAATCAGCGCATGATCAAGCCAATCCTGAATCGCATCAGCCGGCGTGCCGTGACGCTTCAGCAGCGCGATTGCGTCAGCAATACCCTCAGCGCGGGGAGCGGGAGCATTGCGCAGGTCGCGAGCACGGAGTGCGCGGAGCCGTTCGACGCCTTCGGCCAAGTTGACCAGCCCAAAGTAGAGGGTAAACGCCTTGACCAAACTCTGCAACTGCGGCAAGCTCAGCTCGGCAATCAGCCTTGGCAACGCCTGTGGATCGGCTTGGTGCGGAGCATGTCGCAGATCTTTGGCCATGCGACGCACCTGCTCAACCAACTCAAGCGCTGCCGATCCTTGCTGGGTCGCAATAATCCGACCTAAAGCATCACCCAACGCGCGAATATTGGCCGACAACAGATCGTGTTCAGGAGAAGGAGTTCGTCCGCTCATCGTCCTACCGCCTCACTCGCCGCCTTCCGCTACCAAATCTTCAAGGTGGGCGACATCATTCATCCGCAATAGCCGCCAGCCTCTTCGCCCGCGGACGATTTCGCTCAACGAGCCATTGTCGAGCCACATTTTGCCGAAGTTCGCTAAATCAAGCCCAATGATGTGGCAAAACAGTGCCCGGATCGAGCCGCCGTGCGACACGACAATGATGGTCTCACCGGATTGATGGGCAGCCTCGATCTGGTGGAACGCGCGCAACACACGTGCTTGCAATTGGGCATAACTCTCGCCGCCTAGCCGCACCGTACGGGCCGGGTCGCGGTCATATTCTCGCATATGGTCGGGAAAACGCTGATACAGTTCATCCGGCGTTAACCCTTCCCACAACCCAACATCAATCTCGCGCCAATCTGGCATCGCAATCGGGCGCAACGCCAATTGTTCGCCAATAATCTCCGCCGTTTCCCATGCGCGGGGCAAGTCGCTGCTGTAGATCGCAACTGCCCCGCTGCGGGCTAGCCGGAAAGCCGCCCGCCGGGCCTGCTCGCGCCCTCGCTCATTGAGAGGCACTGGCGCATGGCCTTGATACTGCAATGTTCGATTCCACGGCGTCTCGCCGTGCCGCACAAGGATCAGACGCATAGTTAGGATGAAAAAATGCAACGGCGCGCAACTGTAAGGGTTCTCCAGAGAACGAACCTACATTTCGCGCCGTTGCGAACGCTCGTCGTTGCTCACATTGGCGATCAGCGCACGATTTCGCGGCTGATCACGAGGCGTTGAATTTCGCTGGTGCCTTCGTAAATTTCGGTAATCTTGGCATCACGGAAGAACCGCTCCACCGGATACTCTTTCGAGTAGCCGTTAGAGCCGTGCAACTGAACGGCCTTCGTCGCCACCCACATTGCCGTCTCGGAGGCAAAGAGCTTAGCCATCGAGGCATCTTTGATAAAGTCAAGGCCGTTATCCTTGCGCCACGCCGCTTCGTAAGTAAGCAAGCGCGCCGCCTTGATGCGGGTAGCCATATCGGCCAGTGTAAAGCCAACCGCCTGAAACTCGTGGATCGGCTTGCCAAACTGCTCGCGCACCTTAGAGTATTCGAGGGCTGCTTCATAGGCTCCCTGCGCAATCCCAACCGCTTGAGCGGCGATGCCAATCCGGCCCGCGTTAAGAATGGTCATCGCAATTTTGAAGCCTTGCCCCTCTTCACCGAGCCGCCGCCACGCCGGCAGACGGTAGTCGTCATAGGCCATCTGGCAACTGTGTGCGCTGCGAATGCCGAGCTTATTTTCGACCTTGACCACCCGGCAACCGGGGGCGTGGGTGTCAACGAGGAAGGCGGTAATGCCTTTAACCCCCTTGCTCGGATCGGTCATCGCCATCAAGATGATCGTATCGGCGTGATCGCCGTTCGTGACCCAGTTTTTTACCCCGTTGATAATGTAATAATCGCCGTCGCGCACAGCAGTAGTGCGTTGCGCCGCTGCATCAGAACCGGCCCCCGGCTCGCTGAGCGAAAAAGCGCCCAGCATCCGCCCGCTGGCCAGCGGCGTCAGCAGCTCACGCTTCTGCTCTTCGGTGCCGAACTTCTCGATTCCGTAGCAGACGAGCGAATTGTTGACTGAGGCAATCACACCCAGCGAGGCGTCAACGCGCGATAGCTCCTCGATCACAATCGCGTACGAAACATAATCCATGCCAGCGCCGCCATACTCTTCGCTAACTGCGACGCCCATCAGGCCAAGTTCGCCCATCTTGCGCACCAGATCAGCGGGCCAGATTGCGTGCTCATCGCGTTCAGCCACCGTCGGCTTAGCCTCTTTCTCGGCAAACTGGCGCACCATGTCGCGCAGCATCTGTTGATCTTCGCTAAGCTGGAATTCCATGTTCGCCTCCTCTGGGTATTGAATTGTTGTCTGCTATTGCACATTCTACGCGAGCCATTCTGCTCAGGCAAGCGTGCTGATAAACCTGAGCAAAAGCTCGCTCAACAGGTCAGGCGCTTCCAACATTGGCATGTGGCCCGCATTGGCTAACAGGTGATGTTCGACACCCAAACCGGCAGCCAATTCGGCGCCGAGTTTCGGTGGCGTAAGTGTATCGTCGGCGCCGGTTACGACCAGTGCCGGAGAGCGAATGGCGGCCAATTGCGAACGAATATCGAAGCCATGGCAGGCTTGCAGATCGGCCAGCAAGATCGCCGGATCGAGCGCGGCATATTCAGCAAAAGCTTCCCTGATCAGCCCCGGATCGGCAGCCGGGCTGAACAACCAATGCGCGAGCGTGTTGATCGCTTCTTGCCGAGCAGCCGCATCGCCAGCGAGACCGGCCAGCAGCGCCGGAGCGACACGCAACCGAGCAGCGCTGCCAACCAACCCTAAACCAGCCACGATCTGCGGTGCGCCAACTGCGAGCTGCAAGGCGATCGCGCCTCCCATTGAGTGACCAACCACAATCGCCGGCGGCAAGGCAAGAGCAGTATGCAGCGCGCTAATCGCCTGCGCATAGCGGGTAATTGTCACCGTGCCATCAGCCGCCGGCGAGCGACCGTGGCCGGGCAGATCAACCGCGTACACCTGCGCGACCGTAGCCAACGGCTCAAGCAGCAACCCCCAATGGCGAGCGCTGCCGCCAGCGCCGTGAATGCAGATTAGCGGCGGGCCAGCGCGACCGCGCCGCATCACAAACAGATCACCGGCTGTTGTCGTGACAAGTGGCATTAGCCCAAAATCTCATCAATCGCCGCAGCTAGCGCAAAATCCTTCTCGGTCAAACCGCCGGCATCATGAGTCGTGAGGGCTAGACGGACGCGATTGTAGCGAATGTCAATATCAGGGTGGTGGCCGGCGGCTTCGGCCAAAAAGGCAACGTGGGTGACGAAGGCAATCGCGGCGGGGAAATTGGCAAGGCGGAAGGTGCGGACAATCTCGTTATGTTCAAGGCTCCAGTCAGGGCGCTGGGCCAGATGCTCGGCAATCTCGGCTTCACTCAGGCGTGGCATGGCTAGATATGCTCCTTCTTGCAAACACGAGCCGGTATGAGCAACGAACCACTAACACTACGTATGATACCACAGAGCAGATAGACTGTTTGTATCCGCATTCCTACAGCGGCAGCATCGGTTGCATCATCAACCAACCTCCGTGGTACAATGCATCTCGTCACGACCATTTGTGGGATGTTCATACCTGTGTTTCTTCGCAGACGGGCTTGAATCGCGCCGAGGGCTTGGCGCGATGTGGTGATGCAAAGGAGTATGCATGGCGACCGTGGTAGCTGTGACCGACAACCGGCGTGAACAGATCGGCTGGTACTTCTACGATTGGGCGAATTCGGCATTTTCAACGACGGTCGTGACCGTCTTTCTCGGCCCTTATCTCACTTCCATTGCGCGCAACGCGGCAGATGCGAATGGGTTTGTCTATCCATTCGGCATTCCGGTGGCGGCGGGATCATTCTTCCCCTATGTCGTATCGCTCTCGGTGTTATTGCAGGTCTTCTTTCTCCCCATTCTAGGCGCTATTGCCGATTATTCCAACGCGCGCAAGCAAATGCTGGCAATCTTTGCTTACATCGGCGCATTTGCGACAATGGGGCTGTACTTTTTAGAGGGTGATCGGTACTTGTTGGGCGGGATCTTGTTTCTGATCGCCAACCTTACCTTCGGTGCCTCAATCGTCTTCTACAACGCCTTCCTGCCCGACATTGCCAGCCCTGATCGGCGCGATGCGGTATCGTCGCAAGGATGGGCATTGGGCTATCTCGGTGGCGGTTTGCTGTTGGCGGCAAATCTGGTCTTCTTCCTCAATGCCGGATCGTTTGGGGTTGAGAGCAGCATGGCAGTGCGGATCAGCCTCGTCTCAGCGGGGATGTGGTGGGCGATTTTTACCCTAATCCCAATGTTGACGCTGCGCAATCGGGGTGCGGTGCGGCGGTTGCCACCCGGCGAACGGTACCTCACTATTGGGTTCCGCCAATTAGCCCATACCTTTCGCCAGATGCGCAACTATCCGCAGACATTGCTCTTTCTGGCAGCCTACCTGTTATACAACGACGGCATTCAGGCGGTGATCGCGCTGGCGGCTCAGTTCGGCGCCGAAGAGTTAGGGATTGGCGAGTCGACGCGCATTGCGACTATCTTGATGGTGCAATTTGTCGCGTTTATCGGCGCATTAGCGTTTGGCGCATTGGCCACCCGGCTCGGCTCGAAACGGGTGCTGCTCGGTAGCCTAGTTATCTGGACTGTCGTGGTCGCTTATGCATACATCATGCCAGCCAATAGTGATGTGCAGTTTATGGCTCTCGGTGCAGCAATTGCGCTCGTGCTCGGCGGCAGCCAAGCGATTAGCCGATCGCTCTTCTCGCTGATGATTCCTGACGGGCAGGAAGCCGAATACTTTAGCCTCTATGAGGTCGGCGAGCGCGGCACAAGCTGGCTAGCGCCACTGCTATTCGGCATAGCTTACCAGATCACCGGCAGCTACCGGATTGCCATCGTCTCCTTGATCATCTTCTTCATCAGCGGATTTGTCTTGTTGCTCTTCGTCAATGTGCGGCGGGCAGCCGAAGAGGCCGGCAATCAGGCTCCGGCGCACGTGTAGGGGCACAGTGGGCTGCACTCCTGCTGTGATCCGGGTTATTTACGGCGTGGCGGTGTGGTGGAACGGCGATGGGTGCGTTGGCCGCGTTGCACCATAATCCGCCATGCCTCATCGGGATCAATGCCGGAACGCAGGCGCTGGTCGCTGATCCGGTTGGCCTGCCGGTCGTTGAGTTCGGCAATTTCGCGCATGAGTTCTTCGTCTTCAGGCGAGATATTGACCTGCTCGCGCCAATAACGCCATGCGGCGAATCCGATCAGGCCGAGCAAGAGTGTGACGAGGAGCGCGATCAGAAGACCACCAATCTGTTCCATACCTCACCTCTCATGAGGTTGATCGATTGTTTGCCGGATCATTGCTAACAATTGCTGGCGAGTAAAGGGCTTACTTAGCACAGGGTACGGCAAGCCATTGTGGGATTGGAGATATTCCATATAACCGGACATCAGGATAATACGCAGATGGGGTAGCGAGGCATGAATCTGTTTCGCTAGCGTGACACCATCAATCTGTGGCAGCCCAATATCGGTGAGCACAAGCTGCAAGTCATCACCATGTTGTTGGGCTAGTTGCAGCGCCTCATGGGCTTGTGATGCTTCCAAAACGGTATAGCCATGCTCGCGCAGCAACCGGCCGGCTAACTGCCGCACATCCGGTTCATCTTCGACCAGCAAAATTGTCTCGTGACTAGTAGTAATAACTGGTTCAGACACCAAAGTTTCGGTTGTAACTGTTGGTTTAGCGATGACTGCTGGTAGGGCGACAGTAAAACAACTACCAGCATTGAGCTGGCTCTCCACAATCATAAAGCCGCCATGCTGGGCAACGATCCCGCTACAGATAGCCAAGCCAAGCCCGCTGCCCTTGCCCATCGGTTTCGTGGTGAAGTACGGCTCGAAAATATGCGGCCTAATGGCCTCGTCGATGCCGGTGCCTGTATCAGACACCGCGAGCAGAACGTACTTGCCGGCCTGCGCTTGGCTAAAAGCGGGAATCTCGCCCGTGCTGAAATATTGCGTAGCTGTGCGAATAGTCAATGTGCCGCCGTTCGGCATAGCGTCGCGGGCATTAACCACTAAATTGATCAGCACCTGCTCGAATTGGTGCGGATCGATCATGACATGTTCAATCGATTCGCTCAATTGCAACTTAAGGTGAATCTGCTCACCGATAAGTCGCCTCATCATATTCATCGTATCATTGATCTGGCGATTAATATCAATCAATCGCGGCTGGCCGGGTTGCCGGCGAGCAAAGGTCAGCAATTGGCGCACAAGTTCGGTTGCGCGGTTTGTGCTTTGGCGAATCGATTCGAGTTCGGGGTAGATCGGGTGATCTGGTTCGAGTTCAAGCAACGCCAACTCAACATTGCCGGTGATCACAGTCAAAAGGTTATTGAAATCATGCGCAATGCCACCGGCCAATTGCCCAATCGCTTCCATCTTCTGCGCTTGCAAGAGTTGAGCTTGCAATTTAGCCTGCTGCTGTTCGGCAAGCTTGCGTTCGGCAATTTCGCGCTGCGCAGCGGCATAGAGATTTGAGCTGTCGAGCACCAGCGCCGCTAGTTGGGTAATCAACATCGCGTGTTGAATCTCGTCGGGGGTAAAAGGTGTACCGTTCTGATCGCGGGCCATCCCGATCACGCCAAGGCATTCATCACCAACCATAATTGGCAGGGTCATTGCCGGGCCAAAGTTGAGTTGCTCATACTCAGGAGTATGTTCGGGCCACTTGGTGTAATTGAGCACCATGGCTGGCTGCCGCTCACGAAAGGCGCGCCACGAAAGGGGGGCTTTGGTTGGCGTTTCACGCCGCATGACGTGATTGGGTAGCTTAGGTGTACAAGCGCGCAGTACCAAGGTTTGCTCATCCTCAGCTAGCAACAATTCGGTATAGCTGACATTCAATACCCGATACGCGCTATCGGTAATGGCTTGTAAAAGGTCGTCCATCTCGCGGCGGTTGAGCCAATCGAGCGTGAGGCGGTGCAGTGCTGCCAGTTGATCACGCTGCCGGCGCAGGTTGTCTTCCGCGTGGCGAATCTCGGTAATATCCACATCCATGCAGACAATGTCGCTGACCTGCCCTTGGGTAAAGAGGGGAAACATCGCCGAATACAACCAACGCACTTCACCATGTTTGGTCTGAATCTGCCACGTGCGCGGCGGCAGAGCTTGGCCGCTCGTCCAAATTTGCTCAATCTGGCGCTCGAATTCGGCGACTTCGTTCCCGCTCAAGATGAGGTCTTGCAAACGGCGACCGCACGCTTCCGCCGCAGTGTAACCGTAAAATTGCTCGCAGACTCGGTTCCATTCCAGCACCACGCCGCGGCGATCAAAACGCTGAATGGCGACGAGCGGCGTCTGTTCAATCATGTCGGTGAAGCGCTGCAACGCCTCATGCAAGCGTTGCTCGACTCGCTTGCGCTCGGTAATTTCACGAAACACCAAGATACGGCCATTGAGCTGGTTATTTCGATCATAGAGCAGATCGATCGTAATATCGAAGAAGCGCTCAGGGCGCGCAGGGCAGTTTAGTTCAATTCGCACCGGGTTAGATGACTGCGCAGCCTTGATTAAGGCTGGCCAATTGAGCGTTTCGGCGAGGAGCGCATTAATTTGCGCCGGCGGTCCAAAGAGCCGTTTTGCCGCCGGATTGAGATCAATAATCCGGCCAGCTCGGTCAACCACGATCATTGCATCGGCCATAGCTTCGATCAAACGATCACGGGCGATCGGCACGAGATGCAAGAACTGGTAGCGGTATAAGCCGAGCATGATGAACGGGGCCGACAGTAAAAACGATATTGGCGTGAGATCAACGCTAAGCAGAGTTACTTGACTTAAGTATGACCAATTAAATAAAAATGGCAAGACAAAGCCGATGCCAATCAACACTGCCTGCCGCCGGAAGAGCGGTGATGCGTGCCAGAACGCGCCGGTAATTAAGGCGAGGCCAGTGGTGAGGCATAGATAAGAATAGCCAATGTGGATCCAAAACCATCGTCCGGGGACGGCTTCAAGTTGGGGCGGGGTTTGGCTGCCAAGGCGCAGTTCGGCAAAAAAGAGGCCGTGCCAATGGTTAGTGACCGCCAAGACGAGTGAGAAGAAAGGCAAAACAAAGAGCAACCACCGCGCTCGCGAGCGGCTCCACGGTTGATAGTCAAGATAAGAAAACACAAAGAGCAACCAGCCGGGTGGGAGAAATACAATCCCTACTTGTTGGATCAATCGCCAAAAGGTTTTGTCTGCTAATGTTGTGGCACTCAATTCAAGCGCATCTGCGCCGGCCCATACCACAATTGCAGCCAGCATCCCTAAAAACTCATGCCCACCGGGAATGTTGCGGCGTGGCCAGAGATAGATCGCCACGCCTGTCGCGACGAGGCAAACTAATATGAACAGACTAATTGTAAAAGGAATATTCAATATCATTTGCCGTCCCTCCGGCGCGTCAGGAGGGTGAAAGCTAGATAGGTGACGCGCCATATTGCGCATTGATATTGTAGCCGGAAATCAAGCGATTGGATCGTCGCTTGACAGGCGAGAAGGAGCGTCAGATAATACGAAAAATTCCCGGCTAATCTTTTTCTAAACCCTGACAGGCGGTTCTTTGTTGGCGGAGTGCGGCAGTGTGCCGCACTCCATACCATATCGTATGTGATAAGTAATATGCTTCGCAGGAGGCGCTATGGCTCCCATCTGGGGTTTACGCGAGTTTTTAGCCCGGAAGCGGCAGGCGTTGGCGGCCTTCCGGGCGCGGTTGCATACGCAACCGCCAACTCCGGTGCCGCTCCGGGCAGCGGTGACGGTGGCAGCCGGCACTGGGCTGCGCCCGGTGAAAGTGCGCGAGCATACGGTGCTGAGCGATTCAGGTCCGGCGCTAGGTGGTTATGATCTGGGGCCGAATGCGCCCGAATTGTTGCTGGCGGCAATGGCAAGTTGTATTGCCCATTCGGCGCTGGCGATCGCCGCTGATCGTGATCTGGCCCTTGATGATCTCCAAGTAGAAGTGACCGGCCAAATCGATTATCGCGGCGCAATGGCGGTGAGCGCTGATGCGCCAATTGCTCCGACCAATCTCCGCTATACCATTCGCTATCGCGGTGAAGTGAGCGATAACGAGATGGCTGCGTTGCAAGCCGATCTAGAACGGCTCTGCCCGGTGTTGCTGGCGGTATTGCAGCCGCAGCCGTTGCATGGTCAGGTCGAGCGGGTGAACGAGTAACTCTGTTGTTATCAGCCCGGCAAGGAACCTTGCCGATGAATGGTATGTTGGATCCGCTTCTGAAGCAGTAGAAGGAGAGTTGCCCAATGTGCCCGCCCCGCTTTATCGAGTCGATCCAGTCGCCTGAGATTAGCCGCCGTAGCTTGCTGAAATTTGGCTTGGGGGCCGCGGTGGCAGCGATTGCGGCGCCGGCAGCCGCTGAAGCTGCCACTACTACTCGTGCTAGTTTTCGCAACGTTGCTGATCTTACCCATCTGCTCGGCACCAAGTTCCCCCTCTTCCCCGGCGCGGCGCCCTTCCAGATCACGCCAGTGGTGTTTCACGACCGCGATGGCTACTACGGCAGCATTCTCAACTACTGGGAGCATTCGGGCACGCACATGGATGCGCCGGTGCATTTTGCACCCAATGGTCTGTTTGTCGACCAAATTCCAGTGCAATCATTGGTGGTGCCGGCAGTGGTGATCAATATTACCGAACGAGCGGCGCGCGATCCTGATACTGTCGTGACGCCCGACGATATTCGGACATGGGAGCGGCGCTATGGGCGGATTCCGAATAACGCTGCGGTGTTGATGGCCAGCGGTTGGGGGGCGCGCGCTCACTCGGTCGAGTTGTTCCGCAATACCGACTCGAGTGGGGTGATGCACTTCCCCGGTTTTGGTAAAGATGCGATTGATTTTCTGCTGACCGAACGGAATATCAGTGGCATCGGCGTTGATACGCTGAGCCTTGATCACGGCCCCTCCACCACGTTTGCCGTCCATTACACGATCTTGCCGACCAACCGTTGGGGGCTTGAGAATCTGGCTAACCTTGAGTCGATCCCACCCAGCGGGGCGACATTAGTGGTTGGCGCGCCGAAGATTGCCGCCGGTTCAGGTGGGCCAAGCCGGGTCTTTGCGTTGTGGTGATGTGAGAGTTGCGATCACCGCTGAGGATTGGGGCACAACGCTGTGCCCCAATCCTTATGTTGTCCACCCCGCGACCACAAACCCCGCCAACATCATCCCGGCGCTGCCGACCAATTGGCCGATACTCCAAAATCCTAACCCGTCCCACGCCGCCGGGTCGGCCCACGCCCCGGCGCGCAGGCGAAGGATCAGCCAAAGGCCGATGGGCGCGGTTGCCAATGGCGCTATAGCTACGAGCCACGGGACGCCGCCGAGCACTAGCAGCGGCATGAGAGCGAATGCTGTGACAATGGCGCCAATCTGCCATTGCGCTACCCGGTGGGGGCCAAAGATCACCGCTAACGTTCGCTTGCCCGCTGCTCGATCGCCAGCGACATCGGGCAGACTCACGGCGACAAGCATCGCAAATTGGAGCAAGCAAAGGGGAATGATAAGCAAGATGATGAGTGGCTGAATCGTGCCGGTTTGGAGCGCAAACCCAACCAGCGCAGTCATGCCCGGCACTAACAGCGCACCGGCAACTTCGCCCCAGCCACGCCGGTGCAGATACAGTGGCGGCCCGCTGTAGACCCATGCCAAGCCAATCGCTACCCCTAGCAAGCTAGCGCTAAGGGTTGGATTCGGCGAACGCGCGACACAGAGCAGTGCCAAAAGTATTGCCAGCACACCCCAACTCAGTGCCGCAATGAGCGCTGCTTGGGCCGGCAACCGGCCCTCTGGCAAGACCCGGCTGCCGCCTGACCAGCGGGTGGGTGTCGTATTGGCCAGATCGGCATCATGATCGAAGTAATCATTGCTGTAATGGTTCATCAACTGCGCGCTCAGCGTGGTCAAGAGACCGAGGAGCGCCAAACCGCTATCGCGCAGCGTTGACCCGGCGGCAGCAACCCCAACGCCGTAAAAGATCGCGCCGCCGATAAGATGGAGCGGGCGACCAAGTTTGATCAGATCAATCGCAGCGGCGAGATAGTTGGTGGCCATATAGCATTGTGGCGCGCAGTAGCCCTGCTACCGCCATTCATATTGCGCGTTGCGTGTTTTACGCGAAATGTGGCAAACATTAAGCCTACCCTAGCGTGCCAGTCAATTGATAAATGCTCAGCAATGCAAACTCAGTATAAAAGATGCCCCACAAGAACATGTAGAAATTGGTGATCGACTGCTGTTTACGCAGATCAACCCGAAAACTCGCCCACCAAAAGAGCGCAATCACAATGATATGGCTCAGAGCGAGAAAACCGGCGGCGAAGGCGGGCAACGACCACAAGCCGACCGCGATTGGCAATAGGTAACACCCGGTCAGCAGCAGCCGGCCAAGGTGCAACACCCGCTGCGGCCCTAACCGCGTGGTCAGCGTCTCGATCTGATAGAGCCGATCACCACGATCATCGGGCAGGTCTTTGTACAGCGCAATCACCAGCGCGAAACCAAAAAAGAAGACCCCGGCCAAGACCAGCGTTGTCAGCGGCAAATCTACTCCTAGCCGGCTCTGATAGTGAAACGCTAACCCCACATTCGCGATCACGCCGCGCGCGCTAGCAATACTGAGCGCAGCGGCCAAGGGCTTGCGTTTCAATCGCAATGGCGGCAGGGAATAGAGCGAACCGATCAGCGCAATTACTGCCACTGTCACCCAGAGCGCCCAGCTTAGCAGGGCCGCGCCAATCAGGGCAATTGCCAACGCTGCGGCAACAATACGCCGGCCAGCGTTGGCGGTCAGGCGACCGGCAGCGATCGGCAGCCACGGCTTATTAATGCGATCAATCTCTATATCGGTGAGTTGATTGATGCCAACCACATAGAGATTCAGGGCGAGACAAATGATTAACGTTGCCAGCGCCAATCCGATCAGGTCGAGGGTCAGGGGGCGCCAACCGGCCACAATGATCAGCATTGTGATGACTTGAACGCTGGTGGCAATGATGGTGTGTGGACGGGCGAAATCGTAAAGGAGACGCAAGTGTTTTGGCATGCGAAATAACCTAGTTCCTATGGGCGTAGCTAGCATTATTGGCAATGGTGAAGGTTTAATGTCTGACACTTTTATCATACGTTGAATATTGAGCCGCTGTCAATAGCGCTGGCTAGCGCAAAGATGTGATAGTGCCTATCGCAATGCAGCCAACGCCTCATCAATATCGGCGGCAGTATGCTCGGCGCTAATCTGAAAGCGGATGCTATCATCGCCTCGCGGCACCACCGGATACATAATCGCAGTGGCCAACACGCCACGGGTGAACAGTGTATCAACCAGCGCCGCAGTGGCAGTTGGATTGCGCACGAAGAGCGGCACGATCGGGTGGTTGCCGGGCAGCGTCTCGAAACCGCGATCAACCAATCCTTGCCGGAAGCGCGTGGTCATCGCCCGCACATGGGCGAGCCGCTCTTGTCCCTCGGCGCTAGCGAGAATATCAAGCGCCGCCAACGCAGCACTCGCTTCCGCCGCCGTGATGGGGTTCGAGTAGATGTAGGTTGGGCTGGTTTCACGCAGGCTATCGATCAATACCTGCGGCCCCACTACATAACCGCCATTAGCGCCAAACGCCTTGCCAAGCGTGCCGATGAGCAGATCGGCGCGCGCGCCACAATACTCCTCGCAACCGCGACCGGTCGCGCCGAACGCACCCACCCCGTGCGAGTCATCGACAATCAGCAATGCGTTTTCGGCAAAGGCCGCATCGTGGCGGGCAACGATCGCGGCAATCTGATCAAGCGGCGCATGCATGCCGCGCATCGAGAAGATGCCGTCAGTGACAACGATAGCGCGCCGGCAGGTGCTGGCTGCTTGGGTAAGCGCTGCGTCAAGCTGATCAAGATCAAGGTGGCGGTAGACTAGCTTTTCGCGTGGACGAGCCAGCCTGATGGCGTTGATAATGCAGTTGTGGTTGAGTTCATCGCTGATAATCGCTGTGTCGGGAGTGGTGAGCGAGGTGATGACACTGAGCACCGTCGCATACGCGCTGGAAAAGAGCATCGCTGCGTCGCGCTGGTGAAACGTTGCCAACCGTTGTTCGAGCGCGACATGCGGAGCAAGGGTGCCACTAATAAACCGCACTGCTCCCGGCCCAACGCCGAAGCGGTGCGTGGCGGCTTCCGCCGCCGCGATCAAACGAGCGTCGCCGGCTAGGCCAAGGTAACTGTTTGAATTCATGCGAATGAAGGTTCGTTCGTAGCCGGCCACCCGGTAGCGCGGCCCCCGAACCCCGTCACCCGGAATGCGCTCGGTAATGACCCGCTCGAAGCCTTTGCGCCGCCGTTCGGCGCTCAATTGATCGAGTTGGGCTTGGAGGAGGTTAGAAAGGCGATCGTGGGGCATAGAATTCTCCATCGCTAAACATTGGCGTGTATCTGTTGCGGCTGAAGCGTTGGTGAGGATGGCGTATCAACTGACGCTTTACGATACGCCTTGATGGCGAATCACTCGCAGCATTTCATCAACCATCCCTTCCAAGTCGTACTGCGGTTGCCAGCCCCAATCGGCGCGGGCAGCGCTATCATCGAGCGCATGCGGCCACGAATCGGCGATGGCTTGGCGGTAGGGTTGGATCTCGTAGTCAATCTGAAAATCAGGTATACGGCGCGCAATTGCTGCGGCAAGTTCGGCAGGGGTAGCGCTAAAGCCTTGAATGTTGTACGCATTCGCATAGCGCAGGCGCTCACGGTCAGCCGCCATCAGTTCGAGCGTTGCCCGGATGCCATCGGCCATATACATCAAAGGCAACCGTGTATCCGGCTTGAGATAGCAAGTATACGAACCTGTGCTCAAGGCAGCATGAAACATTTCAACCGCATAGTCGGTCGTGCCGCCGCCGGGGGGTGCAGTGGCAGAGATCAGGCCGGGGAAGCGCAATCCGCGCGCATCGACTCCGTAGCGAGTGGCGTAATACGAACAGAGCAGTTCGCTGATGACCTTGCTAATTCCATACATTGTGGTTGGGCGCTGGATCGTCACTTGCGGCGTAGGATCGCGCGGTGTGTCCGGGCCAAAAGCGGCGATACTGCTTGGCACAAAGATTTGGCACCGGTGCAACCGCGCTACTTCGAGGACAGTGTACAGCCCATCAACGTTAAGACGCCATGCTTGTTGCGGCATCAGCTCGGCGGTAGCCGAGAGCAGCGCCGCTAGGTGATAAATGACACCAACGCGCGCGCGGGTCACGAGTTCATCAAGCGCCATGCCGTCGGTGCAATCGAGCACGACATACGGCCCAGCCTCATCGGTTGCCGGCTTGAGATCACTCGCAATGACGCGCGTCTCACCATAGATCTGGCGTAACGCCGGCACTAAATCAGAACCGACCTGCCCTAATGCGCCGATGACCAGAATCCGTTGCTCCATTGCAGTTCCTTATGTGAGCAAAGGTATATGCTGCTGCTATCAATTGTTATACCCGATGGCGGCCTATTCTGCTAGGGGAAGTTGGGTGGAGGTATCGTGAGACTGTTGCAACGGTCATTATTGTCTGTCCATCTTCGCACAAATAATCTTGGTACTGAGGTCACACCTCTCGCTACAGAACGATTATCGGTAGGAGCAAACTTTTATGTGATTGTGAAGAACCAGCGTTTCCTCTATCATCAAATCTAAAGAAACGGTTAGTGAACCGCTTCACGACACGCAAGGAGGCGTTGTATGGCTACTCTGCTCCGTCCTAAAACTCTGATTGCTGCCCTGCTCGCATTGGCGTTGGCTGCCGCCGCGTATGGCTTCGCCGCGACCAACTCATTTGGCAGCGCAGTCGTGGTCGCCGGTGATGGCTCGCTGACGATTAGCGGTTACACTGTCGGCAGCTTGACCTATGTGTATGATGCGACCAACCCAACCCTGATTGATAAGGTCACGTTTACCCTGACCGGCGCGGCTGCACCAACGACGGTGCTCGTGCAGCTCGACGGCTCGAACTGGGTGACGGCAACCGAGTCGGGTGGCACGTGGACGGCTGATCCGTCGCCGAATGTGCCAATCGCGACGCACACCACACTGCGCATTGTGGCGCACAACTAAGCGACAGTGACGCCGTGAAACGGGCAAGAGGCGAGCAAGATGTGCTCCTCTTGCCCGTTTTGTATGATAAGAGGCGACCATGGTACGAGTAGGCGGGCGAACTCTCATAGGCCGGTGGGTGGGCGGGCTAGTAATCATGCTCGGCCTTGCCATGATCTGGTGGCTGTTTGCGCCAAGTTCGCTCGGCGGCGTCGCGCGTTTTGTCGTGATTAATGGCAACAGTATGGCGCCGCTCTACCAGCGCGGCGATCTGGTTATCACTCGCGCTGCTGATGACTACGCTATTGGCGATATTGTCACTTACCGCCATCCTGAGATTGGGTTGGTGATCCATCGTATTATTGGCCAGAATGGTGACCGTTGGCGGTTGAAGGGCGATCATAACGATTTTGTTGATCCTTACGAACCGCTGCCGCAAGAGATCGAAGGGCGTGCATGGCTGCATATTCCGCGCCTAGGGAGCATCTTGGCGCTAGCGCGGCAATACTGGTGGCTGGCTATCGCCATACTGGTGGGAGGAGGGATGGTGATGGCGCAACAACCCGCAACGAGACGGCAGCGCCGGCCTACTTCTGTTGTTCAGCCGGTTGAGTTTGCAATGGCCGCAGTGAGCTTATGCGCCATTGGCGCGCTCGTTGCCGGCATACTTGCCGGCTACGCCTTTCTTCAGCCTGCCAGCCGCACAATGGCTGAGCCGGTGACATATCGCCAACAGGGGGCATTTTCCTATCTGGCCGACGCGCCGCCCGGTATTTACGATACCACGCAGGCGCAGACCGGTGATCCGGTCTATTTTCAACTTTCCTCAACATTAGCAGTAACTTTTCGCTATGAATTGCTCGATGCCACCACTGC
Organism: Chloroflexus sp.; assembly: GCA_025057175.1. Lineage (GTDB taxonomy): Bacteria > Chloroflexota > Chloroflexia > Chloroflexales > Chloroflexaceae > Chloroflexus. Next base: position 32,334 of record JANWYE010000003.1, on the reverse strand, counting down.
GCGCGGCACAATCGCGCTGAATGCCGAAGTCAGCGCCGCTAACGGCTGGCGCCGGCGGTTGGCGCTCGCGCCAGAGCAACCGTTTCAAGGCACTGAAGCGACTGTGCAAGGGGTGATCAATCTCAACAACCTGCGCGCACTGATCACGCAACTCGAGCAGCAGACTGGGTTGAGTAATCAGTACTATCTGTTGGCCATCATCCCGCAGGTTGTGGTCAGCGGCGAGCTGAATGGGTTAGCGTTGAGCGATACCTTTGCGCCACAGTTGCTCTTCCGGTTTGACAAAGCGCAACTAACGCTCGTCAACCCCAACGATGACCGGCAGGGTCTTAATCCGCGCGCCGAGGGTCAGGTCACGCAGACACGCATCGAGCCAGCGCGGTTGTCAGTGTTTATGCTGAGTTTTGATGTGCAAGCGGCTCGATTATGGGGCACGCTGGTCGCCGGCGTGCTCGCGATTGCCGCCATCGCGATTGGATGGCCGTTGTGGCGGCGTTGGCAACGCGATGAAACCATGCGCATTCAGTTTTGGTATGGCAATCTCATCATCACCGGCATAGCGCCCCGTGTTGATCTGCCGCAAATAGCGGTGGCAACGATGGCCGATCTAGCGCGGCTGGCCCAACGCTGTGGCGGGCTGATCATCCGCGATACGAGCAGTGTGCCAGAACAATATCTGCTCATTGATGAAGGGACCATCTACGTCTACCAAACCGCCGCCGATCCCGGCGCTCAACCCAGCTTCACGCCACCCCCTGTTGAACGCCAACTTTTACCGGCTGGCTGGCATGACCGGTTTATTGCCGTCCTTCGTGAAACCGGGCGGGTCAGCGAGGCGTGCCAAGCTGCTAGCATTGATCCCCTTACCGCATACCGCGAACGCAGCCAGAATCCCGCCTTCGCGCAGGCATGGCGCGAAGCGCGTGAGCAGCATTGGGCTGGGGCGGCAAACCAACGAGGTGAAGCATGAAACGGTTGATCGTCTTGATACTGGTGAGTAGTATTGTGGGAGCAATGGCGATGGCGGCAGCGGCGAGCATTGCCATTCCTCCGGCCGCAATGGCCGATCTGCACATGTCGCTTAGCGCGCAAGATGTAGCGCCGCCGGCATGCGCCGGCATGGGTCTCGGCGCTATCATTTCGGGCGCTGGCGTGATCACCGGCAGCGAGGGCAATGATCTCATCGTGGGCAGCGAGGGCAATGACGTGATCGATGGCCGGGGTGGCAACGATTGCATCATCGGCGGTCGCGGCGCCGATGTGCTCATTGGCGGCGCTGGGTTCGATGTCTGCATTGGCAGTAGTGTTGATGTGACATGCGAGCAGTGAGATGTTGTTGCTTGGCGCGAGGGCTGTCGATCGCGTTCGGTGTGGCGGCAATGCTGCATTGCGCGCATAGGGAGCGACATCTCTAGGCAGTAGGCCGCTGTCTGGCAAACGGCCTGCGCATTCCTTGACAAGTGGGCGGAGCGTGGTACAATTTTGACTGTCCAGTCATTTTATTACTAACAAGTTCGCTTCGTCATCTTGCTCCGTACGCCTACAAGGATTGGCAATGCGATCAGCGCCAGAACAAGCTCCTTCGTGGAAGCAGCGGCAACGCGCCGAACGTGAGGCCTTGATCCTCCAGCATGCGCAAGAGCTACTGGTTGAGAAAGGCTATCATCGAACCTCGCTTGACGAAATTGCTGCGCGGGTTGGCGTGTCAAAAGGGACAATTTATCTCCACTTTACCAGTAAAGACGCTCTGGTCGAGGCGCTGTTGGCCCAGCAGATCAACCTCTTCTTGGTAGCTGTTCAGCAGATTGCTGACGAGCCGGTCTCAGTTCGAGCGCGCCTTGAGCGCATTTTGGTTTGGACATACCGGCAATTACAGGAAAAACGCGGCCAGTTTTTGTTGGAAATCGCAAGCCGTTTTGGCCTGACCCACCAGATTCTTGAACAGCGCGCCGATCTCCGTCTGCGCGCCGAGCAAGCGTTGAACCGATTGGCCGCATTGCTTGACGAGGGAAAGCGGGATGGTGAAATCGCTAATGATGTTCCGACAACCATCCTCGTCGCCACATTGCAAAGTTTGCTGGCGCCAGAACGTTATTTGCAGTTGCTCGCCGCCGGACAAGTCACTCCTGAGGCATTAGCAGCATACGTTGTCCGCCTCTTGGTTGGCGAGGGGTCTGCCTCAGCCGCGACCGATGGCTGAACCTTGCAATTGCAGTGGCCGGTCACGCGAGGCAAAGGGAGGGCAGACGAGCTTGAATTGGTGGGTGCAAGCGCAACGGTTGCGCTGCAAGGTGATAAGAAAGGTTTGCTATGAGCACGCGCCACTTGGTTGATCCAGAATTGTTGCCATTGCTCGAGGTCTTTCCACCGATTGTGCTCGATCGGGAACAGTTGCCGCAGATCCGGGCCGGCATGGAGCAGATGCGCGCCCAGTTGGCGGCTGCCGTGCCTGAGTTTCCTAATGTTACGGTGACAGAATATAGAGTGCCCGGCCCGCCAGATGCGCCAGACGTGCGCGTGTTGGTGTATCGCCCGTCCGAGGCTGTTCCGTCATTGCCCGCTCTGCTGTGGATCCACGGCGGCGGGTACGTGCTTGGCTCTGCTGAGCAGGATGACGCCCAACTGAAGACCTTCGTCAGCGAACTCAATTGTCTGGTCGCCTCGGTCGATTACCGACTAGCGCCGGAAACGCCGCATCCGGGTCCGGTCGAAGACTGTTATGCCGCGTTGAAATGGCTGCATGCGAACGCTGAGACCTTGGGTGTCGATCGCCAACGGATTGCGATTGGCGGCGCGAGCGCCGGCGGCGGCTTAGCGGCGGGTTTGGCGCTGTTGGCCCGCGATCGCGGCGAAGTGCCGGTCTCGTTCCAGTTGCTGATCTACCCAATGCTCGATGATCGCACCGCAGTGTTGGCCGATCCCCATCCGTTCACCGGTGAATTTATCTGGAATCACGCTGCCAACCATTTTGGCTGGTCGGCCCTGCTTGGCCAACCTCCCGGCAGTCCTGATGTTTCACCGTATGCGGCTGCCGCGCGGGCTGAGAACTTGGCCGGTCTGCCGGCGACCTTTATCAATACGGGTGCGCTCGATCTGTTTCTCGAAGAAGATATAGAGTATGCGCGGCGCTTGACGCGGGCCGGCGTGCCAACCGAGCTGCATGTCTATCCGGGCGCATACCATGGCTTTAACCTAGTGCCTACTGCTCGCGTCTCCCAAGCGTTTCAGCGCGATATCCTGAACGCGCTGCGCCGCGCTTTTTATGGGTGACAAGCTGTAAGGTATGGTTTTCCCTGTGCGGAGTGCGGCAGTCTCGCTGCCGCGCTCTGCTTTTGCCGGCGCGCGGTCTGGGTGCCAGCATCAGCGCCCCTGAGGTGTGATCGTTTGCCCATTGCGGGCGATATATGCGCATCAGACCGCAAACTGTTTGTTGCCGCCGGCAATCGGTCGCTTAAGCGCCAATGCGGCGCATCCTTGTCAAATATGGCGTTTGTGACTATTCTATAGATTATGCCTCTCTTATCTTGACAGAGAATGATATGCAACAAATACCAAAATGGGTTGTGGCGAGTGTCTGTGGCGCGTTGATTGTCACCATCGCCATGGGCATTCGCCAAACCTTTGGCGTCTTTTTGGTGCCGCTGAGCGAGGCGTTGGGCTTGGGGCGCGAGCAAGTTGGCTTAACCTTGGCCATACAGAATCTCGTCTTTGGGATTGCAACCCCGTTTGCCGGCGCGCTGGCTGACCGTTACGGCGGCCGGCGCTTAATTGCGTTGGGCGCGATAGTGTACGCTCTTGGCGTCGCGGCAGTAGCGATTGCCGCCTCGCCGTTGCTCCTTTTGCTGGCGCTGGGTGTGGTCGTTGGGCTAGCCCAAAGCGCCACCACCTTCGCGCCGGTCTTTGGTTCCATCGGCCAGTTAGTGCCGCCGGCGCGGCGTGGTTTCGCCTTCGGTCTGGTGACTGCCGGCGGTTCGGTAGGGATGTTTGCCTTTGTGCCATTGGCGCAGTTGTTGATCGCTGCCTTTGGCTGGCAAGGCGCGTTACTGGCGCTGGCGGCAGTGATGATGCTGCCGGTGCTGCTGGCGCCGGCGCTCGGCGCGCGAGCCGGTCGCGCTAGCGCGGCAACCAACGCGCTGCGCGGGCAGCAGGTGATCGCAATCGCCTTGCGCCATCCCGGTTACGCGCTGTTGTTCGCCGGATTCTTCGTGTGTGGCTTCCATGTCGCTTTCGTCGCTACCCATCTGCCGGCCTATCTGGTTGATAGCGGCATTAGCGCGGCGGTGGCAGCCGCGGCGCTGGCGTTAATCGGGTTGGGCAACGTTGCCGGTTCGTATCTCTTTGGCGCGCTTGGCGACCGCATGGTCAAGAAGCAGGTCTTGAGCGGTATCTACTTTGGCCGCGCGATCATCTTTGGGTTGTTCCTGATCGCGCCGCTCACCGATGCCAGTGCCTTACTGTTCGGTCTGGGCATTGGTTTGCTCTGGCTCGGCACCGTGCCATTAACCAGCGGCGTCGTTGCCCAGCTCTTCGGCACCCGCTATCTAGGCATGCTGTACGGCTTTGTCTTCTTCGGCCATCAGATCGGGGCCTTTTTAGGCGCATGGCTAGGGGGCGCGGTCTACGACCGCACCGGCAGTTATTTGCCGGTTTGGTTGGCGGCATTGGCGCTGAGCCTCGCTGCAACCGTCATCCACTGGTTGATCGATGATCGTCCAGCGCGCCAGTTGGTCGAGCAACCGGTCTGAGATGAAAGGGGATGGTGATATGTTTGAGCATAGTGAGCAGACACAATCGCCGGGCGCTGATAATGGCGTTGCCCTCTTTTGGCTGGCTGGCGGCGCGTTGCTCGCGCTGAGCCTGATCGGCGGCGGATTGTGGGCGTTGTGGCTATCGCGCGCAACGCCCACAATGGTGAGTGATCTGACGTGGTTCTTCTTGTGCCATTAGGCAGAGCTACTCGGTCTCTTCCGCCGCCCACGTGCTGGCTACCAGCCGGAAAATATCCGACTCGGTGATGATCCCGACGAGCCGGCCTTCATCCACCACCGGCAGGCCACTGACCCGCGCCCGCACCATAATGGCCGCCGCCTTGCCAATCGAGTCGCTCGAAGTGACGGTCAGCGGGTTAGGCGTCATCAATTCGGCCACGGTTTGGCCGGCCAGATTGAAGCGGGCCAACCGGCGTTCTTCATCGTCGCGGGGATGGCTCATCGCTTGCTCAATATCACTGCGCGTGATAATCCCAACCAGATGGCCCTGTTTATCTACCACCGGCATCCGCCGCACCCCGCGCGCCCGCATGCGCTCATAGGCCGCGAGCGCCGAAAAATCGGGCGGGACGCAGATCGGGTTTTCGCTCATCCATTCGGCGACGCGCTCGGTCTTTGGCATAACTCACTCCTCCGGCATGATCGGCCCTCTCTTCTCATTGTATATCGCCGGTTACAAGGCGCTACGCTGCGCCCATCAACGCTAGCACCACGCCGCCGGCAACGACGCTGGCGACCTGCCCAGCGGCGTTGGCCCCCATCGCATGCATCAACAGAAAATTCTCGAAATCCTCTTCATGCGCCATCTTTTGCACGACGCGCGCCGCCATGGGGAAGGCGCTAATGCCGGCGGCGCCAATGATCGGGTTGAAGCGGCCACGGCTGAGCAGGTTCAGAAATTTGCCAAAGAGCAGTCCGGCTGCAGTGTCGAGCACGAAGGCCAGAATGCCCAAAGCCAAAATTGCCAACGTCGCCGGTTGCAGGAAGCGCGTGCCTTCCATCGTCGAGCCAATCGCCAGCCCTAGAAAGAGGGTGACAATGTTGGCTAGCTCGCGCGACGAGGTGTTGGTCAGCCGCTCGACCACGCCCGACTCGCGCATCAGGTTGCCCAACATCAACATACCAATCAGCGGGATGGCGAACGGCACGAGCGTGCCTACCACAATTGTAGTGACAATCGGAAAGAGAATGCGCGTGCGCCGGCTGATCGGGCGGCTCACGTATTCCATCCGAATCCGCCGTTCGGCTGGCGTAGTGAGCGCGCGGATGACCGGCGGCATAATTACCGGCACCAGCGACATGTAGCTGTACGCTGCCACGGTGATTGGCCCTAACAGTTGCGGCGCAAGCAGGCTCGAAACATAGATCGAGGTTGGCCCGTCGATCGCGCCGATAATTCCGATAGAGGCTGCTTCTTCACGGCTGAAGCCAAGCGCAAGCGCGGCGAGTAAGGTGCCGAAGATACCAAATTGGCCGGCCGCGCCGAGCAAGACCATGCGCGGGTTGGAGAGCAGCGGGCTGAAATCGGTAAGCGCGCCAATCCCGATAAAGATGAGCAGCGGGAAGAGTTCGTTGCCGACGCCGCTGTTGTAGAGAATGGTGAGCATGCCATCTTCGCCTAGCAGTGGCGACAGCGGCAGGTTCGCCAGCAATGCGCCGGCCCCAATCGGCACAAGCAGCAGCGGTTCGTAGTCATGCACGATGGCGAGGTAAAACAACAGACCCGCCACTGCAATCATCACGAGCGATTGCCACGTGATCGACGTGATCCCTTGTAAGAGCCGGAGGGCTAATTCGTCCATAGGTTCGATCACTTTTTGCTATGCAAGCGCAGCCCTGCTCAACCTCGCTGGTCTGTGCCTAAAGCTTCTAACCGCTTCAGCACCGATACCTCACCGCCATTGCCCGCGCCCGCGAGGGCGGAGGAGTACAATTATCGCAATGCTTTTCGCTTGCGCAGGAGCTTGCTACGGAACTGGAAGCGGGCTGCCGCTTTCGCCTAATGCTAGAGTTTGCCAAGGGCGTTCACCCCTCTGCCAGTTGCGCGAGCGGTTCGCCATAACCAACACTCTGCCCAGTCTTGACCAAAATGGCTGCCACCACGCCATCGCGTGGCGCACCGATGCTGTTATTCATCTTCATCGCTTCCAGCACGATGATCGGCTGGCCGCGTTTGACCTTGGCGCCGGGCTGAGCGACGATCTGCAAGATGGTGCCCGGCATTGGCGCCCGAATAAGGTTATCACCAGTGGCAACAGCGGGTGGCAATGCTGCCGGTGGCGGTGGCGCCATCGGCGTCGCCGGAGCAGCAGGCTGCGCCACCGGCAGCGGCGCAGCGCGTGGCGCAATCTCGCTCACCTCACCGCTCTCGCTGAGTTGCACTTCAAACTCGCGACCATCAAGCTGGACGGCAAACCGATCGCTGCTCAACTCCGTAATATCGACCGTATACGTCTTGCCGTTGATTGTCAATTGGTAGCGGCGCATCGCGAATTATCTCCTCCGTTGCCAACTTTGATTCTGGCGTGTGCGGCCAGCAGCGACCCACCGGCTGGCGAAGAGCAGGCTGCCCGGCCAGTAACTGCGCATTGCCGGCGCAGCCTCGCGGCGCAGCGCAGCGGCGTGAACGGCTACTGCCACCGCGATCGCCGCCACCTCATCGGGCGTGAGTTGCCCATCCGCCATCAGCACAGCCTCTGGTGCCGGCGTGGCCTCATCCGCTGCGGTTGGTTCGGGCCGATCAAAGCGGGTGAGCAAATTGAGCATGCCCCAGATCAAGGCCAGCACTGTAAAGACCAAACCCATGCCCAGCACGGTCATCGTCAACCCAAAGCCAAGATTCTCCATTGCGCCTCCTCCCGCCGGTCTACGACGGATACAGTCCATGCTTGCGCGGCGGGTTTTGTTGCACCTTAGTGCGCAGAATCTCAAGCGCCCGGATCAAGCGCGGCCGGGTTTCAGCCGGTTCGATCACCTCGTCAATTTGGCCGAGATCGGCGGCGTGGTACGGATTGAAGAACTTGCGCCGGTACTCGGCGACAAATTGCTCCATCAGTTGAGCGGGGTCGGCAGCGGCCCGCAGCTCGTCGCGGCGCAAGATGCGTACCGCCCCTTCCGCGCCCATCACTGCAATCTGGGCCGATGGCCACGCAAAATTGAGGTCGCAACGCAATTGTTTGCTTGACATCGCTACATACGCGCCACCAATTGCTTTGCGCACCACAACCGAAATCTTTGGCACAGTAGCCTCGCTGTAGGCGTAAATAATTTTAGCGCCGTGGCGGATCACCCCGCCATACTCCTGCTCGATGCCGGGCAGAAAGCCGGTAGTGTCAACGAAGGTGATAATCGGGACGTTGAAGGCGTCGCAGATGCGGACGAAGCGCGCAATCTTGTCGCTGGAGTCAATGTCGAGCACACCGGCCATGACTGCCGGCTGGTTGGCGACCACGCCAACCGCGTAGCCATCAAGGCGGGCAAAGCCCACCACCGCGTTTTGGGCAAAGAGCGGCTGAATTTCGAGGAAGCTATCGCGGTCAAAGACAAGATCGATCAGGGTGTGAATATCGTAGCCCTGCCGCTCATCAGCCGGCACTAGCGCATTCAAGGCCGGCTCTTGCCGGTCGGCGCGGTCGTAGGGCATAATCTGCGGCGGATCCTCGTTGTTATTCTGCGGCAAGTAACTCAGCAATCGCTTGATTAATTCGATCACTGCCCGATCATCGGGGGCCGAGAGATGGGCAACGCCGCTGCGCGCGCAATGCACGGCTGCGCCACCCAGCTCTTGGGCCGAGATGTCGCGGCCCGATACGGCCTTGATCACGTCAGGGCCGGTCAAGAACATATAGCCGGTCGACTCCGACATGATCACGAAGTCGGTCAACGCTGGCGAATAGACTGCGCCACCGGCGCAAGGGCCAAGGATGGCCGAGATCTGTGGCACCACGCCGGAAGCCAGCACATTGCGCACGAAGACTTCGCCGTAGGCTGCCAATGAGCGGACGCCTTCTTGGATGCGCGCCCCGCCTGAATCGTTAAGGCCGATGATTGGGATGCCGCTTTCGATGGCGAGGTCTTGCATCCGGCAAATTTTGTTGGCCTGCACCGCCGAGAACGATCCGCCCATCACGGTAAAGTCTTGCGCATAGACGGCCACCCGCCGGCCATTGATCTTGCCGAATCCGGTGACGGTGCCATCGCCGGGAATGCGTTGCTCTTCTTCTTCGGTAATGCTGGTCGCAAGCGCGCCGATCTCTTGAAACGAGCCGGCATCGAGCAGCAGGGCTAGCCGTTCCCGCGCCGTCAGCTTGCCGCGGGCATGTTGCTGAGCAATCCGGTCAGGGCCGCCGCCCTGCATCGCCCGCTCGCGCAGGCTGCGCAGCCGTTCGAGTTGCTCTTCGGGGGACTCCACTGTCACACCTCGCTGCTGTTGGAATTGAAACCAATGGCAGTATACCGAGTTAGTCGCCCACGTGAGGAAAAGAATTCGCTACTACACGCAAATGTTTGGCGACGAACGGTTGCCGGCAACCGGTGAGAAACATAGGACTATAAGGTGATAGCTTCGAGCGCAACAATCCTTCAATAATGAGATACGGTGTCTTTACCTGCCAACATCCTCTCCTAGACACCAATGGTATCGCGCATTAGCAGCTAGGAGACGGCAGGATGTTTCTACATTGCGGAGGCCGGCTTCCTACACGGGCCGGATCGTTGTTTGTTATTGCTACGCTCGTGCTGCTCATGGCAGCTTCGCCATCCACCACTGCATCCAATCCTCAGCTCCAATCGAACGCTCTCTTTCAAGGCGATATTGCTTGTGTTTTTCGTCCCTCGACGCAACGTTTTTATTGCGATACCGCGCGCAATGGCGGGGCTGACGAGTACAGCATTGCGTTTGGAACTGCGACCGATATTCCGCTGCTCGGTGATGTTCGTGGCGATGGCCGTGATGTGGCTTGCGTTTATCGCCCCTCAACCCAACAGTTTTTCTGCGATACCGCGCGCAATGGCGTCAATGCCGAATTTGTCGTTTCCTTCGGCAACAGCGGCGATGTTCCCCTGCTCGGCGATGTTGATGGCGATGGCCGCGCAGACCCGTGCGTCTACCGTCCGTCAACCCAACGCTTCTTCTGCGATACGGCGCGCAATGGTGGCGAAGCCGAATATGTAGTGATGTTCGGAACGGCAACTGACATACCGCTGTTAGGTGACACTGATGGCGATGGCCGTGACGATCCATGTGTCTTTCGCCCCTCAACCCAACAGTTTTTTTGTGATACGGCACATAATGGCGTCAATGCCGAATTTGTCGTTTCCTTCGGCAACAGCGGCGATGTTCCCCTGCTTGGCGATGTTGATGGCGATGGGCGCGACGATCCGTGCGTGTATCGCCCATCTCAGCAGCGGTTCTACTGTGATACCGATCGCAACGGTGGAGCTGCCGAAGTTGTCGTTGCTTTCGGAGTCAGCGGTGATACGCCATTAATGGGATCGTTAGGGCTGCCGTTTGGCGTCGCAGTGCCGTTGGTGTCGCGGTAAAGCGGGGGGCGGTTTGAAACCCGCCCCTACGCTGCCCCGCCGGTCGCCAGCACGAGCGCCATCGCTAGCAATGCCAGCGTGTTTTGCAGCATGTGGAACAGCACTCCCGGCCAGATCGAGCCACTCTGTTCGCGCAGATAGCCGAGGCAAAGCCCGGCCACAAATAGGCCGGGAATGAGCATAGGAATAAAGTGAACGACGGCAAAGATGGCTGCTCCGGCGATGATCGAGAGCGTGCTATTGAGATGGCGGCGCAGCAGATGGTGGAGAACCCCACGGAAGAACAACTCCTCCACCAACGGTACGATCCCGGCGATGAGCAGCCATAACGCGATCAGTTCACCTGTGCCAAACGCCTGCCCGCCGGAGATACTCTCGATCTGAGGGTTCTGGAACTCGCCGAAGAGCAGAGTGACGCCAGCATTCGCCAGCACCATCATCCCCATGCCGAAGAGAAAGACGGGTGGGACGAGAGCGAAATAGATCCAACGCGGCCACTGTAAGCCAAGATCGCGCCAGCCAGCGCGTGGGCCGATCACGGCCAGCACTGCGCCGCCAATGATCAGGTACAGCAGCGTGCCGGCAAGGTAGACCGGCGGGCTGATAAAGCCGCGTGAGGTGTCCCAGTTACCCACTGCAGCCAGTGTGCGCAACGCTAATACAACGAGGGAGCCGCCAACACCAATCACCAACAGTGTGATCAAGAGATCGCGCCAGCCCCACGCTGGCGCGATCGGCGTTTGCGGTTCAAGCGGGTTGTCAGTCAGCATACGCGGTTGCTCCGTGTAACAGCGCCACCACATTCGCGCCCAATGCCTCGATCGCGTACCCGCCCTCTTGCACAAAGAGCGTGGGGAGGCCCAGCCGGGCGATTGCCGCGCCGATCGCTGTGTACGCGGCAGTCGTTAGCTCAAAATCACCCAATGGATCGGCGTGGAAGGTGTCAAAACCGGCGGAGACGACTAGATAGCGCGGGCCGTAGTCGGCGATCGCTTGCAATGCCTGTTCGAGCGCGGCCAGATATGCGCTATCGCCAATGCCTGCCGAGAGGGGGAAGTTAAGATTATAGCCTTCGCCGGCTCCCGCACCGCGCTCATCGGCATAGCCAAGAAAGTATGGGTACTCGCGCGCTGGATCAGCGTGGAGCGAGATCGTCAGCACATCATTGCGCTCGTAAAAGATACTCTGTGTGCCATTGCCATGATGATAGTCAATGTCGAGCACCGCCACCGCCGGCGCGCGTAGCGTCCATGTCGTATCGCCGGGAGCGATAGCGCGCGCCAGCCGGTCGGCGGCTAGCGCCGCGTTGTTGAGATAGCAATAGCCGCCGGCCATATTCGCCGCCGCATGGTGGCCGGGCGGGCGACAGAGGGCATAAGCGTACCGTTCGCCTTGCAACAGCGCCTCGGCTCCGGCTAAAGCCGCGCCAGCAGATGATTGAGCGGCGACGAAGGTGCCGGCAGTGATTGGCGCGCTGAGGTCGAAGGTATAACGGCCTGCCGCCGCTTGTGGGCAATCGCTACGCAACCGCAAGCCGGGCAACGGCCACGCTGAGGGCACTACCGGCCCGTGTCGACCGGCAGCTTGCCAGCGTTCATGGGCGTGGGCAAGATAATCGAGATAATCGGCGGTATGCACCGCGCCTAGTTCGGCAATCGTTGCTGGTGGCGCAGCGGCCAGCGGTGCAAAGCCAGCGGCTCGCAGGGCAGCCAAAATGATGGCTACCCGCTGCGGTGTCTCGAAATATGGCACCGTCTGACCATCAAGGATCTCAAACGGTGGATCGTGACGGTAGTGTTCGGCGCTAACAAAGATCTTCATAGTAGTATTGTACCGTATCCTGTGGGCCTTCGGCGTAGTTTGATACAAATGCCCCCCATCTGACCTCCCCCGCGCTGGGGAGAGGCGACCCCCTCCCCCTCCGGGGGAGGGCCGGGGTGGGGGCAACAGAGGGAAGGCCGGGGTGGGGGCAACAGAGTGTACGCACCCTCCATCTGACCTCCCCCGCGCTGGAGCGAGGCGACCCCCTCCCCCGGAGGGGGAGGGCCGGGGTGGGGGCAACAGAGGGAGGGCCGGGGTGGGGGCCGTTCAACCCGCCGGGCTGGCACTCCATTTCTGGTATACTGGCGCCGCGGCACAGCAACATGGCCGGAGGAACCAATGAAGATCTACAAAGCGCGCGCGCCGATGCGGATCGGCTTTTTTGGCGGTGGCACTGATGTTAGCCCCTACGCCGAGGAATACGGCGGGAAGGTGCTCAACTGCACGATCAATCTCTATGTGCGGTGTATGCTGACCACCAGCAATGCACCCGGCATTATGATTCGCTCGCTCGACTTACAAGAGGTGAGCCGGCAGGTGAGCGATCGCGAGTGGGATGGCAAGCTGGCGTTGCCGCAGGCAGTGCTCGATGCATTACCCCAATTGCGGCCCGCCTCCGCCGGCTACAAAATAACCATGTTCAGCGATGCCCCACCCGGTTCCGGTCTCGGTTCGTCGTCGGCACTGGTGGTGAGCATGCTCAAGTTGCTCTACGCCGTGGCCGGCCAGAATGCCGACCCGCACCAGTTAGCCGAGCTGGCCTACCGGATCGAACGGGTCGATCTCGGCATCCCCGGCGGGCGGCAAGACCAGTATTCGGCGGTGTTCGGCGGAATGTGCGTCTACCACTTCGGGCGCGATCGGGTTATCGTCGAGCCGGTGCTGAGCGATCCGACCGCCTTGCTTGAACTAGAGAGCTGCTTGATCCTCGGCTATATCGGTGATCGCCAGTTGCTCACGCGCCATCTGATGACCGATCAAGTGCAACGGCTGGTCAAGGGCGATACACTGCGTCTGCACCACGAAACCAAAGCCTTCGTCGATACGGCGGCCCGCCTGCTGCGCGAGCAGCGCATCGCCGATTTTGGTCGCTTGTTGCACGATGCTTGGGAGGTTAAGAAGGCCTTCTCGCCCCATATCGCGCCGCCAATCGTCGAAGAAGTCTATGCGTTGGCTCGCAAGCATGGGGCGTGGGGTGGCAAGATATCGGGCGCCGGCGGCGGCGGCTTTATGGTCTTTGCCTGCCCCTTCGACCGCCGGCTTGCCATCGAGCGCGCCCTCACCGAAGCCGGTGTTGTGGTGCGCCCGTTCTCGTTTGTAACCCATGGCGTGCAATCATGGGTGGTGGAAGAACCGGATGAATGATCGCGATCGCTCGCGCCACATCGCCAACCAACCGGCGCTGCGCAACCGCCACGTGCCGATAATGCCGTAGGGCAGAAACAGCACGATCAAAATGTAGACGATGCCGAACAGCAGCGGCCAGCTCGGCCCAAAAAAGACGTTAAGCCAGTAGCCGAGCAACTGAATCACGCCGGCTCCTAGCATCGGCCCAATCAACGAGCCAACGCCGCCGATGATCGTCATCAGCAGCGCGTTGATCGTTGTGCCGACGCCGAGCACTGCCGGATTGGCGTTGAGATTCCATAGCGCGTTAAACGCGCCGGCTAGCGCGGCCATGACGCCGCTGACAGTGATTGCAATCAACTTGAAGGTGAGTGTGTGGTAGCCCAACACCTTCGCTCGCGTCTCGTTGTCGCGGATGGCCATCATTACCCGCCCAGTCGGTGAATTGACCACCTGCCGCGCTAACAGGTACATCACGATGGCGAATGCCAACGTGACATAATAAAATCGCAGCCGTTCAGTGGTGGGGCTGATCCACGCCGGCACCGGAATGCTCTGCAACCCGTCTTCAGCTCCAGTCCACTGGCGAAAGTCGGTCGCTTCGGCCAGCAAAAAGAACATTTGGGCAAAGGCGAGTGTCACCATCGCGAAATAAACGCCGCTGACCCGCAGCGAGAGCAGGCCAACGATCAAGCTCTGGATGATAGCAATCACCACGACGGCTAGCAATGCCGAGCCGAGATCCCAACCGGCATGTTTGAGCAAGATGCCGATCGTGTACGCGCCCGTGCCGAAGAAGAGGGCGTGCCCAAACGAGAGAATGCCGGTGTAGCCCATCAGAATATCGTAGCTCATGGCAAAGACGGCCAAAATAAAGACTTGAATGAGCATGCCTTGCCAGAACTTGGGCACACCCTCCTCAACCGGTTGGCCGCTAAGCAATGAAACGACAAAGGGAAAGACGATCAGGCCGCCGATGAGAGCAAGGCCGGCCCATTGTGACGATATGAAACGCTCTCGCATCGGCTACTCCTTTTTGCCAAACAGACCGGCTGGGCGCAGCAGCAGCACCAGTGCCATAATCAAGACAGTGGAAGCGCGCGCGATCGACGGCGAAAACGTCATTGCTTCGCTCATCCACGGCAATTGAATCCCGGTGAGCACAATTTGGTCGCCGAAGGCGCGCGCAAGGCCGACCAATAGCGCCCCCATCGCGGCGCCGGTGAAGCTGCCCATGCCACCGATCACCACGGCGATAAAGGCTTGCAACTGAAACTCTTGGCCAAGACCGGGGCTGATACCGAGAAACGGCGCGGCGGCAACGCCACCTAGGGCGGCAAGCCCGGCCCCCAACGCAAAGACGAGGGTGAAGACGCGGCGGACATTGATGCCCAACGCTTGCACCATCTCGCCATCTTGGACACCGGCGCGGATGATCATGCCGAGCCGGGTGTAGCGCAAGAGCACGGCGATGCCGGCGAACATCGCGACTCCCAAGGCAATGATAAAGATGCGGTAACTGGGGAAGGGCCGGCCTAGCACATCAATGCTGGCGCAGTTATCTTGCAGCCACGCGATCAGGTTTGGTGACGGGCAATTCGGGCCGCGCCGGCTAAACCACGCCGGCAATTCCATGAAATATCCACCCGGCCCCCAGATGCCTTTAACCAGCTCGGTGCCGACGAAGACCAACCCCAACGTGACCAGCACCTGATAGATTGGGCGGCTGTAGAGCGGGCGGATCAGGCTCCATTCCATCAACCCGCCCAAAGCGGCGCCACCGCCGGCCCCTGCCAGCAACGCCAACAGAAAGCGCGCATTCGAGTCGAGCGCGAGAATCCAGCCTTCAGCACTCAGGCGCAACGGCGCAATGATCAGCGCCAGCGCGAGCAGACCGATCGGCAGCGCCAGATCACGGTTAGCCGGCTGGCGCGCGCGTTCGTTGCCAATCACGAAGGCCGCGCCGGCGATTAGGCCAGCAATGGCTAGCCCCAACGTGCGGGCAACGAAGATACCTACCGGCGCTTGAGCCTGCTCGGTCGGCACCCGCCCACCAGAACTCAGCGCAGTCGTTGCCAATGGCCCCAACTCAAATCCCCAAACCGCAAACACCCCGACCAACACGGCAAGCACCCACAATGGGCGGCGATGTCCAGCGGGCAGGCTGCTGAATGGCAACCAGCGCGCCAATAGCCAACCGGCGACAAAAGCCAGCACGAAGGGTAGCGTATTGAGCAGCAGACGCGGGTTGGCGTATAACGTGAAGCCAATATACGCGCCGATCATAAAGAGCGTGCCGTGCGCAAAGTTGAGCACGTCCATTAAGCCAAAGATCAGCGAAAGACCGGAAGTCACCAAAAAATAGAGCGCGCCGAGGGTGAGACCCGACAGCAAGATGCTGGCTAAGATACGTGGTTCGTACTGGCTCGAAGCCCAAATGGCGAAGAGGATCGCCGCCGTGATGCCGGCGATCAGTCCGCGCCGGCGCTGAATCCATTCGATCATGCACTACTCCTTCAGCACGAAGGCGCAGCGGGGCAAAGGCGCAGAGATGTTAAACGCAAAGGCGCAGAGACCGCTAAGGACGCTAAGCGATGATGGAATGTTGCTATAAGCGAGCTTGAGCATCACCCTACTAAACCTTTGCGTTAACCGTCTTTGCATTAACCCGTTAACCCGCGCCAAGGTATTTGTCAATCGCGGCGTGATCTTTGACCAGATCGGCCATGCGCCCATGCTGCACACTGCGCCCATCATCAAGAATGTAGTACTCATCGGCCAACTGCGCGGCCATAGCAAAATTTTGCTCAACCAGCAAGATAGTCGTCTCAGCCGCCATCTGGCGCAGCGCAGCCACAATCTGCTCGACAATGATCGGCGCTAGCCCTTCACTCGGTTCATCAATCAGCAACAGCCGGTTATCGGCCACCAACGCGCGCGCGATTGCCAGCATCTGCTGTTGGCCGCCCGACAGCTTGCCGCCCAGATGCCGGTAAAACCGCTTGAGGTCAGGGAAGAGCGTCATAATGAAATCACTGCGTTTAGCGAGATCGCCCCGTTTGCGCTCGGCTAGCCGCAGATTCTCTTCAACGGTCAGATCGCGAAAGATGGCGCGATGTTCGGGTACATAACCAACGCCAAGATGGGCAATCTCGTATGCGGGCCGGCCATTGATCGGTTCACCGGCAAGGCGAATACTCCCGCTGCGCGGTGGGTTCAGGCCCATAATCGAGCGCAGGGTGGTAGTCTTGCCGGCTCCATTGCGTCCGAGCAGCGCAGTGATGCTACCGGCGCGCACCTGTAGCGAGACGCCTTCCAAAATGTGAAATTGGCCAATAAAGGTGTGGATCGAATCTACGTCGAGCAACACGTCATTCATGGCTGCCCTCCGGCGAAGGCCGTGCCTAAATAGGCCTCGCGCACCGCCTGATTTGCGCTGATCGCAGCCGGACTGCCCTCCGCCAGCACGCGCCCTTGATGCATCACGGTAATCGTTTCGGCCAGACTCATCACCACAGACATATTGTGTTCAACAATCAGGATCGTCTTGTTCGTTCCTTGCCGGATGCTGCGCAGCAGTTCGAGCAGCATTGGCACCTGTTCGGTCGCCATGCCGGCGGTTGGCTCGTCGAGCAGCAGAATATCGGCGTCGCCAGCCAGCAGAATGGCCAATTCTAGCCGGCGCTTGTCGCCATGGGGCAGGGTGGCGGCGATCTGCAATGCTCGTTCGTGCAAACCAACCTGTTGCAACGCCACAAATGCGCGTTCGGTGTAAGCCCGTAGCTTGGCAGCGCTCGTCCAGAGCCGGAAATTGTCGCGCCCACGCGCCTGCGCCGCCAGCCGCACGTTCTCCAGCACGGTCAATGTCGGGAAGATGTTGGTGATCTGGAACGAGCGCCCGATACCGAGGTGCGCCATGCGGTGCAGCGGCACATGCGTAATGTCCTTCCCGCGCAGCAACACGCGCCCTGCCGTCGGCTTGAGATAGCCGCTGATCAGATTGAACAGCGTGGTTTTGCCGGCGCCATTTGGCCCAATGATGGCGTGAATGCTACCGGCCCGCACTCGCAGATCGACATGATCGACAGCGCGCAAGCTGCCGAAGTCGCGGGTTAGAGCATGAGTTTCGATAATCCAATCGCTCACACGGACTCCTTGGGACAAGGCCCCTCACCCCGTCTTCTTCGGTGAGCGGGGTTGGCTGCAACGAGGGCTGTCATGGAGTGCGGCCATTTGACGGCCACACTCCATAAGCCTCTACCCAAACCCTACTTGCACCGGTTCATCGCTGCCGGCACCATACAGGGTGGCGCGGTCTGTTCGGGCGTGAAGAGCGTCACCAGCTCGAAGAACTTGAAATCGGGATCGTTGGTGTTAAGCAGACGCACCAGCGTCATCGGTTGCAAGAGCACGTGATCCGACTCGCGCACAGTGTATGTGCCCTTCGGCCCCTCGAAGGTCATTCCTTCCAGCGCGGCGATGAGACCGTCAGCCGCCGGATCGCCCTTGGTCTCTTCTAGCGCCTTGACCAGCATAATCGCTGCGTTGAAGCCGCTTTCGGTGAAGAGATCGGGTGGCACACCATAAGCCGCTTTGTGGCGCTCGGTCAGCCACTTGTTAACCGGATTGTCAAACAGGCTGTAGTGATAGACGCTGACTCCCACCGAGCCGATTGCGTCGGCGTAGCCGTTAACCATGGTCTGATTGTCGCCAAAGCCGGTTGCAACCGTCATGACATCAAACACACCTAGTTGCTGCATCTGCTGGAACATCGGCACAAAGCCGGTGCCCGACCACGTGACGATCAACACTTCCGCCCCTGAGTCGAGCAATTGGTTGATGTAGGGGGTGAAGTCGGTGGTATCCGGCGGCGCAAAGACGGTGCCGGCCCCTTCGGCGGTATCGTTGAGCACAAACTCGCCACCTAACGCCTTGACAGTAGCGTAGAACGCCCCTGCCGAACCGCGCCCGAAGGCGTTGTCTTGAGCGATCTGGACAAACTTCTTGCCGGTCTGCAACAGCGCCGCGCTCATGGTCAGCGCGTCTTGCACGCTCGTGCGCCCGGCGCGGAAGGTGTAGATGTTGAAGTTTTCGCCGGTGAGGGCGGGTGAGGCAGCCGGCGCAGCGATGTAGACGATCTTGTTCTCGGCGGCGACAGCCGAAATCGCCAACGCTACCGGCGAGCTAGGCGAGCCGACCAGCACATCGGCGCCATCGCTCTCGATCGCTTCGCGGGCCAACGAGACACCGGTTTCAGGGTTGCTGGCAGTGTCTTTCACGACCACCTTGATCGGGCGGCCGGCTACTGCATTGGCGCCATTGGTGGCATACTCCAAACCGAGCGTAAAGCCGCGCTCAAGCATGGGGCCATAGATCGCAAGCAGGCCAGATCTGTCGGTCATGAGGCCAACCACAATTGGCTCACCGGTAGTAGCGGCGGCGGTGGGCGCAGCGGTCGGCTGCGGCGCGGCGGTGGGCGCAGCGGTTGGCTGCGGCGCGGCGGTGGGCACAGCGGTTGGCTGCGGCGCGGCGGTCGGCTGTGCGGCTGAGCCGCCGCCGCAGGCGCTCAGCGCCAGAGCGAGGATTGCCAGCAAGGTGATGGCAAAGCGGCGGACAAGATGGGTACTCTGCATTGGACGGTCTCCTTTGACTAACCTTTTCTTATGCCAGCGGGCTTGCGCCCGAACAAGAGAATCGCATAGATGGGAGGGTGAGCGTTATAGCACTCATCCTCCGGCACAGGCTCGCGCGCGTAGGAGAAGAGCATTTCTCGCGCACGCGAGGGTAGCGATAGTTGCAAAACCCCTTAGTTGACCCCTCTTCTATCCCGGTACCATCACAATTGCCTCGCCATCGGCAATCAGGCGATCGTCAGCGCCGGTGCAGCGGGTTTGCAACGTAACCAGCGGCTTGTCGGTTCGGATATGGGTAATTGTCACCGTAGCAGTGAGCAGTTCGCCAATCTGGGCGACACCAACAAAGGTAAGATCTTGCTTGAGATAGACCGAACCGGATCCGGGCAGGTCAACGCCGAGCAGGTACGAGAAGAGTGCGCCGATCAGTGGTTCAGGCACGGTCTCGCCCGGCTGGTCGCCGCAGAGCGCAGCATATTCGGCAATCAGGTCATCATCGAACACGCGCTGCGCAGTGGCTTGCATACCAACGGCAAGCTGTTTCACAAGTCTGCCTCCGTCATCATGGCGCGTTGCCGGTCAAGAAAAGCGTTAAGTCCGATGTCTGCTTCAATCGATTGAATCTGGGCGCAAAACAGTTCGCGCTCGCGATCAAGTTCGGCTGCCAAGCGATCACGCTCACTCCAGAGCAGCCGGCGGGTGCAGGCGATGCTGCCCGGCAACTGCGCCGCCATCTGATGCGCCAACGCTTGCGTCTCCTCGGCCAGATGGCTGGCCGGCACGAGCCGGTTGGCTAAACCCCACGCAACTGCCTCTGCCGCGCTGATTGGTCGTTCGAGCAGCAGTGCCTCGGCTGCGCGGCGCTGGCCAATCAGGCGTGGCAAGAGAGTGGCCCAGCCGCCTTCCGGGCTGAGGCCCAGAGTCGTTGTATAGGCGGTAAAGCTGGCTTCCGGCGCAACCAGCACCACATCTGCGGCTAGCACTAGCCCCATCGCGCTGCCAGTGGCCGGCCCCTGCACCGCGACCACCAGCGGCACCGGCAGATCGATTACTGCGAGCATCACTTGATGGAGTTGTCGCAGGACCTGATCAGCATACAATGCCCGATCGGCGTGACCGGCTAAACCGGCTATGTCGGTTCCGCGCGAGAAAGAAGGCCCGGTGGCCTGCAATACCGCCACGCGCACGCCGTGATGGTGGCGCGCGGCGGTAAGCGCATCCAACAGCGCGGCCAACAGATCTGGCGTGAAGCTGTTATGTTGTTCTGGCCGGTTAAGCGTGATTGTCACCACCGGGCCGTCAGATTGGATTGCTACAAGGTTAGGCATGCGTTATCTCAAGCACCGTTTCGCCGCTACAGGCTATTTTGCCGTCGCTGCGGGCAACGCTTACTGCGCAACGGAGCTGGTTGCTGTTGCTTTCCAGCACTTCGACGACAATCTCGATAGTCTCGCCAGCAAAGACCGGATTGGTAAAGCTGAGCGTCTGTTTGCGCTGCACGCCGGTTGGTGCTAGCGTGCGTAGCGCAGCCCGGATGTAACCGTAGAGCAGCATCCCGTGGGCGATTGTGCGGCCAAAGCGAGTAGTTGCTGCCACCGCCGGATCGATGTGAATCGGGTTGGTATCGCCGCTTACCGCCGCGAAACGGTCGATGTCCGCTTGGCTGACGGTGTGGGTGCGGTTGTAACGGGTTCCGATAGGGATTGGCGTCATACGGGTGTGCCTCACTGGGGCATAGCGCGCTATGCCCTTCAGGGTGTGTGCCAATGTGCAGCTAATAATTCCACAAACCGGTCGGGCGCTTCGAGGTTGGCTGAATGGCCTACCCCGGCAATGATGTGCGGTTCGACGCCTAACGCTGCGGCAGCGCGTTTGACGGTCTCGGCGGTGACGAGCGGATCGAGTTCGCCGCCCATGACCAATGCCGGTGCGCCAATGGTGCGTAAGGTGTCGCCCGGCTTCCACACCCGTAGAGCGTTGATTGCGCCGTTCGCCGCGCTGAGGCGCTGGCTGTGCCCGATTGCCACCAGTTCTCGCCAGAGGTCGTCTTCCGGCGCGGTGGGGGCCATCGCCTTGATCGCCTGTGCAAAGAAGTCGGGGTTGTCCTTCAGCAGTTGCTGCCGGTCAGGTTGGTACACTTCGTCGGGCATGCCATCAACCCACGGCGGGGCAAGCACGGCGATTGTCCGCACCCGATCGGGCCGGTCGAGAGCGGCTTGCAACACAACCGCTGCTCCCAGTGAGTGCCCAACCAGATGGCACCGATCAATGCCGAGCGCATCGGCGAAGTTCCACAGGTCGGCGGCCAGCGATGGCATCAGGTAGTCATTGTCTGGCCCTTGCGTCGCTCCCCGCCCGCGCAGGTCGGGCGCTAGACCGCGGTAGCCGGCGGGCAGCCGTTCGAGCACCCGCAGCCACCAACCGCTGCTAGCCCAGTTGCCATGCACGAAGATGACCGGTTCGCCATGGCCGTAATCGAGATAGTGAATGTCGAGATCGCCGGCTTTGATGGTGGGCATGAGGCCCTCCTTACTCGCTATTCCCTACCCGCCAAGTGCGCGTGAAATGCTTCGTTAAACTGCGCCGGATATTCGATGTAAGGCGTGTGGCCACAGTTCTCGAACACCACTTCGCGGAAGGAACCGCCAGCCGCGGCGTAACGTTCGAGCACAGCGCGGGTCTGGCTAATCATTGGCTGCGGCGGATGCGCTTCTGCGCCGGGCCAATCGGGTAGCACGCCGAGTTGGCCAAGGGTGCCGACATCGAACAGCGACATATCGCTTACGATCTGATCATCGGCGCCGCGCACCCATAGGATCGGTGGCTTGGGTTCGGCGGCAACGAACCGTTCGACCGCATCGCCCACGTATAGCGGCGAGATGGCATTGATCGGCCCCCACACTCCCGGCGCAACTCCCGGCCAGTTGGGCGATGGCTTGAAATCGCCGGGGTAGCGTTGCGGCCCGACCTTCTCGCTGAGCATTGAAGCTAGCAGCTCCTCTTCGCGAGCTGGGCGGAAGGGTGGTTTCCAGTAGTAGGTGTTCATCACCACCCGCGGCGCAGCTACGCCAGCCTCTTCAGTTGTATCGCCCGCCGCCATCCGCTCGACAAACGCCTGATTGACCGTGCCGCCACCTGAACCGGCCCCATCCGGCCAGCAGAGTTCACCGTTTAGTCCTTTGCAGCCACCAAAGCCATAGGGCGAGCCGGGAGCGGCCAACGTTGCCGTGATGATCCGCTGCGGCGCGGCAGCAATCAGGTTGAAGAGCACTACGCCGCCAAGCGAGTGGCCTACCGCGTGGCAGCGATCAATACCGAGCGTGTCAAGCAGGGCGAGCAGGTCATCAACCCAATCACCGCAGCCGCGAGTAGCGTCGATCAATAGGTCTTCGGTCTCGCCGTAACCGCGCAGGTCGGGCGCAATGGCGCGAAAACCTGCCGGTAGCGCCAGCATCGTCTCTTCCCAGAAGGTCGCCGATGAGGCATTGCCATGCACGAAGAGCACCGGTTCGCCGTCAGCCGGGCCGCTGCTGAGCACGTGCATCTGCAAGCGCGGGGTCTGCACCATTGTGGACGTTATGCCGGGCAGGGTGGGGATCTTGCTCATGGTATGCTCCGATCGCTTGTCATTACCCTTGTTGAAACATCCGCTTTAGCGCCTGTTTGTCAATCTTGCCGGCCCCGGTTTTGGGGAGTTCGGGAAGGGTCACAATTCGTTTCGGCAGTTTGTAGCGGGCCAAACGCGCGCCGGCAAACGCGAGCAGGTCTTGGTCAGAGAAGTCGCTGCCGGGGCGCACCACTACTGCCGCCCAACCCACTTCGCCCCAGTGCAGGTCGGGCATCCCAACCAATGCCACTTCGGCCACAGATGGGTGCCCGGCTAAGACGCTCTCAACCTCGGCGGGATAGATGTTTTCGCCGCCAGAGATGATCACATCCTTCAACCGGCCCACAATGCGATAACAGCCATCAGCATCAAAGCTGGCTAGATCGCCGGTGCGCAGCCAGCCATCAACGAAGGCTGCCGCCGTCTCGGCGGGCCGCCGCCAATAGCCGGCGCAGACGTGCGGGCCGCGGATCTGCAACTCGCCGACTTCATCCGGGCCACAGATACGGCCATCGGCGGCCACTACCCGCACATCAATAAACATCAGCGGGTAACCGACTGCGCCCGGCTTGGCTCGCACCAGCTCTGGCGGCAGCCAGAAGGTATTAGGGCCGGCTTCGGTGAGGCCGTAGCCGGTTTTGAAGTCGATGCCGCGCTCCCAGAAGGCGTGGAAGACCGGTTCGGGGCAAGGTGCGCCGCCGCTGATCACGATCCGCATGCGGCTGAAGTCAACCGTTGGCCAACGTGGGTGTTGTTGCATTGCGATGAACATCGTCGGCACGCCGAAGAAGAGGGTGGCCGGCCCGTGATCGATCAAATCGAAGACCTGATCGACGTTGAAGCCGCGGCAGACGATCGAAGCGCCGCCGATCTGCACCAACGGCGCGGTGAAGACGTTCAAGCCGCCGGTGTGGAAGAGCGGCGCGTTGAGGATGGCAACATCGTCGGGGCGCAGCCCCCAGCTCATCACGGTGTTGACGGCGTTGGCGGCGATGCTGCGGTAGGTAAGAATGGCTCCCTTCGGCAAGCCGGTGCTGCCGCCGGTGTAGCAAATTACCCACGGGTCGTCCCACCGTAGCATAACCGGCGTGTATTCAGCGGGCAGGGCTTCGCGTTGAGCGATGGTTGGATCAGACGGATCGGCGGGTGGCGCTCCGTCAATCGCGAGCCAGTGGGCTACGCTCGGCGCTTGCCCGCGCAAAGTGAGCGTCAGCGCGGCATATTCAGGCCCATACGCCAGCACCTTCGGTTCGCCGTCGGCAATCAGATCGCGCAGTTCGGCGGGGGTTAGCCGCCAGTTGAGCGGTTGCAGAATAGCGCCGAGTTTGGCGCAGGCAAACCAGAGATCGAGCAGATCGACGCAATTCTGGGCCAGTGTCGCGACCCGATCACCCTGCTCAACCCCCAACGCGCGCAGCAGATGGGCCGCGCGGTTGGTCGCCGCATTCCATTCGCCGTAGGTAATCGGACGCATCCCATGTTGAGCGTCGAACAGCGCCACCTTGTGCGGTGACAATTGCGCGCGCCGGCCAAGCCAGTCGCCAAGGTTCATCACGTCCATGTGTTTGGTGCGGCGTCGCCGCCGCGATACGCGCAGGTGCGCAACGTGTAACCGGGGATCTGTGGTCGAGGGTAGCAGATCGAGGTTGCGCGGCAGTTACAAATCGGTAACAGCCTGTTGCATTCCATACTCGCCAAGAGCGGCGAGGGGGCATGCCGTCGCACAGGCTGGCGCGACAGTGTCACTACCGCACCCATACACCAAGAGCGCCAAAGGTTTAGCCGATGTCTCCGGGTGGGATGAGATTACAGATCGCCAACGGGTGGGAGGTTTGGATCACCGGCGCGCAACCGTTCGGCAAAGGCGAGTGTGACCGGCGCCGGTTCAACATCCAATTCACGGGCCAGATTATCAACGCAACGCTGGAAGACCCGCAGCGCGGCAGCGCGATTGCCTTGGCGGGCATAAGCTAGCATCAACAGCCGGTAGGCCCGCTCCCAACAGTTGTCGTGGGCGAGCATGCGTTCGGCCAGCGCGATGACCTCCTCGTCGCGCCCAAGTTCAGCCCACAACTGGGCCAGCCGGTCGGCGCTGCGCAAAAACGTGTTGCGCAACCGTTCGCGCTCGGCTTCCGCCCAACCCTCATAGAGCGCGTCGGGGAGAAAATCGCCGTGATAGAGCTGAAGGGCAGTCTGCAACCGCCGTATACCGGCTTCAGTCTGGCCTTGGTCAATCAAGCGCAAACCATCGGCGCAGCCGGCGCTAAACTCGGCGCAGTCGAGCCAGAGGTCAGCGGTAGGGCGCAGCCGGTAGGCGCTGCCGTCGCGAGCGATGAACGACGACGTTGATTCGCTGCGGCTCGGTTCCAGCACGCGGTACAATGCGCTCAGCGCGACTTTAAAATCGCGGATGGCGGCTTCGGGCGCAAGATGCGGCCACAGCATCTCGGCCAGCTCTTCGCGTTGCAGCCAACGGCTGCGGTGGGCAATCAGCGCCTGAAAAAGCTGGCGCGCCTTGTCGCGTTGCCATTCGCGGGCTTCGATCTCACGCTCGCCGCGCCACACCCGAAACGCGCCCAGCGTCTGCACTCGCAACTGGTAGCCGGGATGGGCTTCGAGACCACGCAGGCCAAGCGTAGCTAGCAGGCGTTCAATATAGTCGCGGTGATGGCCGCGGGCGCGAGCGGCGAGCACGATCGGCAACACCCGGCGCGGGTCGGTCAGGCCGAGGAAGGTCGGGCGGGTGAACAGATAATCGTAGCCATGGGTGGCGCTCAGTTCTAACGCCTCATTGATAGCCGCGATCGCTGCCGCGTCGTGCCGTTGCTCGTGATAGGCCAGCGCCAGCCAGAGCGCAGCGGCAGCTTGACCAAAGCGGTCGCTACATGCGCGCAAATCAGCACGGGCGGCCAACAGCACCTCCTGCGCGCGCCCCACCTGCCCGGCGACCAAATGGCTGACGCCGCGTTGTAACTGAATCATCGCACCCAGCCAGAGATCGCCGGCCCACCGGCAAAACGCCTGCCCATCGGCGGCGGCGCTCTCGGCAGCGGCCAGATCGCCGGCCAGCCCGTAGAGGCGGGTCAAGCCCCACAGCGGTTCAACTCGCAGCCGATCCACCCCTAACGCATCGCCCTCAGCTAGGGCTTTACGATAATAATCAAGCGCATGGTCACGGGCGGTTGCGCCGGCAGTGGCGCTCTGCAGCAACCACGCATGGCCAAGCCGGGCGTAGGCGACCGAGGTAATAAAGCGGGAGTCGCGTTCGATTCCTACCTGCACCCCCTCTTTAGCCAATGCCAGCGCCTGTTCAGTCTCACCCTCGAAGGCGGCGATCAGGGCTAGCACGAGCACCGCTTCGCGATGCCCACGCGGCGCCAGCGTCGCGCCGCGCGCCGTGGCTAGGCGCTCGTGATTACGCCATGCTTCTAACAAGCTGCGCGCCGCCGCCAATTGGCCGGTGCGCAGCTTCACCCGCGCGCTGAGCAGATCGGCTGCCGGGCTAGCGGCGCGCAATTGGCGCGCCTGTTGCTGCAAGGCTTCGGCTTCAGCCGGTTGGCCCATATTGAGCTTATTCTCGGCCAGCAACTCGAGCACGCGCGCGCGGGCAACTTGATCTTCTAGCCCTTCACTGACCCGTAGCGCCTCTTGCAGCACACTTTCGGCTTGCGCCGGCTGCACCTGATCAATGTAGACCAACGCTTTCCCATACAGCGCGCGGGCCAACCCGGCCCGATCACCGCGCTGGCGGCTCGTTGCTTCGGCTTGGTCATACCAGCGCCGGGCTTCGTCGAAGCGGGCGCGGAGCCGGTAGAGATCGCCGAGGTAGCATTGCAAACGGGGCCGGTTGGCGATCAACTCCGCCGGCAAGGCGTCAATCCAGCCGGCCACGGTATCGAGCCGGCCATTGCGCAAGGCTTCTTCACCGGCTATTTCAATCGCATCAGCGGCAATCGCGCCCTCTCCAGCGGCAAACCAATGGTAGATGGCTTCTTCGGCCAGACCGGTAGCAGTATAGTGCTGCGCTGCGCGCCGGTGGCGCGCGGCCAGATCGGGATCGTGGCGCGTCTGTTGGCGCAAAAAGTCGTGGAAGAGGTGATGGTAGCGGTAGTGGTCGGGGCCTAATTCAACCAAGAAGAGATCGCGATCGCGCACCTCTGCCAATAGCTCGGCGCTATCGTGAGCCTGCCGCACGGCGTCGCATGCCGCAGCCGTGAGCGCGCGCAATGGCGCAGTGGCGCGCAAAAAGGCGGCAATCTCCGGCGGCTGCCGGTCAAGAACATCAGAGGCCAGAAAATCGAACAGAGCCGCCAGCGAGGTGGGGCCGTTGGCCAACAACTCGGCGACACTCCGCGCCTGCCCGCTCCGCAGGCCTTGCCAGACCAGTTGCAATGCGATTGGCCATCCTTCCGTCTGATGGCTGAGCAGATCGGCATCGGCGTCGCTGAGCGGCATGCCGAAGATGCCGGCAAAGAGGGCGGCAATTTCGTCACGGGTAAAGGCCAGCGCCTCGCGGTGCAATTCCAGCACCTCGCCGCGCGCGCGCCAGCGCACTAACTCCCCGCTGACAATCGGGTAGCGAGTGGCAATCAGCAGGCTCAACCACGGTGGCGCATACGTGATGAGCCGTTCGGTCAGCGCCCGAATCTCGGCTGAAGCAGTGACGAAGTGATAGTCATCGAGAATGAGCAACGTGGGTGTGGGCGCGGCCCCGGCCAACGCATTCAGCAACCCGTCGAGCGCCTGCGTCCACGCCGAACGGTCGGCGGGGCTAGCGTGCAGCGCTGCGAGGGCGTCTGGCGCGCCTTGCGGCAGTACCGGCGCACACGCCGCAGTCAGATAGGTCAAAAATGTTACCGGATCACGGTCGCTCTCGCTGATCGTATACCAACACACTGCGCCCGCGCTGGCTGCCAACTCGGCCAGCGCCGTCGTCTTGCCATAGCCAGCGCCAGCTTGCACCAGCGTTACCCGGTAGTCAAACGCTTCGCGCAAGCGCGCCGTAACCGCCGGGCGCACCAGCCGGTAGCGGTGTGGTCGCGGCGGCGCGACTTTTGCCTGCAACAACACTGTCTCTTCACGCGCCATAGCGGTTATGGTGGATATAGGGCAACTGATGTATGAAGTATTATACCAGCATGGAGGGGTCGTAGATGGTAGGAGGCTCGTGCCCCTTTGCCCATTTCTCGCCACCTACGGTATACTGCATAGCGGCGTAGTCTTCTGAACGAGGAGCACAAGCTATGAGCAGCGCAATGATCGGTGTGATCGGCGGCAGCGGTCTGTACGCAATGCCCGATCTTAAGAACCCGGAAGAGGTGCGCCTGACGACGCCGTTTGGCGATCCGAGCGATGCGTTTATCATTGGTGAACTGGAGGGCCGGCGGGTGGCGTTTTTGCCCCGCCACGGTCGTGGCCATCGCCTCAACCCCAGCGAGGTGCCGGCGCGGGCTAATATCTATGCCTTTAAGCTCTTGGGGGTGCGCGCGCTGATCTCGGTCAGCGCGGTCGGTTCGCTGCGCGAAGATTACGCTCCCGGTCACGCGGTTATTCCCGACCAGATTTTTGATCGCACCAAGGGCATTCGCCCCGCTACCTTCTTCGAGGGCGGTGTGGTGGCCCATGTCGCCTTCGACCGCCCCTTCTGCCCGCACCTCAGCAGTATCCTCTTCCATGCGGCGCAGGCAGCCGGCGCGGTGGTGCATCAAGGGGGGACGCTGGTGGTGATGGAGGGGCCGCAATTTTCGACGAAGGCCGAGAGTGAAGAGAATCGCCGCCGCGGCCATAGCCTGATCGGCATGACGGCGTTGCCCGAAGCTAAGCTGGCCCGTGAAGCTGAGATTGCGTATGCGACGCTGGCGATGGTGACTGACTACGATGTTTGGCACCCCGAACACGATGCCGTTACTGCCGATCAGGTGATCAAGGTGTTGAGCGCGAATGTGTCCCTCTCACAGCAGATTGTGCGCTTGGCAGTGGCTCAGATCGACGAGCATTTTGCTAGTCCGGCCCACGACGCCCTGCGCCACGCGATCATCACCCATCCCGATTACATTCCGGCTGCCGTAAAGGAACGGCTAGCGCCAATCGCTGGCCGGTATTGGTCGTAATATGACGCCCCAATCCGAGATTCGCATTATCCCGTTGCGCGGCATTGGCGAGGTGCGGCCGGGCGATGATCTGGCCGCTATCCTCGCCGCCGCGATTGATGCCATTGGCGGCTTGGCGGCGGGCGATATTCTGGTTGTGACCCAGAAGATTGTCTCGAAAGCAGAGGGTCGCTTGGTCGATCCCGCCACTATTGAGCCATCGCCATTTGCGCAGCAGATTGCGCTGACCGCCAAAAAGGACGCCCGCTATCAAGAGGTAGTCCTGCGTGAGAGCAAGCGCATCGTCAAGATGGCCAACGGTGTGCTTATCACCGAAACCCATCACGGTTTTATCTGCGCCAATAGCGGCGTTGATGAGTCGAATGTTGATGGCGGGCGGCAGTTGGCGCTATTGCCGGTTGACCCCGACGCTAGCGCCGCCGCGCTGCGCACAGCCTTGGCCGCTCGTTACGATCACGCGCCGGCGGTGATCATCACCGATACCTTTGGCCGGCCATGGCGCGAAGGGCAGGTCAATGTCGCGATTGGCGTGGCCGGGATGGCGCCGCTGCGCGATTTCGCCGGGATTGATGATCCCTACGGCTACACTATGCACGCCACGCTCATCGCTGTCGCCGACGAGCTGGCTGCTGCCGCCGAACTGGTGATGGGCAAGATCGATCGCGTGCCGGCAGCGTTGGTGCGCGGCTACCAATATCAGCCGAGCGAGACCGCCACTGCCCGCCAGTTGCTGCGCGATCCGCGGTTTGATCTGTTCCGGTGATGGGTGTGCTGTGCTCACCACATATATATGGAGTACGGCAGGGCTGCGCCCTCCGCACTCTGAACACAGCTACCTCACCTAGGAGTTGAACCCTCAGCTTTTGCGATGAGAGAATATATGGAGTGCGGCAGTTGCCCTGCCGCACTCCACATGGGGAATAGATGCGCGTGGTAGCACCACACCCTCCGCGCTCTTGGCGAATATGGCATGCGGTGGTCATACTGCCGCATGCCACGTAGGTCACAAGCGATGGATTTCTTCACCCTTGCCCAAACGCGCCGCACCGTGCGCGCATTCCTGCCGGATCCGCCGCCGCGGGCCGCTATTGAACAGATTCTGACCGCCGCCAGTTGGGCGCCATCACCCCATGGCCGCCAGCCGTGGCGGTTTGTGGTCGTTGAGTCGGCTGAGCGGAAAGCAGCCTTGGCTGAGGCGATGGGCGCAGCGTGGCAGCGCCATCTCGCCCTTGATGGCCACGACCCGGAAACGATCTCCCAGCGGCTGCAACGCTCACGCGAGCGGGTGCTCAACGCGCCGGTCATTATTATTCCCTGTCTCTACCTCACCGATCTTGATGTCTATCCCGACCCCGAACGGCAGGCTGCCGAGACGACGATGGCCATCCAGAGCCTCGGCTGTGCGGTGCAGAATATGTTGTTGGCTGCGTTTGCGTTGGGGCTAGCGGCAGGCTGGATGTGCGCGCCGCTATTTGCGCCAGCAGCAGTGCGGGCTGCATTAGGACTAGCCGATGATCTGCATCCGCAAGCCCTCATTCCAATCGGCTATCTAGCCCAAGAACCAAAACGTCGCCCGCGCCGGCCCTTGACCGAGTTGGTGGTCGGGTGGATGTAGCTACGATGCTCCGCCAATGTCTTGCCGGCTTAGGGTACGGTAGGCACT
The DNA here is from genome assembly GCA_025057175.1 of Chloroflexus sp. GTDB lineage: Bacteria > Chloroflexota > Chloroflexia > Chloroflexales > Chloroflexaceae > Chloroflexus. Next base: position 1,843 of record JANWYE010000003.1, on the reverse strand, counting down.
GTAAGCGAAAATCGCACTGTAGACAATGATCACGACGATGGCCTGCCACTGCGATGGCAGCAGATTGAGGTCGAGCGCAGAAGTCAACACACTCTGATCGAGACCGAACATCCGGCTATTCTCCACCACTAACCGATTGATGTTTGGTTGCAGCAAGAGATTAACGAGAGTGCGGATAAAGGGATCAACCGCGCCAATTGTGTTGAGCGAACCGGCGCTAACATCAAAGGCGAGAAAGATCAAGCCGCCGCCAACGCCGGCAATCACCGAGCGCCCGAAAATGGCGCTTGCCGCAGCGATCAAGGTATAGGGGAGCATCACCAGCAGCGCTCGTAGCATTCCGACCGGCAGGAGCAGCAGGTCAATCGCGCTGAGCTGCTGTGGCAAGCCGAGGATGCCGCTGAAGAGCAATGCCAATAGGACACCAACAATCAGGGTAATTGCCATCGCTGCCAATAGCGCCAGTTGCAACGCCACCAGCTTAGCCAGCAGGTACGCGCCGCGATGCGGGGCGCGAGTCAGCAAAATGCGCAAAGTGCCCCAGTTAAAATCACTCCCAAAGATGCCCGCCGTCAAGATCACGGCCAAAATGCCGCCAGTACCATTAATCGCGCTCAACATCGCGCCGAACACGCCGGGCAGGCTGAGCTGGCGTTTAATCTGCTCGATTGCCGCCGCGCTGAGCAAGTTAAAGGTCACTTCGCCGCCGCTAAACGTGCCATCTTGTAATGCCACCACCAAAAACCAAAGCGTTTGTTGGAGCATGGTGAGGGCAAGAAAAATACCCAGCAGTAATAGCGCCATTGGCCGGCGCGCGATCTTCATCCATTCGGCAGCTAAGAGGTTAGTAAACATCGCGCGGGTGTCCACGGTTGGATACCTTTCAGGCAGCGCACTACTCATACCAAGTCTATCTCCGTGTCATTGCCGGGGCGCTTAGGCAACGGCAACACGGTGTGCCCGTGCATTCGCATTGGTGACGAGGATTGATTGTGCAGTCATGGCTCGGATTTGGTTACGGTCAAGAAAAATTCTTCTAGCGAACTATTGCTCGCCCCAATTTCGGCTACCACAATATCGGCCTTGATCAACAGCGCATTGATCTCGGCAGTGCGATCGGTGGGTGCGTCAACGATAATCGTATCCCCTTGCACCGTCACACTGCTCACCCATGCCAATCCGCGCAACAGGCTCACCGCCGGCCCCGGATCGCCTTGCACCCGCACGCGCACGCCTTGTCCGCGCCGCAGCAGAGTGGCAACCTCGCCAGCCGCGATCAATTTGCCTTCTTTCATGATCGCCACTCGCTGGCACAGTTGCTCAACTTCGTGCAGCAAGTGGCTACACAACAAGATGGTGCGCCCACCCGCCGCGAGTTCGCGAATCAAGGTGCGGATTTCCACCGTTCCTGCCGGATCGAGGCCGTTGGTCGGTTCATCGAGCATGATCAGTTCGGGGTCGGGCAAGAGGGCAGCCGCAATCGCGAGCCGTTGCTTCATCCCTTGCGAGTAGGTGGCAACTTTATCGCGCGCGCGATCGCTCAACTCGACAATGTCGAGCACGCGCTTGACCCGATCGAGCGGAATGCCGCCGGCGCGGGCTAAGACGCGCAGGTTATCGGCCCCGCTCAGGTAGGGGTAGAACGCCGGCGCTTCAATCATCGCCCCCACCCGCTGCAAAGCCAGCGCCGGTTCGCGTTGCACGTCATAGCCGAGCACCAGCGCTCGCCCTTTAGTTGGCTTTACTAAGCCCAGTAGCATAGCAATGGTCGTGGTTTTGCCGGCGCCGTTTGGGCCGAGGAAGCCAAAAACTTCGCCTTTGCCGACGGTGAGGTTGAGTTGAT
>JANWYE010000039.1:6221-20953 GCA_025057175.1 Chloroflexus sp. | reverse complement strand
CTTGTCACTCGATCATCGCGCTGCATCGATCAACATCTCCCTGCGCTCCTTCCAGCGCTAAGCGCATCATTGCCGGTGTGCGTTTGGATGCCGCGCGACAGGCGGGTAGTATCGACACTCACGTGTTACCCGTGCTGCGCTTTGCGCCAAGTGTGGAATCGTCGGCGTCGCAGCTATATGCTCCGACAGTTCCTGCCTGCCGGAAACGCCAAATAACACCGCTCTGATAGCCTCGTTCTGATAAATCGTCCGGGATGTTAATCTACTCGACCAACCACCGGACAGTTGCTGCATCACCCCATCATGGCCGGTACTTCATTGCCAACTCACTAGCAGTTTGCTTGCCATCGACCCCCTTTAAGCTATCTGCCAATATATCACCGCAGGAGTGCGGGATAAATCCCCCATTATTGCCCGATCGGAATGAAGTATACTGCACATGAGCGCCATGAATGACGGAATTGTTCTTTTTGCCGTCGTTGCACGATAAAGCCAGAAAGAGAGTCACTATGAACCAGAGTCGCCAATCATTTCCCACTCCGGCAATGCAAGGATGGTCGATGCCGGCAATGGTCGCGATCGCACTTCTTGTTATGATCGGTGTGTTCATGGTCAGCAACTCCGTCACCACGATTGAAGCCGGCACGCGCGGCGTCTTGAAGACATTCGGCGAGATTACCGGCGTGCTCGATGAGGGGTTGCACTTCCGCATGCCCTTCATCACCTCGGTAACGGTGGTTGAGGTGCGCACTCAGCGTTACGAGTCAAATTCGAGCGCTGCGTCGCGCGATTTGCAGACGGTGACGACGCAGGTGGTGATTAATTATCGCCCTGATGCCTCACAGGTGGATCGGCTGGTGCGCGAGATTGGCGTCGATTACGAGCGGCGCGTGGTTGATCCGGCAATTCAAGAGGCGATTAAGGCGGCCACTGCCCGTTTCACTGCCGAAGAGCTGATCACCCGCCGGCCTGAAGTCTCAGACTTGATCTTGAGTGTGTTGAGTGAGCGGTTGATGCCGCGTGGCGTAATTGTCGAGAATGTCTCGATCACCGATTTTAACTTCAGCCCCGAATTCGCCCGCGCGATCGAGGCTAAGCAGGTAGCCGAGCAGGATGCGCTGCGCGCCGCCCGCGAGCTTGAGCGAGCGCGGATCGAAGCTCAACAGCAGGTGGCCCGCGCCGAAGCCGAGGCTAAGGCCCGGCTCGAGATCGCTCGCGCCGAGGCCGAGTCGCTGCGCCTGCTCGGCGAGGTGGTCTCGCCCCAGTTGCTGCAACTGCGCTTTATCGAGCGCTGGGATGGCATCTTGCCCCGTTTTGTCGGCGGTGACAATGGCCTGCTGACGATGCTCAGCATCCCAACCGATGATATTTTGAATGAGCCGGCTACGACCCGCGCAACTACGCCGCAAAATGTGGCGCCGGCAGGGACGGAGGTTGGGCCGAATCCGTAAGCGCGAGCGATACTTACCGGAATAGACACCGATAAACGCGGCCCCTTACGGGTGGTCGAAGGTGTTTGCTCTGTGCCGGGCATGGCCGGTAGTGATAGGGCGGTGCCTTGCGCCACCGGCTGCGCTCTTTGTGAACGGTTGCAGCCATCTTGGCGCGGCGTTCTGCGTGAGGCGATTGCCGTGATTGGCGCGGCGAGCGTGCCCTATTACTTCACCTGATCGGCCCAGTTGGGCGCATAGCGGGCAAGATCGTGGCGTAAGCGCAGCAGCGCCAGATCGCCGGCTTTGGCTTCGAGCATCAGATCGAACGGCGGCAAACCGTGGCTCGCAGCGAGTAGCTCGATCGCGTCGCGGGCAACAATAAAATCGGCGTGCTGGCCAACGCGCGGCGGCAACACCCGCGTTGCGCCGTTGCGCCCCGGCAGCAAGTGGGCCTCGCTGCGCTGGCTGCTCAGGTGAACTTCGGGGCGTACCTCCTGTGGCCATGTGGCAAAACACAGCCCCAACGCTAAGGGTAAGCTCCACCGATCGGGGTTATGCAACTGAAAATGGAGGTAGTCGAAGACGATGGGCGCGCCGGTGTGGGTGGCTAACCCTAGCAGGGCGCGCAAGGCAGGGCCGTTGGTGGTGTGTTCGATAGTGATGCGCCGGCGGGCAGTGGCCGATAGCGCCGGCCAGCGCTGGGCAAAGCGCGCTAGCGCTGCGCTATCGCTCGCGCCAGCATGGATTACAAGCGTGTGGTTAGTGCTGCCGGGCTGATCAAGCATCGCCAGCAGGTGGGCAGCCACTTCAATCGCTGCGATTGCCTCGGCGGCAATGGTTTCGTCAGGGTGGCTAAGCGTGAGCGCCGGATCGAGGTGCAGCCCAAGGCGCAGATTGAGGGCGGCGATCCGGCGCTGCAACAGTTCGAGTTGGTTTTGGCACTCAACCAGATCTGCCATCGTGATGGCACGTGGCAGGGCAAATCGGTAGAAGCGGATAGCGTGGCGTTCGAGGTAGCCGATCACGTCGCTCAGATGGGTGAGCATGATGCTGAGGTGAGGCGGCGAACCGCCGGCGAGGCCGGGTTGTTGGACGGTGCGGACAGCAAAGCCAAGCCGGATCATGCGCGTGCCGGATTGAACTAAGGTGGCGATGAGCTTCAGTTTTAATGATAGACCATTTGTTCTAATTTGTCAAGGGTGATGGTTGCTAGCGCAGCGCCTCTGCGCCACGTTACTGCTAGCGGTTGGCAGTTAGCTCCTGCAACAGGCCATTGATCGCCAACCGGCGATGGTGGCGGGTGTAGTAGCGGATCTGGCGGGGTAGGTTGTCTTCGCTAGGCAATGTTTGCACAAGTGTAACCAGCCGTTCGGCGATACGCTGGATCTGGTGGGCTTGATCGGTTGGCGGCAGAGTGCGCAGTTCAGCTTCCCACGGCGCTACACACGTGCCTTCGACCACGATACCGGTAATTTCAGGCCACAACTTGCTCTGTCGCGTCCAATTGATCGCGAGGCAGAAGCCGGGGCCGGGGGCGGGCAAGCGTTCGCGGGCAAGGGTGAAGAGATCTGCCGAGCGCCCAATGGCGATGGCAATCAGTATCGGTGCGGTTGTTTCCGGCAGATGGTGGAGGTTGAGCAGCGGAATGCCGAGCAAGTGCGCGATTGCGGCAGCGAGCGGTTTACTGATGACGTCAGGCGCTGTGACGCCGCCAAAGTGCCAATTGCTGCTGCGCGCCAGTGCGATCAAGCGATACAGCGTGCGCGCTACATCGCGCTCGCTGAGGTGATAATCGGTCAAGGGGTAGATGGCGATCCCGTCATCGGTCGCTGAACCGAGGCAGATGGCGCCCTCTTGCACGTAGAGTTCGTCTTTGAGACCGGTGCAGGTGTGGAATTCACGCCGCCGTTCGAGGCTCTGCAAGTTGGCCAGCAATTCAAACTGGGCATCTGACGTGGGGGCGAGGGCTAACGCTTGTTGCCACGCTTGCTGCGCTTCATCGTATCGCTGCAACTGAAAGAGGCAGCGACCAAGTAGATGAAAGACGGCCCAGTCGTCGTAATAGCGTTGGCGCGGCGTTTCGAGCAAGGCTAGCGCCGCCGCGTACTCGCCGCGCGCAGCGTGGATGTAGGCTAGCTCGAGTTGGGCGGCAGCATCGCCGGGATCAAGCTCGAGGCAACGGCGGAATTCGCGCTCGGCTTCGGCGTAGCGTTCGAGTTCGATTAAGACGAAGCCGAGATTGAAGTGGGCAAAGTAGTCGTCAGCCAAGCTGGCAACGGCAGCAAACTCTTCGGCGGCTTTGGCCAGCAAGCCCTGTTGCTGATAGTGAAACGCGAGCGCATTGTGCGCATCGCGTAGTGTCGGATCGGCCGCGATCGCCCTGCGAAAGTGGTCAACTGCTGCTAGCGGGCGCTGAGTGCGCTCGAACGCTAATCCATATCGTAGATGGCGACGGCTGGCGACGCGCTTGGTCTCGTCGGTCATGTTGAGCCTCCTCGCCCTTATGGCGGGCGACTGTTGCGAGCCATCACGTCGCAGACTGGCGGCGCGCAAAGTTAATGATGGCGCTTAGTCGCGGCTCATCGCGATGTTGGGCAGCGCAGTTGCCAGTGCCACAGCCTGCGCCGCCAGAATCTGCCTGATGCCGCGCTCGGCCAGATCGAGCAGCGCATTGAGTTGGGCGCGGCTGGCCGGCGTGCCTTCCGCAGTGGCCTGCACTTCGATAAATGCGCCCTCAGCGTTCATCACCACGTTGCAGTCGAGATCGGCTTGGCTGTCTTCCTCGTAGCAGAGATCGAGCAGCATCACATCTTGGACGATGCCTACGCTGATCGCAGCTACCGGGGTGAGCGTTGGCTTGCTCTCGATGGCGCCACTACGCGCGAGGTAATCAACGGCCAGCGCGAGCGCCACGTAGCCGCCGCTAATCGCTGCGGTGCGGGTGCCGCCATCAGCCTGCAAAACATCGCAGTCAATGGTAATGGTGCGTTCACCGAGCGCGCTTAGATCGACCGCTGCCCGCAACGATCGCCCGATTAAACGTTGGATCTCCTGCGTCCGCCCGCTGGGGCCGTTGCGCTCGCGACGGGTGCGCTGCAATGTCGCCCGTGGCAACATGGCATATTCAGCCGTGACCCACCCGCTCTGCTGGCCGCGCATCCACGCCGGTACTCCATCTTCTATCGTGGCAGTGCAAATGACGCGGGTATTGCCGTAGGCAATTAACGCCGATCCCTCCGCATACGGGGCGGCGCCTATTTCAATCGAGATAGGGCGCAGTTGATCTGGCGCCCGGCCATCGCTTCGTATCATACGCAACCATTCCCACTACTTCTTATTGGTCATCATACCATACGCAACTACACCATACAACGTGCAATTGTTTAACTTTGCCGTATAAGTCGCCGCGCTTGCCAGAGGTACCAGCAGGCGACGCTTCGGTATGGGCGCCAGCACGCGCCGAGCGCAAGGAGTTCGCGCGGGGAGGGTAGGCGCGGCAATCCATGCACGAGACGCGCTGCGTCACGCAGGCCCAGATCGGCGGCGGGCAGGACATCAAGCCGCCCCAGCGCGAACATCAGGTAGATTTCGGCAGTCCAGCGCCCAATGCCTTTGACTGCCGTCAGTTGGGTGATGATAGTTTCGTCGTCGAGCGTGGGGAAGCGCTCTAGTTCGAGTTGCCCGCTCGCAATGCGCGCGGCGAGATCGCGCAGGTATGCGCTCTTTTGCGCCGAGAGGCCGGTTGCGCGCAGAGTCTCCTCTTCTGCCATGAGGATGGCCGTTGGCGTGAGGTCGCCGAGCGCGACTGCCAACCGATCCCGAATTGCCCGCGCTGCCGCCAGTGAGATTTGCTGGCTGATGATGGCGTAGGCTAACGTGGCGAAGCCATGGGGTTGCAGTTGGAGCGCAAATGGGCCGATCTGCTCGATCCACGGCGCGAGCGCCGGATCAACCCGGCGTAAATGCTGTAGGGCGTGTTCCATAGATGTTTCGTTTACCGCACACTGCAATCCTCTACGGCGCTTTTCGCCGTACAATAAAGGGTAAGCGCTATTGTAATCGATAACAGGAACTCTATTCAATGTTTATCATTGGCACAGCCGGCCATGTCGATCACGGCAAATCAACCTTGGTCAAAGCGTTAACCGGCATTGACCCCGATCGGCTGCTGGAGGAGAAGCAGCGCGAGATGACGATTGATCTGGGGTTTGCGTGGCTCACCTTGCCGAGCGGGAGAGAGGTGAGTCTGGTTGATGTGCCCGGCCACGAGCGATTTATCAAGAATATGCTGGCCGGAGTAGGCGGGATCGACGCTGTGCTGTTGGTGATTGCCGCTGACGAGGCAGTAATGCCGCAGACCCGCGAGCATCTGGCGATTATCGATCTGCTCGATATTCGCTACGGTATTGTTGTTTTGAGCAAGATCGATCTCGTTGATCACGAGTGGTTGGCGCTGGTGAGCGATGAAGTGCGCGCGGCGCTGGCCGGCAGCGCTTTGGCGACAGCGCCAATAGTGCCGATCTCGGCCCGCACTGGCGTTGGCTTAGCCGAGTTGGCGCAGGCGCTTGACCGCCTGCTTGATACATTGCCGGCGCGCCACCGGGCAGATGGAATGCCTCGCTTGGCGATTGATCGCAGTTTTGCCATCTCTGGCTTTGGCACAGTGGTGACCGGGGTGCTGCGCGGTGGCAGCCTAAGCGTTGGCCAAGAGGTTGAAATCTTGCCGCAAGGTTTGCGCGCGCGCATTCGTGGCCTCCAGAGCCATCAACGCCCGCTCGAGCAGGCGCTGCCCGGCACACGGGTGGCGGTCAATCTGGCCGGCATTCATTATCGCGAGGTCGGGCGCGGCGATGTGCTGACCGTGCCGGGAGCGTTGGCGCCCACGACCTTGCTCGATGCGCAGATACGAGTGGTTGGCGATGCGCCGCCGTTGCGTCACAATACTGCGCTCGATCTGTTTATTGGCAGCAGTGAAGCGCCCTGCCGGTTGGCGTTGCTGGCTGCCGATGAGCTAGCCCCCGGCGAACAGGGGTGGGCGCAGCTCCGGCTGGCGAAGCCGGTGGTGGCAGTCGCCGGCGATCGCTTCATTCTGCGGATTCCGTCGCCTAGCCAAACAGTTGCCGGTGGTGTCGTCGTCGATCCACATCCGCCACGCCATCGCCGCTTCCGTGCCGAGGTAATTGCGGCGCTAGCCCTACGCATGCAGGGTAGTCCCGCTGAACGCTTGTTGCAGGCGCTGGCCGATGGCCGCCCGCGGCTACGCGCTGAGGTGTTGGTTGCCGCAGGAGTAACTGAGCTGGAGATGGCGACCGCGTTGCCGGCGCTGCTGGCAAACGGGCAAGTTGTCGCGCTTGGCAATGATGGCCTGATCAGCGCCGCCGGTTGGTCAGCTCTGCGCGCAACTTTATGCGCGGCATTGGCGTCATACCACCAACGGTTTCCGCTCCGGCGCGGGATGCCACGCGAAGAGGCGCGGCAACGGGTGCAAGCGCCGGCGCGACTTTGGCCGGGGATCGTGGCAACGGCGCTCGCCGAAGGTCTGATCGGCATTGACGACACAACCGTGCGGTTGGCCGATTTTGTTCCCCAGCCTACTGCTGGCCAACGGCGGCAACTCGACCTTCAACTGGCGGCAATGGCCCGCAACCCGTATGCCCCGCCTCCGCTTAATCTCGACGGCGAATTGCTGGCATGGGCGCTCGATCAGGAATTGCTGGTCAAGATTGCGCCCGACCTTTACCTGCTGCCCGCCATCTATGCCGAAATGGTGGCGTGGGTGCGGGCGACAATCGAGACGCAAGGCAGCCTGACGGTGGCCGAATTGCGCGATCATTTCGGCATCTCGCGCCGTTACGCCGTCGCCCTGCTCGAACATCTCGACGAACGGCGCATCACTCGCCGCCAAGGCGATAGGCGCGTGTTAGGCTAGGGAGAGAGAGAATAATTGTGTCTTTTTAGGGTGGACAATTGACCATGAACCGTGATAGACTCTGAGCAGTTATCCCGGCATCGCAGCATCCATTGGAAAGGAGCTGACATTGGCTGGCAATCAAAACGACTTCCGCCGGTTTGGCGCTGCCTTGCTCTTGGGCATGGCCGCCGGTTTAGCGGCGCGCTACTACTTTGAGGCGCGCGCCCGCAATGACAGCCGCGCGCGGGTGGGTCTCATTGACTGGGAGCAGGCGCGGCAGGCGGCTTTGCGTCTCTCGCAGTGGGAGCAGGCGCCGGTGGATAACCGCGCCTATCGCCGCGAGCAGTATGCGCGCATGGTCGCAATCAGCGAACCGCTCATCGCCGATTATCTTGGCGTGCGCTTGCCCGAACCGGTGAGCCGGATCTTCGTCTTTGATCGGCGAGAATGGCTTGAGGCGAATATCGTCTCGTTTAGCCAGCTCTTCCGCCCGATCGAAGATCTGTATGAGAAAAATGGCGGCGGGCGCGGCGCGCTGGGGATGGTGATGAACGATGTTAGCAGCAAACTGCTGGGCATGCAAATCGGCGGCTTGTTGGGCTACTTGGCCCAGCGTGTGCTCGGCCAGTACGATCTGAGTCTGCTTTCAGCCGAAGCCACCGGCGGCGCGCTGTACTTTGTCGAGCCGAATATTGCCCGCGTGCAGCAGCAGCTCGGCTTGAGCGACGAGGATTTTCGGCTCTGGATCACGCTGCACGAGATGACGCATGCCTTTGAATTTGAGGCCTACCCGTGGGTGCGCAGCTACTTCCGCGAACTGCTCGAGCAGAATTTTACCCTCATCAGCGGACAGATGCTGAGCAGTGGCAATAGCCTGATCGATATGCTGATGCGGTTGTTGCAAGGGATCGGCAGCGGCCAACATTGGATCGAAACGGTATTGACACCCGAACAGCGGGCCGTTTTTGACCGGATTCAGGCCCTGATGTCGATTATCGAAGGTTACGGCAACCACGTGATGAACGCTGTCGGACGCCGGCTCTTGCCCAGCTTCAGCCAGATCGAACAGCAGATTGCCCAACGCCAGCGCCAGCGCACGCTACTCGATCAGATGGTCTTCCGCCTAACCGGGCTTGATCTCAAGCTGGCCCAGTACCAGCAGGGTGAAGCCTTCGTCAATGCGATTGTCGCCGCGCGTGGGATTGGCTTTGCCAGCCGGGTGTGGGAACGGCCAGAGAACTTGCCGACGCTGGATGAAATTCGCAACCCGGCGCAGTGGATGATCAGGATGGATCGGCAGGGTTGGATGTAGTGGAGGCTAAAGTGGCAGCGGCAGGGTGGGTTTTCAACTCACCCTGCCGCCACTCATCGTTATACCCTGCCGATCAGCGCCAACAGCCCAGCCTCATCGAGCACGGGAATGCCGAGCTGCTGCGCCTTAGCCAGCTTGCTGCCGGCATTAGCCCCGGCCACCACATAACTCGTCTTCTTGCTTACACTATCGGTCACTTTACCGCCGTGAGCGACAATCAATTCGCTGGCCTGCTCGCGAGTCAGTGAAGGCAGAGTGCCGGTAAGCACAAACGTCTTGCCGGCGAGGGTATCGCTCTGCCGTTCGCGCTGGGTCGCACCCTCTATCTGCACGCCGGCGGCGCGTAACTTCTCGATCAGCGCCCGATTCTCTGGCCGCGCAAAGAAATCAACAATACTCGCAGCCACTACCGGACCAATGCCGGGAATCTGCTCCAATTCTTCCTGCCGGGCATTCATGATGGCGTCGAGCGAACCGAGCGCATTGACCAGCGCCTGTGCTGCGACTGTACCCACATAGCGAATGCCAAGCCCGACAATCAGCCGGTCGAGCGGGCGATGGCGCGCCGCATCAATGGCGGCCAACAGATTGGCGATCCGTTTCGGGCCGAAGCCCTCAAGACCCTCAAGCTGTTCAGGCTTGAGATAAAACAGATCGGCCACATCGCGCACCAGCCCAAGTTGGACGAAGAGTTCGGCTTGTCGCTCACCCATGCCGGTAATATCGAGCGCGCCCCGGCTGACAAAATGCTCGACGCGGCGCACTAATTGGGCTGGACAGATGCTAAAGTTATTGCAGCGCCATGCTGCCTCACCCTCCTCGCGTTCGAGCGGCGAGCCACAGGCTGGGCAATGGGTCGGAAATTGCCATGGACGCTCGCTGCCATCGCGGCGGGCAACCACCGGCCCAACCACGTAGGGAATCACATCACCTGCCCGCTTGACAATCACATAATCGCCAATCCGAATATCGCGCTGGGCGATATAGTCGGCGTTGTGCAAACTGGCATTGCGCACCGTCACGCCGCCAATCTGCACCGGTTCCAATTCGGCGTTAGGCGTCACCATGCCGGTGCGGCCAACATTGACGGTAATATCGAGCAGACGGGTGATGGCTTCACGGGCCGGAAACTTAAACGCAATGGCCCAGCGCGGATCGCGCCCAACCACGCCAAGCTCGCGCTGCTGGGCAAAATCATCGATCTTAATCACCATCCCATCGGCTTCGTAAGGCAACGCATCGCGCCGAGCCATCCACTCCTCACAGTAGGCCAGCACCTCGGTGAAATCGGTAAAGCGACGCGCGTCTTGATTAACCGGAAAACCCAGCGCGCGCAGATAACGCAGCGTCTGCCATTGGCTGGTGAGCGTTACACCTTCGACTGGGCCAACGCCGTAGGCGAAAAAGCGAAGCGGGCGCGCGGCGGTGATGGAGGGGTCTTTCTGGCGGAGCGAGCCGGCAGCGGCATTGCGCGGATTAGCGAAGACCTTCTCGCCGGCAGCGGCAAGCCGGTCATTCAGCGCCTCGAAATCGGCGGTGCGCATGTAAACCTCGCCGCGCACTTCGATCAGCGAGGGCAGCGCATGGGGCAGATCGGGATCGCAAACCCCATCTAGGATATGTAGCGTCAATGGAATACTGCCAATCGTGCGCAGATTAGCGGTCACATCCTCGCCAATCTCGCCATCGCCGCGCGTTGCGCCTTGCGCAAAACGGCCATCGCGGTAGGTCAGCGCAATCGCCAGCCCGTCGATCTTGGGTTCCACCACATAAGCAATCGGCGCGTCGTTGCCAAGCAGGCGCAACACCCGGTCGCGCCATGCGATCAGATCGGCGGTAGTGAATGCATTACTGAGCGACAACATTGGCTGCGGATGTTGCACTTTGGCGAACTGGCTAGCAGGCGTGCCGCTGACGCGCTGGGTAGGCGAGTCAGGCGTCATCAATTCGGGGTGCGCCGCTTCGAGCGCGCGCAATTCATTCATGAGCGCATCGTATTCGGCATCGCTCACGATCGGGTCGTCAAGCACGTAGTAGTGGTAATCGTAGCGGCGAATCAGCGCGCGCAGCTCATTGATGCGCTGCGCTACATCAGGTTGGCTCATCGGCAGCTCCAATGGTCATAGATGAGTTTCGCCAAAAGTACTATTCAAAACGAGATCAGAGTAGTACCTTTGGGGGGTTGCGGAAAAGTAAAAGAACAGTTACTATGCTAATACCCCCCCCACACGAGACCCGCTGGCAGTTGCCAGAGGGTTTCGTGTTTTTGGCGAACAAACGATGCGAACATTCGTGCATTATTCTAACACAAGTTGGGTGGGCCGGACGCAGAATGTGGCTGCACCCCGTGGTCAGCAGCCGTTCGTGCCGCAGCCGGTTTACTGCGCGACGTCTACTCGTTGCGTGTGGGGTTTTAGCTTGGTAGCCGGTTATGGCTGTGACTTTGGTTGATAGAGCGCTGTTGCGCTGCGGGGGTAAGCGCGTTGGGGTTGCGGGCTAAGACATTTGCCCTACATCGGTATGCAGCTCATCGGCGGCTCACACCAGCCGGTTTCCAAACCGATAGTTAATAGATCTCAACTGAAAAAACCGCATTGCTGTGCCTTAAAATGCGTTTCGGTATTGAAACGTTCATTGTTGGGATGGCGCGGCGCATGGTATAATTCCGCCAGCGTTATTCTCGTGAAAGAATCCACGAAATATGAGCGATTGAGGTTTGCAATGTTAGCGTGGTTAATCTTCTGGGTAGCGGCAGTGGTTGCGGTTGGGGGGCAAATCCCTTTGATTGTAGCGGCTTGGCGTTTGTATCGACAGCCCTCGGTGGCGCCGGCCAATGTGCCGCGCAGCGATGGCCGCGCTGATCTCGGTTGGACGCTGGTGACTGCGGTGGCGACGCTGGCGCTGTTTGTGGCCGCCTATGCGGCATTGCCGTAGCAGTCAATGCAAAGACGAAAAATAGCCTAATCTCTTGCGGCAGTCTTTCCTTTGAGCTTAGTGAGGATCGGTATGGCGGCTCGTAATCGCGTGCGGGTCTTGTTGATTGGCTTGATCTTAACCTTGGCTACCATTATTTCCGGCGCGCTGGTCACGATTTCGGCCAGCGCAGCGGCCTGCCCATCGTGGCCGTTGTGCCTTGAGGCACTAAGCGACGGGGCTAATCCGCTGATCTGGATCTCACTCGGCCACCGCTTGATCGTCGCGCTGGCATTGTTGGCAGTAATCGGTGGCGCATGGGTGGTGTGGCGCGCGCCAGAGACAGCCGGCGCGCCGCGCTGGATGGCGTTGGTGGCAGTGGTGCTCTTCTTGTCGCAAGCGTTGGCCGGGGCCTTGTTGGTATGGGGGATGCCGGCGATGGTGGCCGATGTCTGGCACCTGACCGGTGCGCTGCTCGCCTTTGGCGCGCAGACGCTGACCTTCTTGCTGGTAGTGGTTCCGGCTCAGCCGGCAACCGAACGGCTGGCCGGGCGGGCTGCGCAAACGCAGCGCCGATTGCGTGGGTTGGCGTCGTGGGCGGCAGCCGCTGCCGGCGTGGCGGCGTTGGCTATCGGGGCGCGTAGCGTAGCCCCAGCGATCGAAATGGCAGCGGCTTTGCCGGCCAATAGCGTTGGCGCGTTGGCCTTTGCCGCTGCGCTAACAGGCTGGATGGCAGTTGAGGCTCGCCGGCGGTTGCATCCGGCGGCGCAGACCTCGGTGGCGGCGCTGGCGTTGTCGCGCTATAGCCCATTCTTGCCGGCGCTGGCGCTGGTGGCGCTGGCCAGTTTGTTCATTCCTACCGGCGGCCATCTCATTAGCCTCACTGCTGCAGCGCTGCTCTGGGCCGGCGCGCTGGCGGCGATTGTCGTGTTGCAGCGCGCGCCACTGACATTCACGACGGCGACAGCGGTTGCTCGCCCTACGCCAAAATGGCGTGAAGTCGTTGCTGACTACATCAGCCTGACAAAGCCCAAGGTCATTTCGCTGTTGCTGGTGACGACGCTGACCACGATGTTTATTACCGAAGCCGGGCTACCATCGTGGTGGCTGGTGCTGTGGACGATGATCGGCGGCTATTTAGCAGCCGGTGGGGCCGGCGCGATCAACTGCGCGTTTGATAGTGACATTGACATCAATATGGGCCGCACCAGCCGCCGGCCAGTGCCGAGCGGGCGCATCTCGGCGCGGGCTGCCTTTATCTTTGGCGTGATCCTGAGTGTGCTGTCAATCATCGTGCTCTGGGTCTTTACCACGCCGCTGGCTGCCTTCTTTGCCTTCCTCGGCATCATCTACTACGCCTACTTCTACACCAGCTTGCTCAAGCGCAGCACGTGGCAGAACATCATCATCGGCGGCGGGGCTGGCGCGATTCCGCCGCTGGTTGGGTGGACGGCAGTGACCGGCTCGGTTAGTCTGATGGCGGTGGTGTTGTTTGCGATCATCTTCTACTGGACGCCGCCGCACTTCTGGGCTTTGGCGCTGGTGAAGCAGAAGGATTACGCTCGCGCTGGGGTGCCAATGTTGCCGGTAGTGGCCGGTGAGGCCGAGACGCGCTGGCAGATTTTGGTCTACTCGGCGATTATGCTGGCGGTGTCGCTGTTGCCGGTGGCGATCGGCGCAATGAGCTGGATCTATCTTGCCGGCGCGCTGATATTCGGTCTGCGCTTTATGCGCGATGCGTGGGCGGTGTGGAAGGTGGGCGATCAGGCAGCGATTTGGGGATTGTACAAGTATTCGCTGCTGTATCTGGCGCTACTGTTTGCGGTGATGGTTGCTGACCGGCTAATTTTGGGGTAGCTGAACCGATTTACGAAAGCTACGTCTAGCAATTTGCGCCGACATGGTGTATACTTCAGCTATCGAAGGAGATGGCCGCTCTGGCGGCTATGTAGTACGGTCAAGGAGTTCGTCCATGACGATGATTGGTGTTGATCAGATTGGTGTGCAATCGTCTACCCCGCAACCGCTGTTGATGATCAGCGAAGCGGCTTCCACCCGCCTGCTCAAGATGATGCAGGAAAAGCAACTTGAGGGTTATGCCCTGCGCGTGTTCGTCGCCGGCGGCGGCTGTTCGGGCCTCCAGTACGGCATGACCTTCGATGATGAAGTGCGCGAGGGTGATAATGAGTTCTACGCCGGCAACCTGCGCGTGTTGGTCGATCCGATTAGCGCTAATTACCTGACCGGCGCGTCGATCGATTTCGTTGATACGCTGATGGGTGGCGGCTTTAAGATCGATAATCCGAACGCAGTGTCGTCGTGTGGTTGCGGCCACTCGTTCCGCGCCCGCGATACTGATTACAGCGAAGATGATGACGATGCGCCGGTTGGCGGCGGGTGCGGCACTTGCGGGTATTGATCGGGCGTGACAAGGTTGGTTGCTTGTATTGGTAGGTGGGGACGCACGGCTGGGTGGGACGCACAGCCGGGTGGGACGCCCGACCGGGTGGGGATGACCGACCGGTAGGGACGCACAGCCGGGTGGGACGCCCGACCGGCAGGGGCGCCCGACCGGCAGGGGCGCCCGACCGGTAGGGACGCACAGCCGGGTGGGACGCCCGACCGGCAGGGACGCCCGACCGGTAGGGACGCACAGCCGGCAGAGACGCACGACCGGCAGGGGCGCCCGACCGGCAGGGGCGCCCGACCGGTAGGGACGCCCGACCGGTAGGGACGCACAGCCGTGCGTCCCTACCGGTTTTCGATGCGATAATACCCATCACCCGCGCAGGTGCGGCATAACGTTTGCCCGTTACGCACTACCTCACGGGCGTTGATGATCTCTTCGCCGCAGCAATCGCAAACGGTACGGATGCCATTGCGGCTAATGATCGCCTTCAGATCGACGGTCAACGTCACCGGTTGGGCTGCTAGCAGGTCGGTCACCGGCATCAGTTGATACGCAATTAGGTACGCATGCCAACGACTGCGGGCGTCGGGCGCAAATCGGCGCGCTTGCTCGCGCGAGTCGGGGCGAGGCGTGATCCGCACTGCCTGCCCAGTCTGGCTATCAACGAAGGTTGCCGCGACTTTACCCTCATCAACGAGGCGCATGGTGCGCCGGCCCAGCCAGCAGCCGGTCGCGACACTCACGCCATCGGCG
>JANWYE010000039.1:0-6123 GCA_025057175.1 Chloroflexus sp. | reverse complement strand
TTATGACCATTGCTCGCCTCGAACGCTACCAAGCCCTTATCTACCTGATCGCCATTGCTGCCGGTCTCGTCATTGGCCAACGCTGGCCCGCCTTAGGGCCAATCGCCGATCAAGCTCTCTGGCCGTTGTTGGCCTTGCTGCTGACCGTCACCTTTCTCCAGATCCCCCTGTTGCATCTACGCGAAGCTTTAGTAGATCGGCGACTAGTGGTGTTGCTATTGCTCGGCAATTTCCTCATCTTGCCAATGGTGGTTTGGCTGCTGCTGCACTGGCTGCCACCCGAAGCGGCGCTGCGGTTGGGTGTGGCGCTGGTTTTGCTGGTGCCCTGCACCGATTGGTTCATCGCTTTTTGCCATCTCGGCGGCGGCGATACGGCGCGGGCATTGGCAGTTACGCCGCTACTGCTGATTGTCCAAGGTGCATTGTTGCCGCTCTACCTTTGGCTGATGCTCGACCCCGCGACGCTCGATCTGATCGCCGGTTTGAATATCTGGCCGGCACTGCTGATTATCTTTGTTCCGCTGCTGGTAGCGATTGCTGGCGAACGCTGGCTCGAAGCGCGGCCTGCGCGGCAGATTTGGCGGCAACGCAGCGCGGCGCTGACCGTGCCGCTGCTCGCGCTGGTGGTTGCGGCAATTGCCACCTCGCAGGCGATGGCGGCGCTGGCTGCGCTGGCGGTGCTGCCGGTGGTAACGCCAGCATTTGTGGCGTTTTTGCTGATCGCTGCATTATTGGCTCGCCTGCTCGCCTGGTGGGGCCGCCTGCCGGCTCGTCGTGGCCGAGTGTTGCTGTTTAGCTTTAGCACGCGCAATTCGTTTGTGGTGCTGCCACTAGCCCTGAGCCTGCCGCCGGGTTGGGAAGTGGCGGCTCTGGTGATTGTGGTGCAGTCGCTGGTCGAGTTGATCGGCATGGCGGTGATGGTGTGGGCCGGGACGCGCTGGGTGGTGCGCGAACAGGGAGGGTAGGGGCTATAGCAGGGGAGGGTGCGGGATAGGGCGATCATCGAACATATGTTGCTTCGCTTTGGTTTACCATCCTGCTGTTACAACCACGCGCCGCACATTTTGATCGAGCGCTTGGAATGCTGGTAACTCTCGTAATGGTGAGAAGTCTTCTATCAATTCGGCAAGGCGTCGCACCCGTTCATGAACCGGGAACTGATCGAGCCGGCGGCCACGCAGCCCGCTGGCGCGTCTAAGACAATTGTGCAAGATCTGTTTCGGATTAGGCACATCTTCAAGCTTACGCAATGGCGGAAGATCAAGTCGTTCTTGCGATTGTCTATTGCCGGCAGCCTGCTTGATAGCCGCTTCATCGAAGAGCAGCCAAGCCTCAGTCATTCGTACCGGTACTACGCAGATTTCTCTAGCTACCCGTAGATGCGTAGGTATATCTGCTAGCGCGTGTTCGATCTCGGCAATGCGTTGTTGGCGTAGCTCGCGTTCTGCATCGCGGTGAATGAAGAGGATGTCGCAGGGGTATAGCTCTAACGCAGCCCTCAGCCTGTCAGTCAGTGAGGGGTGGCGTGGTAGTCCTGCCCGCTGCAGATCGGCCCATTGAGCTTGCACTTCAGTAATGCCGTGCTCGCAGAGAAGCCAAGTGAGAATTGGTAACAACGCAGCATCAGAACGACCATCGGTAACCAACGTATAAGTGAGCATGTTCATTCAAACGTAGGCAGATAGGGTTGCAAGTCGGGCCGTTCGACCACCCGGCGGCGCGTAGTGCGGTTACGCGCGTTGTTGGTTAGCGCTACACTGATGGGGTTGAGATACGCTAGCAGTTTTCCGCGCGCTACCGGTGGTGTAGTTGGATTAACCTCGCTGCGCCATGTGTTTGGCAACCAGTTGAATTTGGCACTACGGGTCATGATGCCATCGTGCCATTTGTTGTACAACTCGGCTACCAGCAGCTCGTCATCGTACACCTCGCTGACAACGATTGGTGAGTGAGTATTGATGATCACTTGGCGCAGCGGATTATCGACGCCTACCTCATAATTAGGGTCAACAGCCATATCGCGCAACAGCCGCAACATAGCCGGGATGCGCTCAGGATGAATGCCATTTTCTGGCTCTTCGAGACAGATCAAGCCGGTTTCGCGTGGATCAAGCGCTAGCAATGCGAGGGCTAGAAAGCGAAGTGTGCCATCAGAGAGAGCGCGTGCCGGTAGATTTGTGCCACTATGGTCGATCACTTCCAACGTCAACAATTGGCGCTGCTCGTCACGATCGACACGGATTGATCGCACATGCTCAATCAATTCAGACAAACGGTTCGCTAACTTGTCAAAAATTGCCTCGCCAGAGATATCGCTCTGGTGTGGCGCATACGCCAAGTAATTCAGCGTAGCCGGGATGTGCGCACCGTTCATGCTGAGCCGGGTCGGCGCTGTTAGTTCATCAGGTCTGCGCAGTGCCGAGGGTTCTAGTTGTAACAGTCGCCACGATTGCATCTCGCGGCGAGCCAGCAGCGTGGTCGGACTTTCCATCGCATTAGCAGATGAAAGCACTGTGCGTGGCAAAGTTTCCGCCAGATACTCGCGTGGTCTACCAGCAGCGCCTTCCTGATGCAATTTGATGAGGCGTTTACCGTCCTTTTCCTGCGTCGAAATAAGCGGCCCTGTGCGCCGGCCTTTGACGACCGAGCGTCGCCACGCCGGTGAATGGGGGAAACGCAGGTGTTTGGCCGCGTCGCCAATATTGATATGGGTTAACTCCTCGGCAAGGATTTCAAGACCTTCTGTGCTAGCGCGGCTTTCCGATCGCCGGTAGCTGAGAACTAACCGGTAACGTAGAAAGGTAATCGACGCCTTCGCTGGCTGGCCGAGATCATCAGTGCCCTCAGGCGGAACGATCATCTCGGCCTCGAAGCTCATCTGCTCGGCGAAACGATTGCCTGCGCGGTGAAAGAGATGGCGTATTTCCGTGAAACGTCCACCTTCTGATCGCACAGACATTGCCGCATCGAGCAAGGTATGGTCAGAGAGCTTGCTCAGAAACTGGATCGCGTCGAACAGATTAGACTTGCCGGTACCATTGGCGCCGGCTATACAGGTGAAGGGGCCAAACGATACGTCAACGTCCAGATTTTTGAATCCCGACACTTTCAGACGGGTAAGCATCGGTATACCTTCGTGGCATAAACTCACCGTGACAACTTCAATTGTAGCACGAACAATGACGCAAAAGGTTGCGCGCGTTCACTGCCAAAGTTGCGCAACCTCGCGCTTTTCGGTGCATGACTCTTTCCTCCGCGCCCTCTACGGTAAAAATCGTTGCCACTTGGTGTTAGCAGCCCGAAACCGGCGTTCTCTTTGGTGCAAACACCTCCAGCGGCCCACCGCGCCGGCGCTACTCCCCCGCCACTTTCCACTCGCCGGTCACAACTCGCACCGGCGCCGGCAGCCGGATCGAGAGCAACCCGGCCAGTAGCACAAACCCCGCTGAAGCCCAAAGGCAAGCGATCAGGCCACCGTAAAGGCCGCTCTGCATCCCCCATTGGTAGAGCGCGCCCGACAAGACGGTGCCGGTCAATCGCCCTAGCGCGTTGGCCATGTAATAAAAGCCGACATTCATCGCGACTTTGGCGTCGTCGGCGTAGGCGAGAATGAGGTAGCTATGCACCGCCGAATTGAGGGCAAAGATGATGCCAAAAGCGAGCAAGCCGCCGACTACAGCGAAAGTTGGCGCTAGACCGGCGCTAAGCGCCATGGCAATCCCCGCTGGAAAGGCAGCCAGCGCGAAGGCCAGCCACATCGCGGTGCGTCCGTCAGGGGCGCGCGCCCCGGCCACTCGCCGCCGGATCAGCGCCGGCGTCGAGGCTTGCACAAAGCCATAGCCGATTGTCCATGCTGCCATGAAGCCACCCGCCAGCCAGAAGTCCCAGCCAAGCACGGTGATAAAGAAGACCGGCAAGCCGACCACAAACCAGACATCGCGCGCGCCGAAGAGGAAGATGCGGGCCGCAGCCAGTAGGTTGACCGCTCGGTTAGGAGAAAACATTTGCTTGAACTTGGCCTTCTTGTCGGCTGCGCCGAGATCGCCGCTGATCGCGCTGACCGCGCCGATCAGCGCCACCAGCACCAGCGCCGCCAGTATCAACAGCGCAGTCTGGAAGCCGAGCAGACTGAGCAGGAGCGCGCCAACAAAGAAGCCCAACCCCTTGATGGCGTTCTTCGAGCCGGTAAGCACGCTTACCCAGCGGTAGAGCTGGCCTTCACCTTCGCCAGCCACTAACTTGACCGCGCTCTTCGATGACATCTTGGTCAAGTCTTTGGCGATGCCCGACAACGCTTGCGCTGCCATCACATACGGCACGACCAGCAACGAAGGCGGCGCAAAGGCCAGCATGCTCAACGCGATCAGTTGGGTGACCAAGCCGAGGAAGAGGGTAGTTTTGAGGCCGAACCGCGCGCCGAGGTAGCCGCCAAACAGATTGGTGATCACGCCAAAGATCTCGTAGAACAGAAAGAGCGACGCTACCGCAAACGGCGAATAACCGAGCTGCGCAAAATAGAACAGCACCAGCATGCGGATCGCGCCGTCGGTTAGTGTATCGGCCCAGTAGGCCGCCGTTACTAACAGATAGTTGCGCCGGTCAGCGCGCCGCTGCTCGGCAGTGGGCGTCGCCGCGCTCACAGATTGGGCCGGTTTCATAACGCCATCGCCACCTTTCGCGCTAATTCAACATACCGGTTGGCATAGCCCCACTCGTTGTCGTACCACGCATAAATCTTAACCTGCGTCCCATCAGTCACCATCGTACACAGCGAGTCGATAATCGCCGAGTGAGGGTTAGTGACAAAATCAATCGACACCAGCGGGCGCGTCTCATAGGCTAAAATACCCTTCAGCGGGCCTTCGGCGGCAGCGCGCAGCAACCCATTCACTTCGGCGATAGTGGTCGGCCGCGCCACCTCAAACACGCAATCGGTCAGCGAAGCGTTGAGCAGCGGCACCCGCACCGCTTGCCCATCGAGCTTGCCCTGCAATTCGGGAAAGATCAGCCCGATCGCCGTCGCCGAACCGGTGGTGGTCGGCACCAGCGATAGGCTCGACGCCCGCGCTCGCCGCAAGTCTTTGTGAGGCTGGTCATGCACGCTCTGGGTGTTGGTTGAACTGTGGATCGTGGTGATCATACCGTGGCGAATGCCGATCCCCTCGTGAATCACCTTCACCACCGGTGCAAGGCAGTTGGTCGTACACGAGGCCGCTGTCAACAGATGATGGCGGGCAGGGTCGTACCAATGATCATTCACCCCCATCACAATATTCAGCGCCTCACCCTTCACCGGCGCTGCCACAATCACCTTCTTAACGCCAGCGGCAAAATAGGCCGCCAATTGGTCTGGCGTACGGAACTTCCCGGTTGCCTCAAGCACAATCTCGACTCCGGCTGCCGCCCATGGCACCGCGCCGGGGTCTTTGATCTGGCTATAGCCAACCGGCTTGCCATCAATCACCAACTGATCGCCCTCACCCTGCGCCTCGTGATGCCAGCGTCCATGCACCGAATCGAACGTGAGCAAATGCGCCGCGACTGCCGCATCGCCACCGATCTCGTTAATATGGGCAAACTCCAATTCAGGCCATCCCCATGCCGCCCGCAACGCCAACCGCCCAATCCGGCCAAAGCCATTAATCCCCACCCGCACCGCCATAGCATCCTCCTAATTTATATCAATTGATGTTGATATTATACATGATGTGCGGGGTTATAGCTGGGTAGTCTCCCGCTCAAGCGAGTCCCCCATGTCATTGCGAGGGTGCGCAGCACCCGCAGCAATCTCCTGCTCAGGCGGGAAAAAGTCCTTGACAGGGGCGCCTCCCGCGCTCGCAGGGGATTGCTTCGCCGCGCTGGGCGCGGTGCGCAATGGCATGCACCTCCGTTATTCCCCCTCTCCCACTCCGTGGGAGAGGGGGCAAGGACTATCCTCTTCACCATCCCTGTAAGCAGCATCCCGGCGCAAAAGCGCGACAACATGCGCTGGCTATGCTATAATTTCTCGCAATCATACGTTCTATACTGGTAGTATGGCCATGAGCGACTTGATCACGATTAAAGGCAGCCGTGACGGGCTACGGCTTCGTTTAGACGCCAACGCTGCATGGCCGGACTTGC
>JANWYE010000399.1 GCA_025057175.1 Chloroflexus sp. | reverse complement strand
CGCGTGCAACGCCTGGCGGTCGCCCTCACTCAACGTCACGCCACGCTGCGCGAGCAGCGCGGCGAAGTCATTCGGACTGAGCGGCGGCAATTGGTATTCCCGGCACGGCGTCAGCAGTGTGAGCGGGACCAGCGTGTCGTCAGGGCGCGTGCCGATGACCACAACCACCCCTTCGGGCAACCGTTCAGGCAAAAAGCTGAGGTCGCGCTGACCGATGCCGTAGTCCACCGGAATTTGGTCGAGACCATCAATCACCAGGGTCAACTGTCGCTCCTGGCTCAGCCGCTCCATCAGGGACACGAGACTGTTGCGCAGTGTGATGGCGTTCGCTGCGTCGGAGAGATAGGTCGACGCCTCCTCTTCCAGCCCGTTCTGCAGCAGCAGTTCGGCGACCAGGTGACCGAGCAGCGCCGCCTGTTCGGCAGGACCGGGGGTGAAGCGGATGAAGTACGCCGGGATCGGCGGGTCGGCATCCTTGAGGAGCTGCGCCAGGATGCTGCTCTTGCCCTGCCCGGCCACGCCGGTGACGAGCAGGTAGCCGCCGTCGGGACGGAGCTGAGCGATGTGCTGCCGGATGTCTTCCAGCTCCTGGACTCGCCCGACGAAGCCGGTCTGCAACTCGGCAGCGCGAGCAAGGCTGTCGCGCGAGCACCAGCGCGCGATCAGTGCCAGCGCCTCGTCGCGGCGGCGTTGCCGTTCGGCAGCCGTGCGCTGCGCTTCCAGCCGCACGCGGTGGTCCGCCAGCGTCAAGCGGTAGTCGCCCTCGATCAGCAGGTAGGGTTTCTGGGTTGCCTGGTCGGCAAACTGCTGCTTCAGCCAGTCATCGATCTGACTGATCGTGACTTCGCCATCGCCGATGAGCTCTTCGCCGCGCAAGACCCGCAGCAGCGCCTGTGTCAGCAACCCGCCTGCTGCGGTCTCACCTGCCGCTTC
>JANWYE010000398.1 GCA_025057175.1 Chloroflexus sp. | reverse complement strand
AAAATCCCCGTGAGGGGATTGAAACTTAGCAAGGAGTTCCGCCGCTTGTCGCGGCGAGAACCCGTTGATTCAAAAAACCAAAATCCCCGTGAGGGGATTGAAACCGAGCAACCGTGCAAACTTCGCGATCAGCTTCTTAAAGAATTCAAAAAACCAAAATCCCCGTGAGGGGATTGAAACCCGCTATCGCGGCCTGCCGCGCAGGCTCCGGTAAAGCCTCAAATTCAAAAAACCAAAATCCCCGTGAGGGGATTGAAACCTCGCGGGGGCGGGCCGACAACTGAGTAGCGGGGAAGGGATTCAAAAAACCAAAATCCCCGTGAGGGGATTGAAACGCGACATTCGAAATGACGTTAAACGGCAAGATGATCTTATTCAAAAAACCAAAATCCCCGTGAGGGGATTGAAACACCTTGTGGTGATCACCGTTGCTTTGCTCGACGGTGATCAATTCAAAAAACCAAAATCCCCGTGAGGGGATTGAAACGCGCGCAGTGTAATTGCGCAACGCACAAATTCGCCTTCAAATTCAAAAAACCAAAATCCCCGTGAGGGGATTGAAACCACGAGCACGTCACGCGCCGCAAGCGGCACCCCCCAAAATTCAAAAAACCAAAATCCCCGTGAGGGGATTGAAACAGTTCGACCAGTTCCGCCCAGTCTTCTGGGCTGATCTGTTCGTTCAAAAAACCAAAATCCCCGTGAGGGGATTGAAACGCGGCCAGGTCGCGGCTGAGCGACCCCTCGGATGAGTAGAGTTCAAAAAACCAAAATCCCCGTGAGGGGATTGAAACATTGCATCAGGTAACGGTTGATCCACTTGACAGTATCGTCATGTTCAAAAAACCAAAATCCCCGTGAGGGGATTGAAACGGAAGAAAGGAGTACAACAATGCAGTTTCTCAAGAAGTGTTCAAAAAACCAAAATCCCCGTGAGGGGA
>JANWYE010000397.1 GCA_025057175.1 Chloroflexus sp. | reverse complement strand
GCGCTTGAACAGCTCGAACCGCATTACCGGCTGGTGTTGACGTTGTATTACTTCGAAGATTTAAAGTATACCGATATTGCCGAGATCCTTGACCTGCCCCTCAATACGGTCAAGAGCCATATCCGGCGCGGCAAAGAGCGCCTTGCGCAACTGTTGCAGGCCAACGACCCACCGGCCACCCGCGCTGTCAACCAACCGGCGCCTAAACCGGCTGATGACCACCTGCTGCGCATGACACCGCTGCGCCTGCTACCGGGGTGGGGAAGGAGGTGAGTTATGTCTACGCCACTGCCAACACCACCACCAGATGAATTGCTTGACGCGGCGCTCCGCCACGAGTTGCGCTGGGAAGCGCCGCCTGAGTTGACCAATCGGCTCTTGCAACTGGTGCCGAGCGCATCACCAACCGTCGCCGCTGCCACCAGCACACCACTGCCGCGTTGGCGTTTCTATCTCGCTATTGCCTTGATCGCCTTGGCAGTGCTGGCGTCTATCCTTGGCACGACCTATCTCTATCAGATTGTCTGGTTCCAACTTGGCGCCGGCTCATTGATTGCGCAACTTGAAGCGTTGCCTGCCCGCTTGTTGCAATCGCTCTACGATACCCTTCCCTTCGCCCGCGAGCTGGTAAGCATCGCTGCCCTTATCCGCGACCAGTTGCATTGGTTGTTGCTGGCGCTAGTGCTCTGGATCCTACTTGATACGTGGCAGCCCGAACGGCGCTTGAACGAACAATCATCATCATAAGGGCGGGTGTAAAACCCGCCCTCACACGCGCCCGCATGCCTATGCTGCAACTACTGGCGTCTTTTCATGCCAGAGATAGGTTGCCCACGGCTCTGCCGGATAGACGCGCTGCGGGCGCAACGGATTGATCCGGGCATTGAGCAGTGCGCCGCGCCGCAGCTCTGGCAAGCCGGCCTCTTCCACTAACCACAGCACCCG
>JANWYE010000396.1 GCA_025057175.1 Chloroflexus sp. | reverse complement strand
CACGGGGATTTTGGTTTTTTGAATACAAACGTTAACCGAATATGAGATACGGGCACACGTTGGTTTCAATCCCCTCACGGGGATTTTGGTTTTTTGAATGCGGGTAGGGCGTTAGTGGTAAGACTGGGCCGTGTATGGTTTCAATCCCCTCACGGGGATTTTGGTTTTTTGAATTCAATTGTCACGCAAGGGGGCGATTTACTACGCTGCTAGCCGGTTTCAATCCCCTCACGGGGATTTTGGTTTTTTGAATCGGGTATCATGGAACTTCCAGAGCCGGCAGTGCAATTAGGTTTCAATCCCCTCACGGGGATTTTGGTTTTTTGAATCAACTCTTCGCGTAATTGTGACAATCGTTGTTGATAATAGGTTTCAATCCCCTCACGGGGATTTTGGTTTTTTGAATTTGATTGCTCGCTGCACTTCAACTGGGTTGATCACAGCGAGTTTCAATCCCCTCACGGGGATTTTGGTTTTTTGAATTAAAGAAACTAGAGACTATGACCAAAACCTACCCCTAATCAGTTTCAATCCCCTCACGGGGATTTTGGTTTTTTGAATGTCAAAGATACGCATTGTGCGGCGTTTGTTGACGTACTTAAGTTTCAATCCCCTCACGGGGATTTTGGTTTTTTGAATACAAAAAGCATTATGACGCCAAATTTGACAAATTTGGGTTTCAATCCCCTCACGGGGATTTTGGTTTTTTGAATGGGCTGGTCACCTACTCCGTGGGCGCGCACATGTGGCACGTTTCAATCCCCTCACGGGGATTTTGGTTTTTTGAATTTATCTTTACGTCGCCGGCAACAGGCCGGTTTACGCGACCGTTTCAATCCCCTCACGGGGATTTTGGTTTTTTGAATGCAATCTCATACTGTGATATATATCCCTATTGTAATTAGAGTTTCAATCCCCTCACGGGGATTTTGGTTTTTTGAATGTAATCCAGACC
>JANWYE010000395.1 GCA_025057175.1 Chloroflexus sp. | reverse complement strand
CCTGGACGTTGCCCGCCAATGTGGCGCTGGCAGTCAAACCTGACGCCACGTATGTTGTGGCGTCGCGCGACGGCGAGCGCCTGGTCCTGGCAGAGGCGTTGGTCCACACCGTCCTTGGCGATGGCGTGACCGTCGAGCACACATTCCAGGGCGCCGATCTGGTCGGCGCGCGCTACGAAAATCTGTTCGACGGCGTCCCCGCGCCGGGCGACACGGTGGACTGGTCGCGCGCCTATACCGTCGTCGCCGATGATTTTGTGTCGCTGGAGGACGGCACCGGCATCGTGCATATCGCGCCTGCCTATGGCGACCTCGAGATTGGCAGGAAGTACGGTCTGCCGACGCTCTTCTCGGTTGATCTGGCAGGGAATGTGCTGCCAGAGTTCGCCTCGCTCGGCTTCGCTGGCAAGTTCTTCAAACAGGCGGACCCGGACATCACGCGCAACCTGAAGGCGCGCGGCTTGCTGCTGAAGAGCGGGCGCGTCAAGCACTCGTATCCCTTCTGCTGGCGCTGCGACACGCCGCTGCTCTACTACGCCAAACGCTCGTGGTACATCCGCACCACAGCGATGAAAGACCGTCTGGTAGCGAACAACAAGCTGATCAATTGGGTGCCGGAGCATATCCGCGACGGACGATTCGGCAACTGGCTGGAAAACAATATCGACTGGGCTGTGAGCCGTGAGCGCTACTGGGGTACGCCGATCCCGATCTGGATGGCGGAAGACGGCTATGCCGAGTGCATCGGCTCGCTGGCGGAGCTGGAGCAAAAAGTCGGGCGCAGCCTGAAGGACCTGGAGCTGCACCGTCCCTACGTTGATGAGATTACCTGGGTCGATCCGCAGCACGGGCTGATGCGGCGCATCCCCGATGTCGCCGACTGCTGGTTCGACTCGGGCGCCATGCCGATCGAGCAGTGGCACTATCCAATGGTAAACGCCGAGTTCTACTAACT
>JANWYE010000394.1 GCA_025057175.1 Chloroflexus sp. | reverse complement strand
CGGGTGCTGTGGTTAGTGGAAGAGGCCGGCTTGCCAGAGCTGCGGCGCGGCGCACTGCTCAATGCCCGGATCAATCCATTGCGCCCGCAGCGCGTCTATCCGGCAGAGCCGTGGGCGACCTATCTCTGGCATGAAAAGACGCCAGTAGTTGCAGCATAGGCGTGCGGGCGCGTGTGAGGGCGAGTTTCAAACCCACCCTCATGCCTTATGATGATGATTGTTCGTTACCTGCCAAGCGCCGTTCAGGCTGCCACGTATCGAGCAAGATCCAGAGCACCAGCGCCAGCAACAACCAATGCAACTGGTCGCGGATAAGGGTTGCGATGCTTACCAGCTCGCGGGCAAAGGGAAGGGTCTCGTAGAGCGATTGCAACAAGCGAGCGGGCAACGCTTCAAGTTGGGCAATCAACGAGCCAGCGCCAAGTTGGAACCAGACAATCTGATAGAGATAGGTAGTCCCAATGATAGATACCAGCACTGCCAAGGCGATCAAGGCAATAGCGAGATAGAAACGCCAACGCGGCAGTGGTACGCTGGTGGTGACGACGTATGGTGATGCGCTCGGCACCAGTTGCAAGAGCCGGTTGGTCAACTCAGGTGGCGCTTCCCAGCGCAACTCGTGGCGGAGCGCCGCGTCAAGCAATTCATCTGGCGGTGGTGTTGGTAGTGGCGTAGACATAACTCACCTCCTTCCCCACCCCGGTAGCAGGCGCAGCGGTGTAATGCGCAGCAGTTGGTCATCAACCGGTTTAGGCGCCGGTTGGTTGACAGCGCGGGTGGCCGGTGGGTCGTTGGCCTGTAACAGTTGCGCAAGGCGTTCTTTGCCGCGCCGGATATGGCTCTTGACCGTATTGAGAGGCAGGTCAAGGATCTCGGCGATATCGGTATACTTTAAATCTTCGAAGTAATACAACGTCAACACCAGCCGGTAATGCGGTTCGAGCTGTTCAAGCGC
>JANWYE010000393.1 GCA_025057175.1 Chloroflexus sp. | reverse complement strand
GCGCCCATTTCAAAGAGAATCCAGCCATGCAACTCATTGCTTTGCGCTGTGATGCTCTCGATAGGGATAAGACTCGCTAATGGATGCGTAGGGGCAGGTTGGTGCGACAACATGGCGCACAGCCGGTCAGCGCGGTTGAGAATGGTGATGGAGTCTCGACCCTGCCGCTTAAGCACGGATCGTTGGGCATTAATGAGCCAAACGCAGGCTTGCAGCAACCGGCTGAACACAGCGTCGCTGTAGCTGAGCCGATCAATCTGGGTTTGAGCATAGGCAAGATGGGCATCAAAGAAAGGCAACGCTCCGCTGACGAGCGTATGGCGCAGGTGAAGCACCGCAGCAATGGCGTGAGTGATTGGCTGATCATGCTCGCGCAACAAGCTTTGCAAGAGGATGAAATCTTCACTCTGGTGCAGATGGTTGCCGGTGCGATCATTGATCAGCATCCGCAAAGCGAGCAATTCGGCGCGGCGATCGCCGTGGTCGGGTAGTCCAATACCCTGTTCAATATAGCGCAGTGCGCTGTTAAAGAGCGAGCGGCGTGCGCTGATCAAGGCTGCCTGTTGGCAAAGCTCAATAACTGCTGGCCATAGCTCGGCCCGCAGCCCATGATGGATGAGCACATCGTACACTGCCAGTGGCGCTTCCATCTGGGCTAGCTCGGTATGGTAAGCATTGATATACCATTGGTAAATGGCTTGATGCAGTTCGCGCCGTTGCGCGAAGAGCAGGCTAGTGTAGGCGGCTTCATGGGCAATTCCGAAACTAAAGCGGTACACTGGTTCTGGATCGGTCATCTCGATTTCGATCAGTTGATCGCGCAAAAGGGACTCAATATCGTGGCGTAGTTCCGTTTCACTCAACCACGCGGGATGAATGTGGTGCAATAAGCGTAAGGGGAAACTGCGCCCGATCACGGCTGCGACTTTAAACGTCAGCCGAGTTCGTTCGTCCAT
>JANWYE010000392.1:249-961 GCA_025057175.1 Chloroflexus sp. | reverse complement strand
CTGTCGTATCAGACCTACCCTGACCTGAGCCTCTATCCCGTCAACAGCGTGCCCGCCGTCGTGAGGCGCATCAACAACGCCTTCCGTCGCGAGGATGAGAAGCAACACGCGCAGGGCAGAAACGACATCTACTGGTACGCGCCGATTGTGGCGGACGGCGAGGCGGGCTTCGGCGGCGTGTTGCACACTTTCGAACTCACCAAAGCCCTGATTGAAGCAGGCGCGGCGGGCGTGCATTACGAAGATCAGCTCGCCTCCGCCAAAAAGTGCGGACATTTGGGCGGTAAAGTGCTGGTTCCCACGCGCGAGTTCATCCAGAAACTGGTCGCCGCGCGCTTTGCCGCCGATGTGATGGGCGCACCCACGATTCTCATTGCGCGCACCGACGCGCTGAACGCCACGCTGCTCACCAGCGACATCGACCCGTATGACCAGCCGTTCCTGACCGGTGAGCGCACCTACGAGGGCTTCTACGCCGTGCGCAATGGCATCGAAGCCGCTATCGCACGCGGGCTGGCTTACGCTCCTTATGCCGACATGCTGTGGTTCGAGACCTCCACGCCCGACCTGAACGAGGCGCGCCAGTTCGCCGAGGCGATTCACAAGCAGTATCCGGGCAAGCTGCTGGCGTACAACTGCTCGCCCTCGTTCAACTGGAAGAAGCTGCTCGACGCCGACACGATTGCCAAGTTCCAGCGCGAGCTGGGTGCGA
>JANWYE010000392.1:0-239 GCA_025057175.1 Chloroflexus sp. | reverse complement strand
AGTTCATCACGCTGGCGGGCTTCCACGCGCTGAACTACATCACCTTCCAGCTGGCGAAGGGCTACGCGCAAACGGGCATGACCGCCTACGCCGATTTGCAGGAGGCGGAGTTCAAAGCCCGCGAGGAGGGCTTCCGCGCCACCGAGCATCAGGCGTTCGTCGGCACGGCGTACTTCGACCTCGTGCAGGAGGCGATTACAGGCGGGCAAGCGTCCACACTTGCCATGCATGGCTCCACA
>JANWYE010000391.1 GCA_025057175.1 Chloroflexus sp. | reverse complement strand
GCCGTCGAACGGATAGAGCGCCTGCTGCTGGCGTATGATGGCAGCCGTAAAGCTGAAGAGGCGCTCTACCTAGCAGCCTATCTAGCCGCGCGCTGGCGGCTAGCGCTCAACGTCGTCACTGTGCTCGATGGCCAAGCCAGCGCCGAGTCAGTGCGCATGCGCGCCTTTCACTACCTCGAACGATACAACATCGCTGCCGGCTACATTCTTGAACGCGGCGAGCCGGCGCCGGCCATCATCCACGCCGCCGAGCAGACCCGCGCCGACCTATTAGTTATGGGTGGCTATGGCCACCGCGATCCGCTAAGCGATTTGGTGATCGGATCAACCACCGAAGCGTTGTTGCGCACGCGCCGCCTGCCGACGATCATTTGCCAGTAGTGATTAGTTATGTCATTGCGCAGAGCGCGCAGCGCGGCGACGCCATCTCCCCTCCCCTCTTGTCATTGCGAGCCGCGCGCAGCGCGGCGAAGCAATCTCCTTCGGGTACGGGATGTACCCCCTCAGCGGTTCCTCTCGCTCTCGCGGGGGATTGCTGCGGGGGCGTACCGCCCCCTCGCAATGACAAGGGGGCACAGGATGTACCCCCTCAGCGGTTGCTTCCGCCTCATATTCTGTCATTGCGAGCCGCCCGCTGCGCGGCGAAGCAATCTCCTTCGAGTACGGACTGTACCTCACCCGCACAAAACACGTGTCCATAACAAACCGCGAATCTTTTCGCGTGCTCGCGCGGTATTTATAGTAGGAGCGGATTTTCAGCGCGAGGAAAGCGTGTTATCACTACGCATGAACGAATTGCCTTACCACGACCAACCGCGTGAACGGCTAGCGCGGCTAGGGGCTGGCGCACTCAGCGATGCCGAGTTACTGGCTATCTTGCTTCGCGTTGGCGTTAGTGGCACCAATGTCTTACAACTAGCCCAACAACTGCTCGGCGATTATGGTGGCTGGCAAGGATTGCAG
>JANWYE010000390.1 GCA_025057175.1 Chloroflexus sp. | reverse complement strand
CGCTGAAGCCGTTGTGGTATCCGGCAGCGACAAGTTCAAAAAACCAAAATCCCCGTGAGGGGATTGAAACCTCCCGTACCTACTCCGAGGTAGAGCTTTTCTTGCTCAGCAGGTTCAAAAAACCAAAATCCCCGTGAGGGGATTGAAACAGATATTCATACGTACCTCCTCATTACTAACTTGCTTAACGTTCAAAAAACCAAAATCCCCGTGAGGGGATTGAAACCGGCATAAGCATCGCCGCTTCACGTTGTGGCAAGCGCCACAAGTTCAAAAAACCAAAATCCCCGTGAGGGGATTGAAACGGTCAGAGGTCTTTAATCTTGACCCACTCTCCCCGCACCTGGTTCAAAAAACCAAAATCCCCGTGAGGGGATTGAAACCGCTCGGCGCTCGACAACCATCGCGTGGCGTTCGTTATGCCGGTTCAAAAAACCAAAATCCCCGTGAGGGGATTGAAACCGACGCCGTGGAAAGCCACTGTAGATGATCTGGGTCACGTGCCCGTTCAAAAAACCAAAATCCCCGTGAGGGGATTGAAACCGGGCCATTGCCTTCTTAAAGAACATCCGGATCATTTTAAGTTCAAAAAACCAAAATCCCCGTGAGGGGATTGAAACTGGAGGATTAGCGCCGTTAGTTCCGCCCACTGTTCCTCCGTCGTTCAAAAAACCAAAATCCCCGTGAGGGGATTGAAACACGATCGCCCGCGCCGCCGCCCACGCCGCCTTCTGCTTCGGGTTCAAAAAACCAAAATCCCCGTGAGGGGATTGAAACCGCATACGCATGTACGCGCACGCGCATAGCTTGTTCTTTTGGGTTCAAAAAACCAAAATCCCCGTGAGGGGATTGAAACGAAAATCGCCGGCGTCCTCGAAGACGCCGGCAAGCCTACGGGGTCAAAAAACCAAAATACCCGGGAGGGGATTTAAACGAGCGGTGCCGCCACCAGAACTTCGGGTTG
>JANWYE010000038.1 GCA_025057175.1 Chloroflexus sp. | reverse complement strand
GGCCACATCATCGCCACCGTTGACCAGCACCCAGTTATGTTGAACGCCGAGATTGTTTTGGTTAACGAAATCGAGCTTCACAACAGTATTGGCAGGCGCAGTCAGTGAAGTCTGAGCGAATGCCAAAGCATTCGGATCAGCCTGAATCTGGATCGTTTGGGCTGGGGTCTCATTCACCACATTCGTGCCACCGGGAGCGTTAGTAGCTTGGGTGGCTGGCGCTCGCGTTGGCTGAGTGGCTGCCGGCGCTTGGGTCGGGCGGGGGGTTGCGGTTGGGCGGGGAGTTGCAGTGGGACGCGGCCCTGCGGCGACAAACCCACCTTGATTGGCATTATAGGCAATCACAATGAATAGCGCAACGAGACCAACGCCAAACGCCAACCCAATCATGACGCTGAGCGGCGGCCCACCGGCGCTACCGCCGGAAAAACTCGAACCGCCATTGCCACTGCTGCGGCTACTGCTGCGCGGACGAAAACCGCTCTGTCCAGAACCTCGCCAGCTCATCTGAAACCTCCTCGCCATGCGGCCTGATATGTGATATTCGGCACAGACCATAGTTTAGCATAAAATGGGAGCTTGATGAACAAGGTTGTTATACTGAAAGAAAAAGATTCTGTATGAAAAATCACACCGGTGCTTCTGCACGCTTCGCTGCCATCGCTCCATTGCTCTTCGTGCTGCTCTGGAGCACTGGATTTATTGGAGCGCGCTTTGGCTTGCCGTACATTGAACCGTTTACCTTTCTGAGCATCCGCTTTGTGCTAGTATTGGTTGTTCTTGGCGGCTTGATAGTGATCTTTCGGCAGCCATGGCTCACGCACCCTGCTGCCTACGGACATAGTGCGATAGTTGGCATTCTCCTCCACAGCGGATATTTGGGTGGGGTCTTTTTTGCGATTGACGGCGGCATGCCGGCGGGTCTTACGGCGCTCATCGTTAGTTTGCAGCCGATATTAACCGCGCTGATCAGTCAATGGATGTTGGGCGAACAGATTGCGTGGCGGCAATGGTTGGGATTGGCGCTCGGCTTAGCCGGTGTCGGGGTCGTAGTGAGTGATAAACTGATAGTAGCAGGACCGCCATTAATTACGCCGGTAACACTGGCTGCAGCGATCATTGCGCTATTGGCGACAACAGCCGGCACGCTCTATCAGAAGCGATTTGGCGTTGGCTTGCCGCTGCTCAGTGGAACGTGGGCACAGTACATGGGGGCGCTAGCGGTGACTGCCCCATTGGCTTTGGCGCTAGAGCAGCGGGAAATCAATTGGCAACCGGCATTGATGGGGGCGCTGCTATGGTTGACATTCGTCTTGTCAATCGGAGCCATCTTGCTCTTGATGCTGCTGATTCGAGCGCGCTCGGCGGCGCGGGTATCGAGTCTCTTTTATCTGGTGCCACCGGCAACGGCGATTGAGGCATGGCTCTTGTTTGGCGAGCGGTTAGGGTGGCTCGCGCTTACCGGGTTGGTCATCGCCTCATGCGGTGTTGCCTTGGTCGTGATCGCGCCGCCGGCGCCAAACCGCAAATAGGGGGAGTGATCTCTCATTATTGTCAGAATTTCTTAATCCGAATCGCTCAATTCGATCTGCCACGGATAGGGTGAAAAAACGTTTAATCAGGTATGATGATGCCTAACAAATGGACCGTCTGATGCAGTTCACACGCTGGATCAGACGGCTGAGGGAGCGTTGGACGGTATGAAGGCAAATCCTGACGAAGCGCACTCCCTCTTGGCCGATCTCCAACAGCAGTATCTGGCCCAGATCGAGACGAAAATCGCGCAGATTGAAGCCATTTGGGCGCGATGGCAAGCGGGCGTGTTACGACCAGACGATCTGCGTGAGTTACAGCGGATTGCGCACAATTTAGCTGGTTCAGGCGCAACATTTGGGCTTGCGGCGATCAGTGATGCAGCGCGGGCGCTTGATGTTGCTTTGCAGCCATTGATCAATGGCGCTGATGACACTGGAAGCCGAGCAAAGGTGGCATCACTGGTAGAAAACTTGCTCGATGTGATGCGAAACCGTGAAGTCGCAGCGCCGCAACCTATCAGTCGCGGGCAAGCAGCGACAGCGACAACTACCATTTACATAGCTGGTCGCAACCGCGAAGAGACGGAGGAATTAACCCGCCAAATCGCCTATTTCGGCTATGCCACAGAATGTTTTGTTAGCAGCGCTGATCTGATCGCAGCGGTTGAACGACAATTACCGCACGTGCTGATTCTCGACATCGATCTGAACGAAGGTCAACAGAGCGGCATTACTGCGGCTGCTCTCTTACGGGATCGCTACGGTCAGGATTTGCCAATCTTCTTTACTGCCAGTTCGTCTGATTTTACCCTACGCCTTGCTGCGGTGCGTGCCGGTGGGCGCGGCTACTTCACGCGCCCGATCGATGTTGGCCTGCTGATTGATCAGATTGATCAAATGACGCAGCGGGTTATTACCGAGCCGTACACCGTCATGATCGTTGACGACTCGCCGTTGATGGCCGAGGTGTATGCGTTGGCGCTACGAGCAGCCGGGATGCGAGTCATGGCAACGACCGATCCGCTTGAAGCGCCGGCGCTACTAGCCGAACAGCAGCCCGACTTGATCTTGCTTGATGTCTATATGCCCGGCTGCAATGGGCAGGAATTGGCTGCGGTTATTCGCCAGCAACCAGAATACCACAGCATTCCGATAGTGTTTCTATCAGGCGAAACCGATCGCTCGGCGCAGTTGGCGGCGCTCGCGCGGGGTGGCGACGATTTCCTGACCAAGCCGATCAATCTTGAGCATCTAGTAGCGGCGGTCAGTTCACGCATTCAACGCGCGCGGGCAATGCGCAGCTTGATGGTGCGCGATGGGTTAACCAGTTTGTTTAACCACAGTGTCACCCAAGACTTGCTGATCCGCGAAGTAGCGCGGGCGCGCCGGAGTGGTCAGCCGCTGTCGGTTGTGCTGCTCGATATTGACCATTTTAAGCAGGTCAATGATCGGCATGGGCATCAAGCCGGTGATCGGGTATTGAAGAGTCTCGCTCGCCTATTGCGGCAACGGCTGCGGGCGACCGACCTGATCGGACGGTATGGCGGGGAAGAGTTTTTGATTGTGATGCCGGAAACGCGCGCGGCGAGCGCGGCAATGGTGATTGACAGTCTGCGTGAGCGGTTTGCCCATATTGAACACCAGCGTGAAGGGACGCCTTTGCGAGTAACGTTTTCAGCCGGCATTGCCGAATGGACGCAGGGAATGGATGCCAGCGGATTGATTGAAAAGGCAGATGCAGCGCTCTATCAGGCCAAACGGCATGGGCGTAACCAAGTCTTGATTGCCGATGCGCAGATTGGTCAGGCGCCGCAGCGCCGTGCGTTGCCGTTAACCGCTAGCCGGCTCAACAGTGCGCCGGTGGTGTTGGTGGTTGATGACGATCCTGATATTGGCCGGCTGTTGCAAATCTGGTTAGCCGATGCCGGTTACCGGGTCGAATTGACGCAAAGCGGGTTTGAGGCATTGCAACGGATTGCGCAGGGCGGAATTGACGTGGCGGTAATCGATATTCTCATGCCAGAAATCAGTGGGATTGACGTGTTAGATCAGGTGCGCCGGATGGGATCAGAACCGGCAGTCATTATGACAACGGCTTTCGGTTCTGAGCAAATTGCGGTGAATGCAATTCGCCATGGCGCTGACGATTACTTGCGCAAACCGATTGACCGGCAAGAGTTGTTGGTGGTGATTGATCGCACTCTTGCGAATCTGCGCTTACGGCGTGAAAATGCTGCTTTGCAGCGCCGGCTTGACGAAAAGCGGCGCGAATTGGAAGCAGAAATCAAACACGCTGCCCAGATTCAAGCTGAGATGCTGCCGCAACAGATGCCGCGCTTGCCCGGTTATACCATCGCGGCGCGATGTATTCCGGCGCGCGAGGTTGGCGGCGATTTCTACGATTGGCATTTTCCTGCGCCTCATTTATTGAATTTGACGTTTGGCGACGTGATGGGCAAAGGGATGTCAGCCGCGCTGTTGATGACCACAACGCGCGCCGTCATCCGTTCGGTGGCGCGCGATACATCGCCCGAAGTGAATATGCGTTATGCGGTTAGCGCACTACACGCGGATCTTGATCGCACGAGCAGCTTTGTTACCCTTTGCCACCTGCAATTGAATCTGAATATACATACGCTGACATTTGTTGATGCCGGTCATGGGTTGGGATTTATCCGTCGCCATGGCGGGCAGTGCGATCGGCTCGAACCGCGTGGCATGCCATTAGGTATTTCCTCGCACGAACCATACCGGCAGGGTGAGACAGTGCTGAACCCCGGTGATGCTCTGATCTTGTTTAGCGATGGTCTGCTTGATCCGTGGCCGGCGTTGGCGCGCAACCCACTCCAGATTAACGATCTGTTGACCGATGGGATGTCAGCCACTTCGATCGTTGATCGATTGCTAGCGCTACCGGCGCTGCTCGGGCCGCTAACTGACGACTTAACTGTTGTGGTATTAGCGCGTGATATGGTGGTAGAGGAATCTGCATGAGCATCTGGATGCGATGGTGGATAGCGGGCCTGTTGTGTGTACTGGCGGTTATGCATCCAGCGCCAACAGGGGCGCAAGATAAAGCCATTCGCTTTGCCGAGCTGGGTTACGGTGATCGCACAGCGCGCGGTATTGATGCTGTGCTTGATTACTACTTCCCCATTCCTACCGGGTTGCGCCCGGCTAGTGATGGGCAGTTGATGCTGCGTTTTAGTCATTCGCCCTTGCTGCGACCCGACCGCTCGACGATCAGCGTTGCGCTTAATGGCCGTTCTCTGGCTAGCGCGCGGTTGACGCCGGAAAATGCTGCGGACGGCATTCTGGTCGTGCCGTTGCCGGTAGCAGGTTTTAGGGGGCCGGGGTTGTTTGTGCAGGTGCAGATTCACATGCGCCTGACAAATGATGCTTGTGAAGAGGTGCAGAATCCGGCATTATGGACGGTAGTGAGCGGTGATTCCACCCTTCAGTTAGATTTGCAACCGGTGACGGAAGGAACCTTGGCCGACTTAGCCGCATTGTTTGCCCCGTTACCTCTCAGCGCACCGGTGACCCGGCTGCCGCCGGCGTTGGTCTTATCACCAGCCACCGATCCGGCGACGCTGGCTGCGGCTGGGATGGTTGCTTTTGCAGTGGGGCAATGGGCAGCATTGGCCGGGCAAGACCCAGTCGTGACGATCTCGAATACCCCGCCTGACCGCGAACCGGCAATTGTGGTGGCGTTGGGGCCATTGCCGGATGGCGACTGGGGGCAGGTGCGTTGGAATGGCAGCGGATATGAAGTGGATGGTCAGAGTATACCCGCCGAGTATGGCCTGCTGGCGCTCGCGCCAACTGCGCCGCCACGCTTGCTGGTGGCGGGCGCGACCCCAACGGCGCTGAACTATGCTGCACAGGCGCTAACGGCTTCATTGCCGGCGGCGCCGGTGCTGGCGGTGACGCAACCGCCACCGGCGCCGATAACGGCGGCGTGGCGATCAGGAGCGGCAAGTTTTGCCCAGTTGGGGATTGGGCAGCGCCGGGTGGCCGGCATGGGTGAACACCAGATCGATTACGCCTTCGAGCGACCACCGGGCTGGGATGTCCGGGTGGGGGCAACGCTAGAGTTGCATATAGTGGCGGCATCCGGTCTCTTGCCGGATAGGTCGTGGGTAGCGGTGGCAGTCAATGGTATCGCGATCGGCTCGCAGCGGTTGCGGGTTGAAACGAATGAGGTTGAGCGGTATCGATTTGAGTTGCCGGCCGATTTGCTCAATAGTGATCTGGCCGGCACACCCCAACGCCGGATTGATCTTCAAGTGCGACTGTATCTCGATCTGCCCAATATCGGCTGTGAAGAGGTCGATACATCAGCGGCGTGGGCAGTGATCGAACCAACCTCTGCTTGGCGTTTACCCTCTAATCAAGCTGACAGTGACGACTTGGGTCGCTTTCCGGCAGCGCTGATGGGAGAAACGAGCGCGCGGCTAGTATTGCCGGCCCAGCCAACTGCCGAAGAGATCCAAGCCGGGTTAGAGCTGGCAGCGGCGATGGGACGTTGGAGCGCGTTTCCTGACACGCTGCCGCCGATACTCGTTACTGCCGAGGCAATCGGTGACAACCGCAATGGGCCACTGGCCGTTTTGGGCGATCGCAACCGGAATGTATTAGCAACGTCGTTGAACACAGCCACGAATAATCCGTTTGTCTATCAACCCGGTCGCGGCGCGAGCGCGACGTTGCGGATTGTGCCTTCGCCGTGGCAAGGTGGGGTGCGCGTGTTGGTTATTGACGCTGCTGATGGCGTTGGCATGCGGTTAGGGGTGCGAGCGCTGCGTGAACGAGCACTGTTGCAGACGCTGCGTGGCGCACAGGCCCAGATCGCTGGCGAGCTAAACGCCACGGTGATTCCGCTGACTCCACCACTAGCAGCGCCGCCGCCAACGTTGGCGCCCCAGATCGAAGTGGCGCTGCTCGAACGCATTCCGGCATGGCAGATTGTGGGCGGCACTCTGCTGATCGCGTTGCTAGCGACCGCAGCGCTGGTGATCCGTATTCGCTGGTTACGGAAGCAGTGAACCGCTTCCGGCTACGCCTATGCAGCGCTCGTACAGCGAAACAACCTTGATGCGCGCCAGTTGGGGGCCAGCGGAATGGGCCGCATTTCGGCGTGGCCTGATTAAGATTCTTGTCATCACCAACCTGACCCTCGGTGCGTACTATCTGCTCTGGCGTGGAACGGTTTCGCTTAACTGGAATGCGTGGCTATTTGCATTGGCGTTGTTTGGCGCTGAGCTGTATAGCTACATCGGCAGCTTTCTGTTTGGCCTGACGGTCTTTCGATTGCGCGAGCGGGGCGAGCCGCCACCAGCGCCGCCGGGCTTGCGGGTGGATGTGTTTATTACGTGCTACAACGAACCGGTCGAACTGGTGCGCAAGACAGTGCGCGCAGCGATGGCGATTCGCTACCCGCATCAGACCTATCTGCTCGACGATGGCAACAGTCCGGCAATGCAGGCGATGGCAGCGGAAGAGGGATGCGGTTACATCGTCCGTTCGGCGGCGTGGAAGGGATTTGATCGCCATGCCAAAGCCGGCAACCTGATTAATGCGCTCGAACAGACTACTGGCGATTTTGTGCTCGTCCTTGATGCCGATCAGGTGCCATTGCCACAGTTTCTCGACCGCACCCTCGGTTATTTTGCTGACCCACTGGTAGCGTTGGTGCAAACGCCGCAATACTTTATCAACGTGCCGCCGGGCGACCCGTTTGGCAGCCAAGCGCCCCTCTTTTATGGCCCGATCCAACAGGGAAAAGACGGTTGGAACGCGGCCTTCTTTTGTGGATCGAACGCGGTGTTACGGCGCGAGGCGTTAGCTCGCACCGGCGTGCGTTTCTTTGTGTACGATGTCGAGCGGCGCATCCGGCGGGCTTTGCGCGAGGCCGATACCGTGATCCGGCAGGCCGAACGGCGTTTGACCAAAGCAGATCGGCGGCGTATCGCGCCGGCATTGCGCGCGCTGCGCCAAGCAGTGGCGCAGGCGCGGCGCGAGCTTGATCGAGGTGACACATTTCAAGAAGTGACTGATCGCTTTCAGCGACGGGCTGAAGAAGCGGCGCGGATGGTGGTAGCGTCTGATTTGCGCCAGATTATGGCTGATCTGGCCGATATTCAAGCTGCTGAAGCTGCTGAGATTATGCGCGCGCTTAATGACGAGGCGCTCTTGGCAGAGCTGGCGGCGCGTGACCGGTCGCCATTAGCGGCGATTGAAACGGTGCGGCAACTCATCCCGTTGCTGGTGAATGAAGCGATGGATTATTTGCCGATTTCGACCATTTCAGTCACCGAAGATATGTCCACCTCAATGCGGATGCACGCAACCGGTTGGCGCTCGGTCTACCACGATGAGATTCTGGCCTACGGATTAGCCCCGGAAGATCTGCGCAGCGCCTTGCAACAACGGTTGCGGTGGGCGCAGGGTACCATTCAAGTGATGCTGCGGGAAAATCCATTGACCTTGCCGGGGTTGAGCTTGGGGCAGCGCCTCGCTTATTTTGATACGATGTGGAGCTATCTATCGGGTGTGCCGACAGTTATTTATTTGATTTCGCCGGTGCTCTATCTTGTCTTCGGTTTACTGCCAGTTAATGCGTTATCTGATGAATTTTTCTGGCGTTTAGTGCCGTACCTCGCCATCAACCAACTGCTCTTTGCGGTGATCAGTTGGGGACGACCGACGTGGCGCGGGCAACAGTACAGTTTGGCCCTCTTTCCGCTCTGGATCAAGGCGGTGGTGACGGCAGCGGGCAATGTTTGGTTCGGTAAGAAGTTGGGTTTTATCGTGACGCCGAAGACGCGGCAGGCGGGGCGCTATTTTGGGCTAGTGCGCTGGCAACTCTTGATGATGGCGTTACTAGCGGTTGCAGTAGTAGTGGGGCTGGGGCAACTCGCGATGGGCTGGCGCAGTGATGGGTTGCCGGTGCTGGTCAACGTGTTTTGGGCAGTATATGATCTTGTCATGCTCAGTGTGGTCATCGACGCAGCAATGTACCAACCCGCAGAGGAGCAGTAACACTGTATGACGGAAGAGTTCATCAGGGGGGCGCTGATGGAAATCACAGTTAGTCCGGCGGGTGAACGAGCCGCAGTGGTGCAGTTACGTGGCCGGCTCGACTTGTTGGTTGCCGCAGAGGTTAAGCAACGCTTGGCGCAAGCTGTTAGCGAGGGCTTCCGATTGTTGGTTGTTGACATGGGTGAAGTTAGCTTCGTCGATAGTTCAGGGCTAGGCGCGCTTATTGGCGGCCTCAAAGCGGCGCGGTTGGCCGGTGGCGATCTGCGGCTGGCCAATTTGGGCACACAAGCGCAGGCGATTTTGGAATTGACCACGCTCAACCGTGTCTTGCGCCCGTATCCAAACGTGGCGGAGGCATTGCGGGCAGAGTAAGAAGTCAGACTATGCAGCGTATCGAGCGCCATTACGAACTAAGCACCGTGCCATCTGCAGGGATTGAGCAGTTGCATGCGGCGTTGGCAGCCTTTTGGCCCGAAGCTGCCGTAGCGACTGAGGCGCAGATACGGTTTAGCACAGCATTGGCCGAAGTGGTGGCGAATATTTTGCAGCATGCAGTAAGAGTAAATGACGCGCCGATCCAGTTGCGTTTGCGCTGTACGCCATACCGGATAGAGGCAAGGCTCGTTGATCGAGGGCGAGCATGGCACTTGCCAGCAACGACATTCTCTTTGCCCGCTGATGATGAGGAGAGTGGTCGCGGGCTGGCTATTGCCAGCACGATTCTCGACACACTCCAATACCGGCGTTTCCGCGATCTCAATTGTTGGCGGTTGGTATTGGCTCTAAAGCCGAACTGATTACGGTGTCGGCGTAAGCGCTGGCCGCGGGGTGCCGATCAGTGATGGGATGAGCAAAGTTTGGCCGGGTTGGATGAAGTTGGGATCGGTGAGGTTATTGGCTGCGACCAACTCGTCAACCGTAACGCTAAAGCGTTCTGCGATGGCGCTGAGCGTGTCGCCGGCTTGGACGATGTACAATGCGGCCACTGTTGGCGTCGGACGAGGAGCGCTGGCGTAGGCGGTTGCTGTCGCATCAAGGTCAAGGGTTGGCGCGGGTGTAATGTCGAGGATTGCCGGCAGGGTAGGCAGATTGCGTGGCGGTGGATCGGGCAGGCAAGCAGTCAGCCCGATACTGACGCACAGAATTAGCATGCCCATCATCCCAACCCATAACTGGCGCACCACAACACCCCCTTTGTCATTGCTCCATTTATCACAACGAACTATTGTAGCAGGCAGCAGAATCGGCGTCAATCGATTTTGGCGCGGGTTGTGAAGGCCAAGCTAGGCATTGGGAAGCAGAGATATACTCTTGTCATTATTGGATCTGCGCAGATTGGCGCCAATGCAACAGCATTGTTTCCGCTACCGCCAGCACCTGTTCCGGTTGAATAGCCGCCATGCATTCGGGCGGATCGGTGGCGCGCGGGCAAGCGGCGAAGACACCGCACGGGCTGCACGGCAAGACAGCGCTGATCACGCGCTGGCGTTCCGGGTCGCCCCACGGCCCGAAGCGGAGCGGATCGCTCGGCCCGAAGAGGTGGATCGTCGGCGCGCCTTGACTGACTGCAATATGCAGCGGGCCGCTATCAACGCCGATGACCAGTGCGGCGTGACCAAGCAAAGCGGCGAGCCGGTCAATGGTTAATTCGGCGCTGAGTGTCAGCACGTCTGGCTGAGCGGCGGCAATGACCGCTAACGCGGCGCTTTCGGCGGGGCTGCCAGTGAGTAGAATGCGCCGGCGAGGTTTACGTAATCCTTGAATCAGCGCAATCCAGTAGTCGAGCAGCCAGTGTTTGGTAGGGCCGCCGGTGCCGGGGTGGATAATCAGCAACTGTTCGTCAGGCGCAATATGCTGGCGCAGCCATGTAGCAGCCCATTCTTGGGCGGCGGGAGTAGGTGAGAAGCGCAAGGGCGCCGGCGCGGGAGGCATGCCAGTGAGGGCAGCGACGAGAGCCAGCGCCTGTTGGGTCACGTGTTGGCGCGGATCATAAGGCAACGCCTCGCTGAGCAGCGGTTGGCAGAGCGGATGGGCAAAGCCGATCCGGCGCGGAATCCCGGCCAAGAGGGCGAGGGCTGCGCCCCACCAATGGTCATCACGCAAGATGAGAGCAGCATCGTAGCGCTGGCGGCGCAGCCGCCACGCCGCGCGCAGCAAGAGGGTATATGGCGCGAACGGCGGCGGTTTACTGGCAGCGCGGTCAAAGGCCGGGAAGGGCAACGTCTCTAGCGCATCAAGTTCAGGCAGGCGTTGCCACATTGGCGCTGCCCATGGCCCCACCAGTGCGGTCAGGCGCGCAGCGGGCAGCGCCGTGCGCAGGGCTGCCAACGCCGGCGTGGCCAGCAGCAAGTCACCGAGATGATCGGGTTTGATGATCAACACCCGTTGCGGCGGATCAACCGGCGCGCGGCGCGCCAACGGACGGGCAACAGCGGCGATGGCAGCAATAATAGCGCGACGATCAAAACAGCAACGCACTTGCTTCACGGGCTAATTGGCGCAGCCGGCCGGCAACCGCTTGATTGCCGCGCTTCTCTTCTTCATCCGCGCGCTCGTTCATCCGCCGAGCTAATTCGGGCGTAATCTTCGTCACATGTTTGCGCAGCAGGCGCGTTGCCTCAGCCGTTGTTTCCGGGGCGAGCAGCTCGTTGATAAAGCGGTCTTCCGGCGACAGGCGCGACTCGATAATCTCTTGAGCGGTAGCGGCAAGCCGTTCGAGCTGATCGACCAGCTCTGGGCTACCAGCGTGGCGGGCAGCGGCAATGCTAGCTGAGATCACCGTCAGCAAGCCCTCATCCACTTCAGCAGCCCGCTCGCGCAATGCCGCTACAGGATCAGGAGTAGCCAACACAGCGTCAA
Organism: Chloroflexus sp.; assembly: GCA_025057175.1. Taxonomy (GTDB): domain Bacteria; phylum Chloroflexota; class Chloroflexia; order Chloroflexales; family Chloroflexaceae; genus Chloroflexus. The sequence goes on along the minus strand of JANWYE010000038.1, from coordinate 9,530 downwards.
TCAAGGCGCTGCCGCGCTCGAACAACTCTTGGGCAGCGCGGTCAATCTCCTCGACCAACTCGAGAATGCGGGCGCGCCGTGCCGTAAGCATCTGCGCCGTGGCAGTGTCGCCGGCGGCTTCAGCCGCCTCGATCTGCTCGGTCCACAACTCAAAGAAGCCATAATCGATCAAGGGGCGCAGTTCTTGTACTGCTGCAGGCAACTCCTCATCGCGCGCCGCGCGCAACCGCTCGATGGCCGCCTTCACCTCTTCGGCGGCAGCTAGGGCGGCAGCGCGAGCCACGTGGGCTTGCAGCTTTTCGCGCACCTTGATCAGCATTGCGCGCATCTGCGCCTGTGCGTCGTTGGTCGCGTTGATAAACGCATCGAGCGTCGCGAAAAACTCTGGTGTCAGCTCGGCGTTATAACGCTGGACTGCCGCACTAAACTGCGCGTCATCGTTCACCTGATTAACCAACTCGGTCAAGATCTCGACATAGCGGTTCTGGCGGCGCAAATCTTCAGCAGAGACGCCATCGGCTTCGTAGATTGCCTCGATCAGCGACTGCAAGGTGAGAAACCGGCGAGGGGCCAGCAGATAGCCACGCGGCGCATCAGATGGCAGGGCGCGCAGCATAAACGCCGAGGCATCGCCGATAAAGCGGTCGATCTCTTGGGGTTGGCTATTCAGTTCTTGCGGCACATAAACCAGAAAGAGCTGCTTGCCAGCATCATGATATATCAGCGGTGCGCTGAGCAGACTAGCCAGCCCGCAGCTAGGACAGACGGCGACATTTAGTTGGCCAGTGAGCAGTGCCGCCTTGAGTTCGGGCTGCTCGCCGCCATCGACAATCGTATATACCAGCGCGCGGAAGCGAGTACCGCACGATGGACAAGCGAGTTGAACCGGTTGAGGAGGGGCCGAAGGCATTGATCTTCTCCAGTGTCTACCACTTCACTAGTTGCTGATTATACCACTCGTCGCCCAACGACGGCGTAGAGTGGATCGCTCAGCCAGTGATGCGGCGAGCGGTCAAGACACCGGATTTGGTCAAAGCCGCCAGCCAACTCAAAGTAATAACGCACCAATTCCATGTGTTGCCGGTCATTGGTTGCCAACCAAACCCGCACTGCTTTACTGGGGAAACAGCGGTTAGAAAAGGTGACGATGAATGGTCCACCCGGTTTGAGAATGCGGGCGACTTCAGCAAAGACCTCGACCGGCCGAGTCATATATTGCACCGAGACAGTGCAGACCACGCCGTCGAAGGTCTCGCTGGCGAACGGCAACTGCGGGTTCATATTGAGGTCATGGATCACGTACTCGTGGAGCTGCGGATTGAGCCGCATCTCCTCTTCGTTGAGGCCGAGGCCAACCACGCGCGTCAGGGGAATATCATCAGGTAGATGGCTAACATAGCTGCTCATCAGATCGAGCAGACAACCGCCATTGGGCAGTTCTTCGCGGATCAACTGGGTCACAGCGCAGCAGGCCAATTTATCGATATGGGCAGTGAGACGGGGGTAGAGGTAAAAGAGGCGATCATCGCTCTCATCGTACCGCTCGAAATATTCAGGTGGAAGACCGCTTTGGCGCACTATTGCCCCCATCTTGATTTATAATGCAACTATCATCGTAGCGCGGGTTCAGAGTGCCACGTTATCGCTGTGGTGTTACCGTCAGAAGCGATCCCCGCTGGCAAAGGAAGCGAGTCGAGAGTCTGTCACAGCCGGCTTAATATTCCGGTATTACTCGGCGATATATTTGACTATGTGGTGACTAGCTTACTAGGGAGTGCGGCAATTTGGCTGCCGCACTCGGTACACTGCCAGATACGATTTGATTAGCATCAAGGCTAGAAACCACGGAATTATATGCACGCATAGGTTTTTGCTGCGCTGTAATTACCATCACGTTGTCTACATGCGCATCCATCAACATCGAAGCGGTAGCGCTATGTTATAGTATAGGTCAGTTTTTGATTCGAGCGCAAGGGCGAGCTTTCAGCGAGGTGCAACGATGCGGGCGATCCAGATTCACCAGACCGGCGGGCCAGAGCAATTGCAACTAGTCGATATTCCATTGCCGGAGCCGGGGCCGGGGCAGGTGCGGGTGAAAGTAGCGGCGGCAGGAGTCAATTTTATCGACATCTACCATCGCAGTGGTCTCTACCCGCAGTCGTTGCCATTCACGCTGGGTCTAGAAGTGGCTGGGATCGTTGATGCGGTAGGTGAGGGGGTTAGTGAGTGGGCAGCGGGCGATCGGGTTGGTTGCGTGACCGCGATTGGTGGCTACGCTGAGTATGCGCTGGCCCCAGCCGATAAGTTAGTGCGTGTGCCTGATAATGTTGATCTAGAAACTGCAGCAGCAGTGTTGTTGCAGGGCATGACGGCGCACTACCTGACTTTCAGCACCTTCCCGTTGAAAGCAGGCGATACGTGTCTAGTACATGCCGCTGCGGGCGGAGTGGGACTGCTGCTGATCCAAATTGCCAAGCGGCTGGGAGCGCGGGTAATCGGCACGGTCTCGACCGATGAGAAAGCGGCGCTGGCTCGCGCTGCCGGCGCTGATGAAGTCGTTATCTACACCCGCGAGTCGTTTGTCGAGCGAGCGCGGGCCTTTACCAACGGGCGCGGGGTTGATGTGGTCTACGACTCGGTTGGGGCAAGCACAGCCGAGGGCAGCCTCGATAGTCTCCGTCCGCGCGGGATGTTTGTTACCTTTGGCAACGCCAGCGGGCCAGTACCACCGATTTCGCCGCTCACACTTAGCAGCAAGGGTTCGCTGTTTATGACTCGGCCCACACTGTTCCACTACATCGCTACCCCGGAAGAGTTGCGCTGGCGCGCGAACGATCTGTTTACGTGGATTGGAGCCGGTGAGTTGCAGGTGCGGATCGACCGGCGCTATCCGCTGGCCGAGGCAGCCGAAGCGCAGATCGCGCTGGCGAGCCGGGCAACAAGCGGGAAGTTGTTGCTCATTCCGTAATGAGATAGGGGCGCAGAGGGGGCAAAAGCGCAGAGGATAATAAACGCAAAGGCGCGGAGAGCGCAGAGGAGTGTAGTAGCGCGAAGAGTGGGAGGGTGATGCTGAATCTATCCCGCGTCACACGCGACCAAAGGTGTGGGTGGCGAGTGACAGCGCGCTGGGATGCACTTGCGATATTATTCTTCGCGCCTTTGCGTTAAAAACCTGAGCGTTGTTCATAATGGTATCCACGTCGCGGTGATGCGCATGCGGGCGCGCCGCGACGTTTTGTGTTCATTGCCAGAAGGAGACATAGCCATGCGTTTGGTCATGAAATTTGGCGGCACCTCGGTCGGCAGTGCCGACGCGATCCGGCGAGTAGTCGAGATCGTTGGCTCGTATGCTCGTGAGCATGAAGTGGTGGTGGTCGTATCGGCGATGAACGCCCCCGATCTGCGCACGACCGACAGTCTGATTGCGGCAGCGAAGGCGGCGGCAGCGGGTAATGGCGATGCTACCGCTCAGATAGCGCCGCGCTTGCTCGATTTGCATATGCGCGTCGCTGTCGAATTAGCGACGCCGGAAGAGCGGGCAGCGTTGGAACCGCAAATCCGGGCCATGCTCGACTATATGAGCGATTTGTCGCGCAGTATTGCAGTGCTGGGCGAACTGACGCCGCGGGCGCTTGATCTATTCAGTGGCTTGGGCGAGCGGCTCAATGCGCGCCTGATCGCGGCGGCGTTGCGCAGCGCCGGGATTGACGCTGAAGCGATTGATGCTACGGAGCTGATCGTGACCGACGACCGCTATGGCAATGCCTCGCCGATCGAACCCGACACTCGCGAGCGCAGCCGAGCGCGGTTGTTGCCGTTGCTGGAGGCAAAGCGGGTGCCAGTTGTGACCGGCTTTATCGGCGCAACGCGGGCCGGTGTGCCAACGACGCTAGGGCGGGGCGGTTCCGACTACACGTGCGCCATTCTCGGCGCCGATCTCGACGCCGATGAGGTCTGGTTCTGGAAGGAAGTGGACGGAGTGCTGTCGGCCAATCCAAAGGTGGTGCCGGAAGCGCGCACGCTGCCCCGCCTCTCGTATGCCGAGATGGGTGAGATGGCCTACTACGGCGCGAATGTGTTGCATCCTAAGACGGTGTTACCGCTCGTGCATCGCCGTATCCCAATCCGGATTCGCAATACCTTCAACCCCAGCCATCCGGGCACGCTGATTGACGCCGAAGGTGATGGCGAGAGCGTGCGCGCGATTACAGCGATCAAAGGGCTGAGCCTGATTACCGTCGGCGGGCCGGGCATGCTTGGGCTTACCGGCGTGGCGGCGCGCATCTTTGGCGCAGTGGCGCGGGCCGGCGCGAATATCCTGCTCATCTCGCAGGCAAGCAGCGAGCAGAGCGTTTGCTTTGCCGTGCCGGGCGATGAGGCGACGAAGGTGGTCAACGAGCTGCGCTGCGAGCTTGATCGCGAATTCGCCGCCCACGATGTTGAGCATATCGGCACGATTGCGCCGGTTGTGATTGTAGCGGTAGTCGGATCGGGTATGCGGGGCACGCCGGGGATTGCCGGGCGGGTGTTTGGCGCGCTCGGCGCGGCAGGGGTCAACGTCATTGCAATCGCGCAGGGCAGCACTGAAAACAACATTTCGCTCGTGGTAGCAGAGGCTGACGCAGATACAGCGGTGCGAGCGGTGCATGCAGCGTTTGTGGGGTAAATGGGACAACGAATAAACGAATGAGAGCAACGAATGAACGAATGGAGGTGGTTGTCCCTCATTCGTTTATTCGTTTCCCCTCATTCGTTCATTCGTTGTCTCAGCGCCGGCTTAAAGCCAAATGTGCTTCGTAGAGCAGGCGTTCGGTGGTGTCCCAACCAACGCAGCCATCGGTCAGTGAGACGCCGTACTTAAGGGCGCTGCGGTCGGCGATGAGCGGTTGTTTGCCCTCGAACAGGTTGCTTTCGAGCATCATGCCAATGACTGGCAGGTTCTCTTCAACCATATAGCCGAGCACCGTCTGCCAAACGGCCTCTTGACGGCGAAAGTCGCCGCCGGAGTTGGCATGGCTGCAATCGATCATCACTGCTGGTGTCAGCTCGGCTTCGCGCATCAGGCGGGTCGCTTGCACGATATACTCAAGGTGGTAGTTGGGGCCGTGGCGGCCACCGCGCAGAATCACGAAACTGTCAGGATTGCCGGTAGTACGCACCACAGCGCTGCGGCCATCCTCGTCAATGCCAAGAAAGCTATGTGGAACGGCAGCCGAGACGCAGGCGTTGACGGCGATTTGAATCCCGCCGTCGGTGCCGTTCTTGAAACCGACCGGCATCGAGACACCGCTGGCGAGGGCGCGGTGAGTCTGGGCTTCGCTGGTGCGAGCGCCAATCGTAGCGAGGCTGATCTGATCGTCGAGATATTGCGGGCTGATCGGGTCAAGCATCTCGGTAGCTACCGGCACGCCGAGTTCGTTAATCGCGAGCAGCAGTTGGCGGGCAATGCGCAGGCCAGCAGCCATGTCGAACGAGCCGTCGAGATGCGGATCGTTGATCAACCCACGCCAGCCGACGGTGGTGCGTGGTTTTTCGAGGTAGGTGCGCATCACGATCAGCAACTGATCGCCAAGTGGCTGTTGCAAGGCCTGCAAGCGGCGGGCATAATCGAGCGCCGCTTCGGGATCGTGGATCGAACAAGGGCCAACGACCATAATCCGGCGCTGGTCTTCGCCACGCAGAATACGGCGAATGGCGGCGCGGGTCTCGGCAACGGTCTGAGCCGCAGTTGGGGTAATGGGCAATTCAGTTTTAAGTGCGCGCGGCGGTTGGAGTGGCCTCAATTCGCGCACGTGTAAATTCGCTAATGGTGTCTGGTTCATAAGACAGGTGGTATTGTCGCGACAAAAACATAAAGACGCACGCACCGATCGCTGCGTCTTCGCGAACGATATTCAAGTTGCCGGTAATAGTATACCCTGAATCTGGCAAATGTTTACTGCGGGGGCTGCTGTGAGCGAGGCATGGTTGTCCCGCATTCCTCCGGCCCCCTACTCCTCTTGTGGGAGCAGGGGGCGTTAGGCTTGATCTAGGGGAGAGGTGATGAACACATTGGGCGGGCGCAGCGAAAAGGATGATGACTCACTGTGCTCATGACAGGTCTCAGCTATTCGCCGGCGATGATTCGCTCGTAAGCGGCGCGCAGCGCAGCGGCTTCTTCGTTGCTCAGCGGCATCAGTGGCAGGCGCAGCGCCGTCTCCGGCAAATTGCTCGTCCACGCCAGTGCTGCTTTCAAGGCTGGCGGGGTATTGATTGGGTCGATCAGGTCGCGCACGGCGCTAAGGCGCGCTTGCGCCGCCGAAACATCGCCGCCGTTATGGAAAGCGTCGAAGACGGCGCGGGCAAGGTGGGGGAAGGCGCTGGAGAGGGCAGTAATCGCGCCGGCGGCGCCACCGGCTAGCGCGCGAGCAATCAAGCGGTCGCTGCCGGTGAAGATACGCAGTTGCGGATAGCGGTCGATCAGCAGCTTAGAGTGCTCCCAGTCACCGCTACTGTCTTTGAGGCCAAAGAACTGGCCGGGATGGCTATCGAGCAATCCATCAATGATCGTGGTTGTAATCGGCACGCCGGTGACTTGCGGGATATGGTAGAGCATTACCCGCGCCTCAGCCGGCAGCGCGTCGCAGAGGGCGCGGAAATAGGCCAGCACACCGGTCTCGCTCGGTTGTTTGATGTAGAATGGCGGCATGACCAGAATAGCATCAACCCCCAATTCGATTGCCGAGCGGCTGAGCGCAATTGTATCGGTGAGCGCGGCGCAGCCGGTGCCGGCAATCACGCTTAGCTCGCCACGATGCTGCATAATGATTTCGAGCGTGCGCACTCGTTCGGCGACGCTCATTGATGGCCCCTCGCCGGTCGTGCCAAGCGCGAGCACACCGTGCAGGCCGCCATCGGCTAGAAATTGTAAATATCCCGGTAGCCATTCATAATCGACCGGACCGACATCGCTGGTAAATGGCGTGAGCATCGCGCTGATAATGCCCCGAATCTCTGCCATAGCACAGATCCTCCTCGACGATATGCGTATTAGGTTGACTCTACCACTAAGTTGCTGTCTGCGCCACATGATGTAGAATCAGGCGGTGACAATTTGGTGACTATCAGTGAAGAAGGCGGATATGAAAGGTCTTGTGCTGAGCGGCGGCAAAGGAACTCGGCTGCGTCCGATTACGTATACGAGCGCCAAGCAGTTAGTGCCGGTAGCCAATAAGCCGGTACTCTTTCGGGTGATCGAAGCGATCCGTGATGCTGGCATCACCGACATCGGGATTGTGATCGGCGATACCGGCGACGAGATCCGGTCAGCGGTCGGCAATGGCCGGCGGTGGGGCGTCAAAATTACCTACATTCCGCAGGAAGCGCCGCTCGGGCTGGCGCATGCGGTCAAGATCAGCCGTGATTTTCTCGGCGATGACCGGTTTGTGATGTTCTTGGGCGACAACTGTATTCAGGGTGGGATTAGCCCGTTGATCGAACAGTTTGGCCGCAGCGACTACAATGCGCAGATCGTGCTGAAGAAAGTCAGCGATCCGCGCTCGTTTGGGGTGGCCGAGCTTGATGACGATGGCCGGATCGTGCGGTTGGTCGAGAAGCCACGCGAGCCGAAGTCGGATCTGGCGCTAGTAGGAATCTACATGTTCGATCACCACGTTTTCGAGGCGGTTGAGGCCATCCGGCCTTCGGCGCGCGGCGAGCTTGAGATTACCGACGCGATTCAATGGTTGGTCAGCCACGGCTACAACGTCTACCCCTACATCCACGAGGGCTGGTGGATCGACACCGGCAAGAAGGATGACATGCTCGAAGCGAACCGGCTGGTGCTCGAAGAGATGGAGCCATCGGTGCAGGGGTATGTCGATCGCGATTCGCAGTTGATCGGCAAGGTGATTATTGAGCCGGGGGCCGAGATTATCAACAGCACGATTCGCGGCCCGGCGATTATCGGCGAGCACACGCGGATTGTGAATGCGTATGTGGGGCCGTTTACCTCGATCTATCACCACTGCCACATCGAAGAGTGTGAGATCGAGCATAGCATTGTGCTCGAGCATTGCACGATCCGCGGTTTACCGCACCGGTTGGAAGACAGCTTGATCGGGCGAAATGTTGAGATTGGGCGTAGCCCGTTGCGGCCTAAAGCGTACCGGTTTATGCTGGGCGACAATAGTTCGGTGGGGGTATTGTAGGGGCGCAGCGATAGGCATGCATTATTCGCCAAATATCTCGCGCCACACATCATAGACCGTATTTTTGGGCGCCCCTAATTCCTGCGCGGCCCGGCGCACGGCGGCGCTGCCACTGACTCCTTGCGCAGCGAGTTGGCGCAGGTAAGCGGCGATAGTCTCAGGGCCGGCGCTGGCCGGTTGGACGCGCAGGCGCTGGCGGTCGCGTTTGCGCTCGCCGGTTGGCGTCGCTCCGGCGATGACGATGGTAAATTCGCCGCGGGGCGGGTAGTTGGTGAAGTGTTCGATCAGCTCGTTGGCCGTGCCGCGGAAGATTGCTTCAAAGCGTTTGGTAAGATCGTTGGCAACAGCTAGTTGCCGTTCGCCCAGTGTGGCGGCAATGTCACGCAGGGCCTCAAGCAAGCGGTGCGGCGTCTCGAAGCAGATGATGGTAATCGTCCAATCGGCAATCTCGCTCAGCAATTCGCGGCGCTCGCGGGGCTGGCGGGGCAGAAAGCCGATGAAGGCAAAGCGACCAGTGTCTATTCCCGATGCGATCAGCGCCGCCAGCGGCGCGCTCGGGCCGGGGATGGGCGTTACTGTATGCCCCGCCGCCAAACATGCTTGCACCAGCTCGTGGCCGGGGTCGGCAATCGCCGGTGTGCCGGCATCAGAGACTAACGCCACATCACCCGCCTGCAACGCAGCCAATATCTCGTCGCGGCGGGCCAGCTTGTTGTGTTCGTGGTACGAAATGCATGGTGTGGTGATCTGGTAGTGGTCAAGCAGGATGCGGGTATGGCGGGTATCTTCGGCTGCGATGAGCTGTGCTTCGCGCAGCACTCGCAACGCGCGCAAGGTGATGTCTTCGAGATTGCCGATTGGCGTAGCAACGAGATATAGGGTTCCCATATATTTGCGCGTCGTTACATAGCCACCGGCACACCCAATTGCTGCCGCCAATAATCTAACACCTCGGCCACAATCTGTTCGATGCCAATTTCGGGCTGCCAACCGGTCGCTGCGCGCAGTTTGCGATTATCGCCTTGCAAAATCGGCTCATCGACCGGTCGCAAGCGAGCGGGATCAACCTGCACCGTCACCGGCACTCGTCCCATTGCCGCCACCATCTCGACAATATCGCCGATCCGCACTGCTTGGCCGGAACAGAGGTTGTAGACCTCGCCGGGGACACCGCGTTCGAGCAGCAGCCAGAGCGCGCGCGCTACATCGCGGGTATGGGTGAAGTCGCGTTTGGGCGAGAGATTGCCGACATAGATCACCGGTGGTTGCTGGCCGGCTTCGATCAAGGCCATCTGGCGGCAGAAGGTCTGGATCGAGCACCGGTCGCCTTGGCGCGGCCCG
>JANWYE010000389.1 GCA_025057175.1 Chloroflexus sp. | reverse complement strand
AATCGGCGGCGCAGATACCCGCCGCAACCACATTGGCAGCGAGCCGGTCGCCATATACTCGCTTGTGATAAAGCCGTAACTGTGCCATTCACCGAACTCAGTGATGCGAAGAACATGCGGATGGTGGAGCGCAGCCGCAATTCGCGCATCGTGCTGAAAGAGCGCTCGTAATTCGGCGACATGATCGAACGACACGTGCCAGAGGCGCACGGCGCATGGTTTACCGCTACGTAGATCAGTGGCCCGGTAGACATCACTGAAAACCGATGAGGCGATCAAGGTTTCGATACGGGCATGACCGATCGTGTCACCAACTTGTGGTCGCACCATAGCCCCCCCCACTGGCAACCACACGGTGCATATTAAACCGCCTCCGCCTATTGCCGCTGCTTGCGTGCTGTCACTGTGCGCCGCGTTGCTACCGCTTGGCAAAGCAATCCTGCTGCTTTCCGCTTACGCAGGAGAGCGCTTTCGCGTACGCTGCAGCGCGCTTTGCCACATCATTGCGCCGTCAGCTCCATTGCATAGGGCGTTGCCGCTCGCTCGGCCAGCGCAGCCCGCGCTTCCGCAATCGCTGCCAGCAAGCGCTGACGACCACCGGCTTCAGCGATTGCTTGCGCTTCAGCAAGCACCGCTCGCGCCTCGGCTAGCGGCAAGAGCGGCGCGAGCCAAATCCGGATCTGGGCAGCCAAATGCCGGGCGCCAAGCGTATCGGCTTGGGCAAGCGCTGTTGATAGATAGTGAACGGCGCAGGCCGTTTCTCCGCGACGGGTGGCTACCAAGCCGAGATTGGCCGTCAAGCCGGCCACCCGTTCGGGAATGCCAAACTGATTTGCCAACGCCAACCCTTGCTGAAAGCGCGCTGCCGCAGTCGCCAGATCGCCTTGCGCCAGCGCCACCTCGCCGGCAGTCGAAAGGAGATACGGTTGCATGGCCAGCAAACCGCGCTCTTCAGCCAAGGCCAA
>JANWYE010000388.1 GCA_025057175.1 Chloroflexus sp. | reverse complement strand
CGGCGAAGTTCGGCGTTCTGCTGTTCGAGCAATTCTTTTTGCGCCGCTAATTGCGAGACCAGATTGCCCTTCTCGACGATGACCGACAACTGTTCGGCAATTTGCATGTAGCGTTCTACGTGTTCGTTGGTGTAGGTATTGGTTTTGGCGCTTGAGAAAAAGATAAAACCGACCGGCACGCCATTGGCGATGAGCGGGCACGTGAGCGAAGAGCGAATCCCTTCGTTGACGATGAGACGGGTCGATTCCGATTCGGGTTTGCGGCGCAGGTACTGCACCAAATCATTTATGATGCGCGGTTGGCCGGTTTGCAAAATCATCTCGAGGCTGCTGCCGGCCATAGGCGCGGCATAGCCGCGCTTGAGATGGACTGCCGGCAGGCTGGTGCGCGCCCAGCGTGCGCGCAATACGTTGCCGCCATCTTCCAGCAGGGCAAAACCGATCCGCTCGTAGGGAATGACATCGCGAAAATCGTTATACACGCCATCCAGAATTTCATCGAGCATGAGACCGGCGTTGATGCGGGTGGTAATGCGATGGAGTGTCTCGATCTCGCGCTGGCGCCGGGCGAGGCTAGCGGCTAATTCACGCAGCGAAGCGGCTAGCCGGCGTAGCCGCTGATCTTCGCTGCTCGGCATCGGCACCTCGATTGCGAAGTCACCGGCACGGAGGTGTTCGGCGATTTCGACGAGCCGTTCAATTTCATCGGCGGTTTGATCGGTAGTAGGTGCCATAGCGCGACTCCTTGGTTGTCTGGCGACTCTCTTTGATATTATACGCCGCCAGTCTTTCTGCAACATTTCTTTTCAGCAACAGATTGCGATTGGTTGCGAAGTATTCTCTAAATGATCACCGAGCGTTGCGGTAGTTGCGCCCATAACTGCGAAGTTGGTATGTTTCCTGCTGCATCAATTTGTTACAATACCATCACGCAAGCGCCCACACTTGCGCTGGTGGTGGATATG
>JANWYE010000387.1 GCA_025057175.1 Chloroflexus sp. | reverse complement strand
GGAAACTGCCCCAACCGCGCACGCCGTTGCGGACCCAACGGTGTCTCGGCCAACGCAGCCACCATTGGCGCAGTGCGGAGATCTTGCCACGTAATCGCATTGCCAATCGGGCGACCGGTGCGAACATCCCACGCAAAGACGGTATCGCGTTGGGAAGTGATGCCACAGGCGATGAGATCGCTACCCCGCACACCGGCACGGGCCAACGCCTCGTCGATCGCTTCAGCTACGCTACGCGCAATCGCGCGTGGTCGTTGCTCGACCCAACCCGGCTGTGGGTAAACCCGACCCACTGCGCGATAACCGTAACCGCGCACCTGCGCCTCGTCATCGTAAATCACCGCGCGGCTGCCACTGCCGCCTTGATCAATAGCGAGAATGAAACGTCTGGTCACGGCGAGGTCCTTTGTCAACGAATGAACGAATGGGTGAACGAATGAACGAATGAATGAGTGGTGGGTAAGCGATGACCAACTCTCCATCAACAAACGATACATCACTCTGCGCACCGCCACGCACGCAACAGAACAACATAGTACAACAATTTAGCGCCTCCCATTCGTTTTCATTCGTTCATTCGTTGTCCCATCATTCGTTCATTCGTTGTCCCATTCGTTGACAAAACAATCAGGTATAATACGGCAGCCAATGGCGAGAATGGTTACACAACAATAGAAACTATGTCTCACTTTACAATTACAGCCCGCGACCCGCAGAGCCGCGCCCGCGCCGGCGTGTTGCAGACGGCCCACGGCCCGGTGGAAACGCCGGTCTTTATGCCAGTCGGCACGCGCGCTACGGTTAAATCGCTTAGCCCACACGAACTACGCGACCACGGCGCGTCAATTATTCTTGGCAACACCTACCATCTTTACCTGCAACCCGGCCACGAGCTGATCGCTCGCCACGGCGGCCTGCACGGCTTTATGAGCTGGGATGGGCCGATCCTCACCGATAGCGGCGGCTT
>JANWYE010000386.1 GCA_025057175.1 Chloroflexus sp. | reverse complement strand
TTGAAACATTAATCGCGGCGACAAATGGCCGAAACAGCGGCGATGAGGTTCAAAAAACCAAAATCCCCGTGAGGGGATTGAAACACAACCAGTATGAAACAACTAGATACGCTGTCAATTCTACGTTCAAAAAACCAAAATCCCCGTGAGGGGATTGAAACAAAATGGTCGGCGTCGGTAACGGGCAACAACGCATGCCGGTTCAAAAAACCAAAATCCCCGTGAGGGGATTGAAACTTCTATGACGCGGATATTCAACGCATTGCCATCCAATCCGGGTTCAAAAAACCAAAATCCCCGTGAGGGGATTGAAACCCCACGCCTCCCCGTCTCCTTCAAGGGCGTGGATGATGTCGTTCAAAAAACCAAAATCCCCGTGAGGGGATTGAAACCCCTATATCTTACCTTACCCCTACCTTCTCAGCCCTTCTCAGGTTCAAAAAACCAAAATCCCCGTGAGGGGATTGAAACATAAAAAACTCGTCAGGCTCAGGCTCATAAGAGCTATCATGTTCAAAAAACCAAAATCCCCGTGAGGGGATTGAAACTTATATTTCTTAAATCGTTCGGGGTACAGCGGGTAATTCGTGAGTTCAAAAAACCAAAATCCCCGTGAGGGGATTGAAACTTCCGATCCATGGTAGCCTCCTTTGTTGTTGAGTACGAATACTTTGTTCAAAAAACCAAAATCCCCGTGAGGGGATTGAAACAATCGATCAGCAGCAAAATCTTACGCTTGTTGAAAAAGTTGTGTTCAAAAAACCAAAATCCCCGTGAGGGGATTGAAACTAAGGGTAAAACGTACCGGTAATTGTCGCTTTCACCTGGTTCAAAAAACCAAAATCCCCGTGAGGGGATTGAAACGGGAATGTAAGCGGGTATTACACTCATGATGAATTGCGGTTCAAAAAACCAAAATCCCCGTGAGGGGATTGAAACTAAGAGATGTTGAAATACCGGTACTACCATA
>JANWYE010000385.1 GCA_025057175.1 Chloroflexus sp. | reverse complement strand
AGCCCCGGCGTGGCGAGCAACTCAAGCAGGGCCGGCCCTTCTAGCTCGCAGAAGAAGATAATGTTTGGCCGTCCCAGTGTTGATGGTATTCCGGCTGGCAGTGATGTCGTTTGCACGTCTGCATTATAGCACTGTCGATTTCATCCCGTCGCCAGTGGCGGATGGCGCTGCCAATGTTGGGTGGCCTGCTCGTAGGCATAGGCTAGTTGCAAGACGCTAACATCGGCCCGTGGCCGGCCAATTATTTGTAACCCTACCGGCAACCCGTCGCTAGTGAACCCAGCCGGCACTGAGATGGCCGGCGTGTTGCAGACCGAGATATAGTAGCACGAGCGCATCCACTCGATATAGTTGCGCATTGGCACGCCATTTATTTCGGTGATATACGGTTGCTCGACGGGGAAGGGCGGCACTTGGCTCACCGGCGCGATGATGAATTCATACGTTTGCATAAACTCATGCAGGCGAGCCAGCAACGCCGCATGCCGACGCATCGCGCGCCCAACCTGCGGCCCGCTCAGCGCCCGCCCAGCCTCAATATTCCAGACTACGGTGTCTTTGATACGGGAACGTTCGCGATCGAGTAAATCGCCTAGCGTGAGTTCGTAGCGAAATGCGCGCATCACCTGAAAGATCTCGTCAGCGTCGCTCAGATCAGGCGTCGCCTCTTCAACCACACAGCCAAGCTGCTCGAAGATAGAACGTTGCGCAGCAATCACCACGCTCACTCGCGGATCAACCGGCAATCCGCCGAGATCTGGACTCCACGCGATCCGCACACCGCGCAGATCGCGTTCGAGTGGTTGTGCAAAGATGCTCGCCGGCTCGCTGATCGAGAGCGGCGCGCGTGGGTCGGGGCCGGCAATGGCCTGCAAGATTAGTGCAATGTCGCTTACAGTGCGCGCCATTGGGCCATCGATTGCAAAGGGCAGGTATGGCGTAGGGTCAGGCCAAACCGGCACCCGACCGGGTGA
>JANWYE010000384.1 GCA_025057175.1 Chloroflexus sp. | reverse complement strand
GCGATGGGGCGGTAGGCAGTTGAAAGGCGCTGCGGAGGGAAGAGTAGCCCAGCGTTCCTCCTTCCCCGTGTCATCGCAGGGGGACGGAGGGCCCCTGTCATCGCGCGGGGAAGGAGCGCCCCATTGTCATTGCGAGGGCGCGGAGCGCCCCATTGTCATTGCGAGGGCGCGGAGCGCCCGAAGCAATCTCCTGCTATAGCGAAAGTGATGCCTAAAGGGCAAGCTCTCGCGCTTGGTGGAGATTGCTACGCCGCCTGCGGCAGCTCGCATAGACGAAGCGTGTGTCATCGCGCGAGGGCGCGGCGCGCCCCGGTCATCGCGCGAGGGCGCGGCGCGTCCCGTTGTCATCGCGCGGGTGCGGAGCGCCCCATTGTCATTGCGAGGGCGCGGAGCGCCCGAAGCAATCTCCTGCTGTAGCGAAAGTGATGCCTAGAGGGCAATCTCCCGCGCTCGGTGGAGCTTGCTTCGCCGCGCCGGGTGGCGCGGCTCGCAATGACAAAAGGGGAGCGAGCGCAATCGCTCACCGGCCAGCTCCCGCGCTCGGTGGAGCTTGCCGCGCTGCCTGCGTCAGCTCGCAAGGACAAGGTGCGTGTCACGCGCGGGGGCGCGCAGCGCCCCGTTGTCATTGCGAGGGCGCGGAGCGCCCGAAGCAATCTCCTGTAGCGAAAGTGATGCCTAAAGGGCAATCTCCCGCGCTCGGTGGAGCTTGCTTCGCCGCGCCGGGTGGCGCGGCTCGCAATGACAAGGGGGTAGCGGGAGGGGCTGCGCTGCTGGATGGATGCGCGCAGTGATGTACAGAGAGGTCAATGATGTCTGAGGATTTGCTATAATGTTGGAGCTATTCGCGACTACAAATTGGCTGGGTGAGACGTTGTCTGAATTGCCAATCACATCTTTCGACGAAAAATATCGCAACATCTTTGCGCAGTCGATCCGCACATGTCTTGAATACCGGCCAAAGTTTGGCAAAAGCAGT
>JANWYE010000383.1 GCA_025057175.1 Chloroflexus sp. | reverse complement strand
AACCCGCTCAAACTCTACCTCGATGTTGAGAAGGATTTCGACGCCATCCGCGAAAAGGCGGAGGATCTGCTCTGGCCCGCCAATCAGGACGAGACACGCTGGGCGGACGCTGCCGACCGCTACGCCGAGCAGCCCGGCATGCCCTGGCTCCCGCCGCGCGGTCTCGACCACCTGCGCATGATTGCGATTAACCGCGGCCTGTGGGAAGACCTCGGCAACGGCTATGTAACGAAGAAGCCCAAACCGAAGCGCACCGGCGTGCAGGTGTCGCTGATCACCGGTCCCGATGACCAGGGGTTTGTGCGATTGCGGATCAATGCGGTCAACGGCGGTCCAACGCCGCTGATATTCTACGCCGAGGATAGCGATGTTTCAGAGCGCAGCCTGCTGCTGACCGACACTGAACTGCGCACGAATGCGCTGCGCGTGGCGTTCTTGGTGAAAGACCCGACCGGGCGCTACGAAACCGGCGATCCCTACGTCTGGACGAACCGGCTGACGTTGCGCAACCGTCTCGTCGAGCACAGCGGGCAACGCTTCGTCGAACTGTTCGTCGCGCCACGCGGCGAGATTCGCTACACGCTCGACGGCAGCGAGCCGCGCCACGGCATCCCCTACGACGGACCGATCGCCATTGGCGATGGTGAGACGCTGGTGCGCGCATTTGCCAGCGCCGATGGGCTGGAGACGAAGGAAGACTTCCGCTTCGGCGAGCGCGGGCGCAAAGAAGTGAAGATCATCGCCGAACGACCGGCGCGGCTGGTCCATCGTGCGCAGATGAAACTCGACTCGCGGGCGAAGACGTTCGAGGGGTTGCAACTCGCTGGCGAACGGCGCGTGACGTTCGAGAACGTCACCCTCACTGTCGGACAGGGGGCGCAGGTCATCAACGTGATTATCGGCGAGATCGAGGTTGACGCTGCCTTCCTCACTCGCCTGCTGACTCAATTGACTGAGAAGTTCGCGCCCGATGCGCCGGT
>JANWYE010000382.1 GCA_025057175.1 Chloroflexus sp. | reverse complement strand
ACCTTGCGGTACTGGTTAAGTTTCAATCCCCTCACGGGGATTTTGGTTTTTTGAACGCAAAACAGCAGCGCTGCCGCCAAACGGTTCGAGATAGAGTTTCAATCCCCTCACGGGGATTTTGGTTTTTTGAACACGTATTGGTCGAAAACCCCCTTGACAACCCCCATGTTCGTTTCAATCCCCTCACGGGGATTTTGGTTTTTTGAACTTGGCAATGAGTTGGTATTGTTTTCGCGTAGAACCGAAGGTTTCAATCCCCTCACGGGGATTTTGGTTTTTTGAACTACCACTTATAGAAACGTAAAGGTGGTTAATTATGGTAATCGTTTCAATCCCCTCACGGGGATTTTGGTTTTTTGAACCCCGGAGCTGGCCAACTGGCCCGGAGCTGGCCAACTGGGTTTCAATCCCCTCACGGGGATTTTGGTTTTTTGAACTGATGCAGGCAAGCGCTGACAACGCTAGGGCAAGGCTAGGCAAGTTTCAATCCCCTCACGGGGATTTTGGTTTTTTGAACAAATCTACGATAGGCGAACGAACAATGGCAAGATAGTATTTCGTTTCAATCCCCTCACGGGGATTTTGGTTTTTTGAACGAGCGATTGACCAACCAAGCACGCGAGCAACGCGCTCAAGACACCGGTTTCAATCCCCTCACGGGGATTTTGGTTTTTTGAACCTAAACGAAGCGTACCAATATCTGCGCGACCTTGATTATGCGTGTTTCAATCCCCTCACGGGGATTTTGGTTTTTTGAACACCACTCTTGCGGCAGCGGCTTTCGGTAAAACACCGACACGGTTTCAATCCCCTCACGGGGATTTTGGTTTTTTGAACAGATCACCAACGAGCAAATGGAAGCGCTGAAGGCTGTGTTTGGGTTTCAATCCCCTCACGGGGATTTTGGTTTTTTGAACGGTATTGACAGCCAACCCCGATACTATACTCGACGTGTTAGGTTTCAATCCCCTCACGGGGATTTTG
>JANWYE010000381.1 GCA_025057175.1 Chloroflexus sp. | reverse complement strand
GGGCAAAAGATTCGCAGCATTTGCGAGAATTTTTGGGTAAAGGCAGCTCACCCCCGTCCCCGCTCCCGCTGGCGCGGGCGCGGGGCGCTGCTCGGATCAGGCCCGTGCGCGGCGCTTCCACCACGTAGTGCGACCCTCTGCTCTGCCCCCTCCCGACTTCCCTCGCTGGGGGGAGGAGTATGCTCTCCCTCCCCCGGAGGGGGAGGGCTGGGGTGGGGGCTGGTGCCCCTCGCGGGCGCGGTGTGCCGCTTGAATTGCACTTCCACCCCGTAGTGCGACCCTCTGCCCCCGTCCCAGCCTCCCCCCGCTGGGGGGAGGCGTGCGTCCTCCCTCCCCCGGAGGGGGAGGACCGGGGTGGGGGCCGACTCCCTCCCCCGGCGGGGGAGGGCCGGGGTGGGGGCTGGCACCCCTCTTCCGCTGGCACAGGCGCGGGGCGCTGTTTGGATGCAGGCCAGTGCGCATCTTTCTCGCCGCACAGCAGCCCTCCTTCCCCCCTCCCGACCTCCCCCCGCTGGGGGGAGGAGTACGCTCTCCCTCCCCCGGAGGGGGAGGGCGGGGGTGGGGGCCGACTCCCTCCCCCGGAGCGGGAGGGCGGGGGTGGGGGCTGGCGTCCCCGCTCCCGCGATAGCGGACACGGGGCGTTGCGGGGTCGGCGAGCGAGAACAGGGACGCTCAGCTCACGCGCTCTTCACCCGAATAGGACGGCGGACAGCGGTAGGGTGCCAGAAAGGAGCCGGTGGTGGGGATTGCTCAGACGCTGGCTTTTGATCCGGTGGGGCTGGCGGCGCCGGTGGCGCGAGCGGGACGGCAGGCGGGGCGATGCGCAGGGGGCGGGGCAACAGCGACATAACTTCGGCTCCTCTCAGGAATGTGAGATGAACAAGTATTCATAAAAGAAACCGCGCGAGATGGGCAAAAGATTCGCAGCATTTGCGAGAATTTTTGGGTAAAGGCAGCTCACCCCCGTCCCCGCTCCCGCTGGCGCGG
>JANWYE010000380.1 GCA_025057175.1 Chloroflexus sp. | reverse complement strand
GGTATACCTGAGCGTCATCACTATCGGCGAAATTCAAAAAGGCGTCGAGAAACTCCCAGACACGAAGCGCAAACGGACGATACAGGAATGGCTGCACAATGATCTCCTGCTGCGATTCCATGGGCGGATCACCCCCATTACAACCAGCGTTGCCCTCGCGTGGGGAATGTTGACCGCAGTGCTTGAGCAGAATGGACGATCGCTGCCCGCGATCGACTCGCTGGTTGCAGCAATCGCGCGCGAGGGAGGATACGTCCTGGTCACGCGCAATTCCAGGGACTTTGCGGGCGCTGGCATACCGGTCATCAATCCCTGGGATGAAAGTTGAAAGTCTTGCCCTGGATGCGCGGGACGCCCACTCCAGGTGCGCGGGCATCCTGCCCGCTATCGATCTTGGGAACGAGGGTTGAACCACTACTGGCGCGGATCGCCTAATCCTCCCAGAACGGCCGCGCCCATCGGCGGCGCACCAGTTCGGCGCGCAGGTCGAGCATGGCGGTGTAGGTCGGCAGGGCAAAGAGCGTTGCGCCAGGCGGTAACCGCGAAAGCGCCGCATTCAGCGCCTCCGCCGGATCGTCCACGACGGTCATGCGCTCCGGTTCGACCCCCGCATATTTCAGGCGCACTGCCATATCCGCCGCGCGCGTTCCGCCGACCGTCGCGTGCGCCACACGCCCCGCCAGGCGCTCGAATTCCGCATCCCACAGCCACGAAACATCCGTGCCATCAGCGTAACGATCGTTGATCAGAATGAGAAGATGGAGAAGGGTTGAAGGTTGAATGTTACCCGTAGAGACGTTGCACTGCAACGTCTCCGCCACCGACGCGGCGTCGCCCTGCAACGTCTCCGCCACCGCCGCCTCGCCCCGCGACGCCGTGAAATGCGTTGAACGTTCAACGTTCAACGAATCGGTCAGCATACGGATGGTTTCGGTGGCGCCAACGGGGTTTTTGATCAGGGCGATCAGCAACGGGCGCCCGCCTGCATCGACC
>JANWYE010000037.1 GCA_025057175.1 Chloroflexus sp. | reverse complement strand
GTGGCGCTGAAGCGCTCTACTTGGCGTTAGTCGCTGCCGGCATCGGGCCGGGTGACGAAGTAATCACGGTGGCCAACGCTTGCATGTACGACGTGGCCGCCATCCTCCAAGCCGGCGCTCGTCCGGTGTTCGTTGATGTCGATCCGGTGACGCAGAATATGGATCCGGCAGCGTTAGCGGCTGCGGTGACACCGCGCGCGAAAGCGATCATGCCGGTGCATTTGTTTGGCCGGCTGGCCGAGATGCCGGCGATCATGGCGGTGGCTGAACGGCATGGTTTGACCGTGATTGAAGATGCGGCGCAGGCTCACGGTGCGTGGCGTGCCGATACTGAGGGCATGCCGCGCATGGCCGGGCAGTGGGGGCATCTGGCTGCCTTTAGCTTCTACCCCAGCAAGAATTTGGGGGCGCTCGGTGATGGCGGGGCGGTAGTCACGAACCATGCCGAAACAGCCGAGCGACTGCGCCGTCTGCGAATGTACGGCTGGGAGCGCAAATATTACACGACCGAAACCGGCGGGCGCAACTCGCGGCTCGATGAATTGCAGGCCGCGTTGTTACGGGTGAAGCTGCCCCACCTCGCTGCCGCCAATGCGGCGCGACGCGAACGGGCTGGCTGGTACGCCGCTGCGCTGGCTGATTTGCCGATTGGGCTTCCACCCGATGAGCCGGGCCACGTGTACCATCTCTACGTGATTACGCTGCCAGATCAGGCAACCCGCGATCGTTTGCGCGCCCACCTGCTGGCCCACGGCATCGGTTGCGATATTCACTATCCGGTGCCAACCCATCTCCAACCAGCCTATGCCGAACTCGGCTATCATCTGGGTAGCCTGCCGGTGACAGAAGATCTGGCTGGGCGGATTTTGTCGCTGCCGATGTACCCTGAGTTGAGCTATGACGACGTGATGCTCGTCGCCGAAACCATACGAACGGGGTTAGTATGATTGATCGCAATGCCTTTGCCGGCGCGCGGGTGTTGATCACCGGTGGATTGGGGTTTATTGGCTCGAATCTCGCTCACCGGCTGGTGGGATTAGGCGCGCAGGTGACGTTAGTCGACTCGCTCATTCCTGAATACGGTGGCAACCTCTACAATATCGCCGGCATTGAGGATCGGGTGCGGGTCAACATTGCCGATGTGCGTGATGAGTATTCGATGGATTATCTGGTGCAAGGGCATGACTTTCTTTTTAATCTCGCCGGCCAGACCAGCCATCTCGACTCGATGCGCAACCCGTACATTGATCTCGATATTAATTGCCGGGCACAACTCTCGATCCTCGAAGCCTGCCGCAAAAATAATCCGCGCATTACGATCGTATACGCCTCTACGCGCCAAATTTACGGCAAACCCGACTATCTGCCGGTGGATGAACGCCACTTGCTACATCCGGTTGATGTCAACGGCATCAACAAAATGGCCGGCGAGTGGTACCACATTCTTTACAATAACGTTTACGGTATTCGGGCCTGCGCCTTGCGCTTGACCAATACCTACGGCCCGCGCATGCGGGTGAAAGATGCGCGCCAAACCTTTCTTGGCATCTGGATCAAGAACGTGATCGAAGGTAAGCCAATACAGGTATGGGGTGATGGCACCCAACTGCGCGATTTCACCTATGTTGATGATTGCGTCGAAGCAATGTTGTTAGCCGCAGTCCATCCGGCGGCAGCCGGCCAAATCTTTAATCTGGGCGGCCTTGAAGTCATCAATCTCCGCGATTTAGCGGCGCTGACAATCGAGGTGGCTGGCGGCGGCAGTTTTGAGATCATTCCCTACCCTGCCGATCGCAAACCAATCGATATTGGTGACTATTACGCCGACGATCGCCGCATTCGCAGCATGCTGGGCTGGCAACCGCGCGTCGATCTGCGCACCGGGCTGGCCCGCACCATCGCTTTCTATCGCGAGCATCGCCAGCACTATTGGGAGACGGCTGCTGATAGAGGTGAATAAAAATCTGCCAGATGTTCATCGAACCTTCACGATCAACCGCTACAATGCAAGCCGATAGCAATAGAGGAGAACATCATCTATGCGCGTGTTAATTACTGGCGGGGCTGGTTTTCTCGGTTCACACTTGTGTGATCGGTTTCTGGCCGAAGGGCATACCGTCATCGCAATGGATAATTTGATCACCGGCAGCACTGACAATATCGCTCATTTGGCCGGCCATCCCCGCTTTCTCTTCATTCACCACGATGTCACTAACTATATCTACATCGAAGGCCCTATCGATGCCGTGCTCCATTTCGCGTCGCCGGCTTCACCGATAGACTATCTCGAATTACCCATCCAGACGCTCAAGGTCGGCGCGCTAGGCACGCATAAGGCGTTGGGCTTGGCGCGGGCGAAAGGCGCGCGCTTTTTGCTCGCCTCGACATCAGAAGTCTACGGCGATCCGCAAGTCCATCCGCAACCGGAAAGCTACTACGGCCATGTCAATCCGGTCGGGCCGCGTGGCGTATACGACGAAGCCAAGCGTTTCGCTGAAGCAATGACCATGGCCTACCACACCTATCACGGCGTCGAAACGCGGATTGTGCGCATCTTCAACACCTACGGCCCGCGCATGCGACTGCGCGATGGGCGTGTTGTGCCCAACTTCATCTCGCAGGCGCTGCGCGGCGAGCCACTAACGATCTACGGCGACGGTAGCCAGACCCGTTCGTTCCAGTATGTGTCCGATTTAGTGGAAGGGGTCTACCGGCTGTTGTTTAGCGATGAAGTTGAACCGGTCAATATCGGCAATCCCGGCGAATTTACGATTGCCGAGTTTGCGCAAATCGTCAACGAGATTACCGGCAATAAGGCTGGAGTGGTCTACCGCGATCTGCGCACCAAAGACGATCCGCAGGTGCGCCAGCCCGACATCAGTAAGGCGCGCCGGATTCTCAACTGGGAACCAAAGGTCACGCTGCGCGAAGGGTTGGAGCAGACAATTCCATGGTTCCGTCAAGAGTTGCAGCGTCGCGGCGAATTATAGCCAAGTAGGAGGTACGATCGGGGTATGAAGGCGGTCATTTTAGCCGGTGGCTACGGTACCCGCATTAGCGAAGAAAGCGCTGTCCGGCCCAAGCCGATGGTTGAAATTGGTGGCAGGCCAATTCTCTGGCACATCATGAAGATCTATTCGGCCCACGGCATTAACGAGTTCATCATCTGCTGCGGCTACAAAGGTCACATGATCAAAGAGTATTTCGCTAACTACTACCTACACCACGCTGATGTGACCTTCGACATGCGTGCTAACCGGATGACCGTCCACCAGACTCAGATCGAGCCGTGGCACGTCACGCTGGTTGACACTGGTGAGAACACCATGACCGGCGGGCGCATTAAGCGCATCCAGCCATACATTGGCAACGAGACTTTTTGTTTGACCTACGGCGACGGTGTGAGCGATGTCGATATTCGGGCGTTGATTGCTTACCATCGCGAGCAGAGGGTAACAGCAACACTCACTGCTGTGCAGCCGCCGGGCCGGTTCGGCGCATTTACCCTTGGCGAAGATCAAACCCTTATCGAGAGCTTTAAAGAGAAGCCGAGCGGCGATGGGGCCTACATTAATGGAGGATTCTTTGTGGTGGAACCAGCAGCGTTCGACCTGATCGCCGGCGATGATACGGTCTGGGAACGCGAGCCGCTAGAACAATTGGCACGGAGCGGGCAACTAGCCGCCTACCGCCACCACGGTTTTTGGCACCCGATGGATACGCTGCGTGACAAGCATTACCTCGAAGGCTTGTGGCAGAGTGGCCACGCGCCGTGGAAGATTTGGTAAGCGTGGCGCAATTGGCTCGCTGATCTGTTGCGCTTGCTTGGGGCGTGGCCTGTAAGGTGATGTTTTGCGGCTTGAAGCTTGTCAACCAAGCGCTAGGTGGTCTGTCAAGTAGTTGAACATGTATCACGTGCGAGCGCAACGCTGCTACAGCAAGCGCCAGCATCGGAGGGTGGCTGCTGTACCGCGTGGCATAGGGGCGCAATAAAAAACTTCGTTGACATACCGCCGAGTGGCGGTAGATATGGTTGTTCGGCAGATTGTTCCTGCACGGATACCCTTACCATAAGGAGACCGCAATGAAAGTGCTCCTCACCGGCAGCGGCGGCTATATTGGTATTGTTGCCGCACCGTACTTAATGGAACGCGGCCACGAGGTGATTGGCGTAGATACCGGCTACTACGAGAGTGGTTGGCTGTACCATAGCGGCCAGCGCCAACCACAGCTCATCGTGCAAGATATTCGCCGGTTAACGGCCGAAGACCTCGCCGGTTTTGATGCGGTTGTACATATGGCCGAGCTTTCGAATGATCCGCTTGGCCAGCTTAATCGCGAACTGACCTTTCAGATCAACCATCAGGGCAGCGTTAAGCTAGCTCAAGCCGCCAAAGCCGCCGGTGTGACCCGCTTTGTCTATATGTCGTCGTGCTCGGTGTACGGGGTTGGCGAGGAGGGTGAGATCAAAACCGAGGAATCGGCGGTCAATCCACAAACGGCCTATGCCGAGTGCAAGGTGCTGGTCGAGCGTGATTTGGCGCAGATGGCCGATGACGACTTCTCGCCGGTCTTCCTGCGCAATGCTACTGCTTTTGGGCCATCGCCGCGCCAGCGGTTTGATGTGGTGCTGAACAACCTTTCAGGATTGGCATGGACAACCGGCAAGATCGCGATGATCAGCGACGGTTCGCCGTGGCGACCGCTGGTGCATATCCTCGATATTGCCCACGCAGTGGCCTGCGCGCTGGAAGCGCCGCGCGAGACGATCCACAACCAGATTTTCAATGTTGGCGATAGCCGGTACAATTACCGCGTGCGCGAGATTGCCGAGATCGTGGCCGAAGTGTTTCCCGGCTGTGAGTTGACATTTGGCCGCAACGACGGCGATAATCGAAGCTACCGGGTTGACTTTAGCAAAATTGCCACTCGCTTGCCCGGTTTTGCCTGTCGCTACGATGCCAAAGCCGGCGCTCAGCAATTGCGCGCAGTGTTTGAGCGGATCGGTATGACACGCGAGATCTTTGAAGCGCCGCCATATACCCGCCTCAAGATGTTGCGCCATCTGATCGCCACCAATCAGCTTGACGCCGAATTGTTCTGGAGGAGTTGAGTATGCGCTTCATTCCGACCGAGCTGAAAGATGCTCATATTATCGAGCTGGAACCGCGGGAAGATAATCGCGGCTTCTTCGCGCGGGTGTGGGCCAAAGATGAATTCGCCGAGCACGGGTTAGTTGATCGGGTTGTGCAGATGAATCTCTCGTACAACCGGGTGGCCGGCACACTGCGTGGCATGCACTTCCAGCACGCTCCCTACGCGGAAACAAAGCTGGTACGCTGCATTCGCGGCGCGATCTACGACGTGATTATCGATCTGCGCCCCGAATCGCCAACCTACAAACGTTGGATTGGCGTCAAGCTGACAGCAGCCAACCGGCTGGCGCTTTACGTGCCGGAAGGTTTTGCCCACGGCTTCCAGACGCTCGAAGACGACACCGAGGTCTTCTATCAGGTTTCACAGTACTACACGCCAAGCGCCGAGGGCGGCGTGCGCTACGACGATCCGGCTTTCGGCATCGAGTGGCCGCTGCCGGTCACCGAAATGAGCGAGAAAGACAAACGTTGGCCGCTGTTTCAGGGGTAATGTGCTGGTGTGCAGGTAGCTGGTGAATGCAGTCTGCGCTTTGCCCGAAAACGGAGTTGGCAGACCGGGGATTGTGCGAAGATAAGCGAAATGGGAGTGCGGCAGTAAGACCGCCGCGCTCCACGACGAGCGAAACCTGCTGGTGTGAGAGGTGCTGGCTCATTGCGCCGCGAGGTTGCGCATCGGCAACTGTGCGTAGTGCCATAGGCAAGGATACCAATATGATTCTCATTGATACAGCCCTTGAGCGCGCTGAAGCCGAAGGTCGCCCGATCCGGGTAGGGATGGTTGGCGCTGGCTTCATGGCGCGCGGGATTGCGCTCCAGATCATTCGCTATACGCGCGGCATGCGGCTAGTGGCAATCGCCAACCGCACCCTCGATCGGGCCGTGCAGGCGTATACCGAGGCTGATGTGCCAGATGAGGCGATCCGGCGAGTCGACTCACCCACCGCGTTGGCCGCTGCGCTGGAAGCTGGCGCGCCGGCAGTAACCGATGACGCTCTGCTGCTGTGCGCCGCCGACGGTATCGACGTCATTCTCGAAGTCACCGGTGCAGTGGAGTTTGGCGCACAGGTCGCGCTGGCGGCGATGCGCCACGGCAAACACGTAGTGACGATGAACGCCGAACTCGATGGCACCCTCGGCACGATTTTGCAGGTCTATGCTCGTCGCCATGGCGTGATCTTCACCTTATCCGATGGCGATCAGCCCGGCGTGACCATGAACCTCTACCGGTTTGTGCGCGGTTTAGGCGTAAAGCCGGTCTTGTGCGGCAATATCAAGGGCCTGCATGATCCTTACCGTAACCCAACCACACAGGCTAACTTCGCTCGCCAGTGGGGGCAGAACCCGTACATGGTCACTAGCTTCGCCGATGGCACTAAGATCTCGTTCGAGCAGGCGGTAGTGGCCAACGCAACCGGCATGCGGGTAGCGCGGCGGGGCATGTTCGGGCCAACGGTGCCTTCAGGAACGCCGCTGGCCGATGTCGTCCATGATCTCTACCCGCTGGAGGCGTTGCTTGAAGGGCCGGGGATTGTCGATTATGTGGTCGGCGCAACGCCGGGGCCGGGCGTCTTTGTGCTCGGCACCCACGACCATCCACGCATGCAGCACTATCTCAATTTGTACAAATTGGGCAAAGGGCCGCTCTACCTCTTCTACACCCCGTATCATCTCTGCCACTTTGAGGTGCCGAATTCGGTAGCGCGCGCGGCCTTGTTTGGCGACACCGTACTGGCCGCCGTCCGGCCCACTGTTGAGGTGATCACTGCTGCCAAGACCGACCTGCGCGCTGGGCAGACAATTGATGGGCTGGGTGGATATATGACCTACGGGTTGGCCGAAAATGCCGACGTAGCGCATGCTGAGAACCTGTTGCCTATTGGGTTAGCCGAGGGCTGTGTCTTGCGGCGCGACATTCCCAAAGACGGGATCATCACGTATGCCGATGTGAGTTTGCCGTCCGGAAGGTTAAGTGATCAATTGCGCGCCGAGCAGGATGCTATGGTTTGGGGCGAGCGGTAGGGGCGATACATACGTCGCCCCTACCGCCCGCTGCCTGAAACCGAAACATTTGCAAATTCCTCCATCTCCATACATCCACTTCCTCCCCCCTTGCGTATGAAGAGGTGAAGCCGAAAATTGTGCAAGATATGTGCAAAATCTTGGCAATTCCGGTGCGCAAGGAACCGTTGTATTGTAGGGAGGAAACATCCGTGATTCGCAAGCTGTCGATTGCCCTGACCACTGCCCTGTTGTTCGCTCTGTTGGTTGTGCCGGCTGCGTTTGCACAGAGTGGTTCGGCAAAGGTGCGCGTTATCCACGCTTCGCCTGATGCCCCGGCGGTTGATGTGTTCGTCAACGGGAATGCTGTGCTCACCAATGTTGGCTTCTTTGCCGCCAGCCCGTACCTCGACCTGCCGGCGGGCACCTACCGCGTTCAAGTCGCGCCAACGGGCGCCGGCGCTGGTTCAGCGGTCATTGATGCTAATCTGACGATCGAGGCAGGCCGTGCTTACACCGTTGCTGCGGTTGGCCCAGTGGCGAGCATCAAGCCGCAGGTGATCGTTGATGACCTGCGCGCGCCGGCGGCTGGGCAAGCCAAGGTGCGTGTCTACCACTTTTCGCCCGATGCGCCAGCAGTTGATGTTAAGTTGGCCAATGGCACGACCCTAATCAGCAACTTAGCCTTCCCCAATGCGAGCAACTATCTCGAAGTTCCGGCGGGCACGTATGATCTGCAAGTGACGCCGGCGGGTGGCAGTGCAGTGGTGATCAATCTGCCCGGCACGGCTGTCAATGCTGGCCAGATCTACAGTGTCTTCGCTACCAACTTTGTCGCGAATATCACACCGCAGCTTGCCGTGACCGCACCGGTGACCACTGCGGCTCCGGCGGCGCTGCCCACTACTAGCGGTGAGACGTTGCCGCTGGCGGCGCTGGCCCTGCTGGCGCTGGCCCTGACCGCGCTGGGTGGCATGGTGGTGCGCCGCAGCATGCGGTAATTGTAGCCTGATGGCTTGATCGAGGGCGGTTGCTTTGCAACCGCCCTTGTTTATTTGACGCAAGGGCAAGCGTAGGGCGTTCGCGCTTCACTACGTTGCTAGCGGGCGTGCGTTTGGCTCTGCTGAAACATCATGCCGCGTTAGCTGGTCGTGATGGTGCGCAAACTAATACTGTCACGAATGTGGAATGCGGCAGCCAAGCTTCGCATTCCAGATGTCGCTCTTTCCAACGCGCAATGCCTGCACAACGCTGATCAAGGCTGCGCTTACGCGCCGTAGTGATGAGTGAGCCTACACTGCTCTCTAAGGGGTGTGGAAGTTAAACTGCCGCACTCTACACTGCCTCTTGACAATCCCTTGCTAATTAGCAAGAGATGCTCGTCTGTAACCTCTACTGAAGAGCTACACTGCCTCTTGACAATCCCTTGCTAATAGTGTACAATTAACACCAGACGGGCACAGCCCGTTTTTCAACCGGCATTAATTAGTGTCAACAAGACACTTATCAAGGAGGCGCGCCATGATGACCCTTTTCCTGTTCGGCTTGACGGTGCTGCTGGGCGCGACGGTAATCAGCGCGGCGCTGCCGCGACCCACGCCGCCGCCGGTGGTCTATCTGCGCGCCGAAGCGCCGGCTGAAGCGAGCGGTGGTGATATTGGGTTTGCGTTGATCATCTTTGTGGTGCTGGCGCTGATCATTATGTTAGCAGCTTGAGAAGCTAGCAAGTCTGGGGTTAGGCAGTGCGGTCGGGCACGCGGTCATTCCGGTTGCGGGGGTGCGTTCGCAGCAGGGGGAGCGTGCTGCGGGCGCGGTGCGCCCACCGGCCCGAAGCAATCCCCCGCGAGCGCGGGAGCGAGCCGCAGGGTGGATGGTCATGCGGTTGGGCACGCGGTCATTCCGGTTGTGGGGGTGCGTTCGCAGCAGGGGGAGCGTGCTGCGGGCGCGGTGCGCCTCGCAGTGACAGGGGGGCGGCGGCGAGTCTAATTTGTATCTAGGGTGTGGTCATAATTTGTACAACCACTCGGCAATATCCGTTAACTGTTCATCTTTTGTGAGATTAGCTGCGTTGCTCAGCCGTCCCGCTTCAAGATCGAGCCAAATCTCTTCTGCCATCCGTTTTTCAATCGCTGCGCCGATGAAAAAGAGGTGTGGCTTGGCTTGGGCTTCGGCAAAAGCTTCACGGATTCGGCTCAACGCTGTGCGCGCTGTCTTCCAGTGTTCATCAGCGCCAGCCGGATCGATCCCGCCTTTAAGTTCGCCTAGGGCGAGATAGGTATCTGGCGGTAACTTACGCAGCTTTGCTTGTTCAGGTGAACAATCTAGGAGACGTATATCAACATTGTTGTTGACAAGTGGTGGGGTGACGTTATACATCAACGTTCTATCTTCCTTATTCTCATTCTTCCAGTGCAACCCACAGAGCGATAGATCAAGATCAACGTCGTTATCGGTCTGCTTAAACCATTGCCGGCTGCGTGTATCTTTCCACATGAAAGATGTGCCGGCATTTCGCAGTATGGCCAACATTGTTCTGGTGAATTTGCGTTGAGCTAACATCCCGGCCAGATTGCGCATCGTTCCGCCTAGCGCATCGCCGCGAAAAAGGAGGAAGCGGAAGACCAATTCTTCAACAAAATTGTTGCCAGCAGGAGTCAGAAAATCCTTGATCAGACCTTCAATAGATTGGTTCTTATCTGCTGGTGTAAGGTGTTTTTGCGCTTTGTCGGATATCCCCGCAGCGGTGAGTAAGGCTGCTTTGATGTTATCCATCTGCAATAAATTCACTGGGTTTTGCGCTTTGGCTGCCTGATGGTGCAAGGCCCTTGCCTCATCGACATACGGTGTGGCATAGCGATTCTTTTCCATAGCCATCGCGACAAAACCGGCCCGTGTCGCTTCAGGCAACGTTTCGAGATCACTACTTGATTGCAGGCGATGGGCCTTACTGTTTGATCCAGACATAGACGCACTTCCGCAATGGTACTTTGCCGTGCTCTCCCATTTGTTGGCTGCTGTTTCCCTTTGCATCCGGCAAGACAATGATGCGCTCAATCACAAATCCTAATTGTTCGGCAATATCAGACAGGATCAGGTCGACGGAGATGCTGGCTCCAGCATAGCGAACGTTGTCGTTCACCATAATAAGGGGCGCGCCGGGACGCAACACCCGCACGCTTTCCGCAATGATACAGGCCATTTCATAGAAATAGCCTCGCACCATGCGGGGAATACCGCTATTGTTCAGCGTTCCACGCTCTTTGTGTGTTTCGAGATACCGAAGAATAGATTGCAACAGCTCTTGGTGATCCACGACGGCAAGAGCGTCGCGCCATGCCGGGTTGAGTGCGAGGAGGTCTTTGGCGCGGTTTTCAACGGTACAACTCAGCATCTCTTGGCGTAACGCGAGTAATTCCTGTTCGGTAACGTTGAGTAACGCTAATTCCAACGCATAGGTTCGGGTGTAATCGTAGCGATTGCAGTATGGTGGCGATGTCAGAATGGCGCTAAAGTGCGCTGAAGGGAGTTGGGGCAAGATGGTCAGCGACGATCCATGGTGTAACACAATCGTTCCTTCACCAGATGATGGCGAGAACAGATCAAGTTGCGGAGATGGTTGAAGATCGGCAATAATGTCACCAATTTTCTGCGCAATCGCGTGCGCCAAACTGGGTATCTCACCTTTGTTGAAGATCTTTTTGCCCTGTTTACGCCCCGAACGGTAGTCCCAACGGAGATATTGGCCATCTTTGCGGGTGTAGCTCACCGTTTCGAGCACGCAGAGGAGGGCAAAGCGGAGCACGAATGCGACCCGCTCGTTTTCGTGTTGGCACGCGCTGAGAAATCGTTCGATTGCATCTTTGGTCTCTTCAGCATACGCGCCGCGCGTAATGCGTAATTCGGGCAGGGCAACGGTTTTTTCTGCGTTGCTCCAGACCGCTGGATCGATCCAGCGTTGGAGAGCGTGGACATCATCAGCAGTAAACGCTGAGTCGAGCAGTTGTTTCGTAGCGATAATGTATTGGCCAATGGGCAACAGCTCAATCCCTACGGCATCAAGTCCTTTGGCACTTGCGGCAAACAGGGTGGTGCCGCTGCCGGCAAACGGATCAAGGATGACGCCGCGGTTGATCTGATAGGCATCGAGCATGTATTCAACCAGCGACGCTGAAAACGCTTCTTTAAACTTATACCAGCGATACACCGGGCGTTGTTTATTGGCTTGAAAGCTGACTAACGACCGATTGAGGGCTGGATCGACGGCGATCCGGTCGCGAAACCGTTGGTAGAGTGATCGATCAAGGCTCTCTATCTCTGCGAGATTTGCGCTGTTGGTGAGAGATAGTTCGGTTGTAGTCATGGCATCGCACCTTTTTGCAAACAATGACCCCACAGTATACACCGCCTCACTCCTCCCCGCGCCGCCAGTTCCAAATGATCACCGAAAGATAGCCGGCAGCGCCGATCGCTACGCCAATTGGCCACGAGTTGCTGGCTTGCATGCCGGCCAGCCCGGCCAGCAGCGGCCCGACTGCGGCCAGCAGCGGGCGTAGGTCGTCGCCGGGAGGGAGGCTGGCGCGGCGACGGCGGGGGCGTGGCGGTGGGTCGGTGGACGGTAATTCAGGCTGTTCGGTGTCGCCCTCTTCTTCCTCATCGTCTTCGGCCTCGAAGATGGCTGGCGGCAGCGGGTTTTCTACTGGCGGGTTAGCGCGCAATTCGGCGCGGTAGGCTTTGCGCCAGCGGTACGTTGGGCGGCGGCGAGTTTCGTACAGGTGGTAGGCGGCGCGCTGCAAGAAGGCCGGCTGGCCGGCGCTGAGCGCCATGAGTTCGCGCACTTCATCGGCGCTGAAGAGCGGTTCGCCTTCAGCGAGGTAGCTGTCGAGCAGCAGGCGGGCTTCGGCAAAGCTCAGCGGGCCGAGCCGCACGGTGGCAAACGGTTCGCTGAGCGCCGGTGGCGCGCCACGCACCGCGCCAACCACCATGAGATCGTAGGCCATGCTCTGGCCGGTCGGGCCGGCTACGCCGTGGTAGCCGGGGGCGCTGCGCCGGGCCAGCCGGGCCAGCCGTTCGAGCAGCTCTTCCCCCCAGCCGGCTGCAATCGCCGCTTCTACCCCGTCGAGACAGATCAGCACTGGGCGTCCATTGGCTGCCAGCCGCTGTTCGAGTGCGGCAATTGTTGGCTCAGTGCCGCCAAGCGCGCGCACAATCAGGCCATAGGTGGTGGTGGCGTCGGGCAAGAGGGCCAGATCGAGGTAAAAGGCGTTGAGATTGGGGATTTCGAGCACTGCGCCGGCGGCTTGAGCAAGATGGGTCAGCAATGACGAACGTCCGCTGCCGCTTGGCCCATACAGCAGGAGTGGTCGTCGCCGTTCGAGCTGTTCGCATGCTGCGCCTAGCTCGCGCCAACGCCCGACAAATTTGCCCGGATCGGTGATGCGCCCGCGTTCGCTGAAGGGATTCGTCATAGTTGCCACCTGTGTGCGGAGGCAGGGAAGAGCGATACGCTTCTCCCTATGGCTGGAAATACCACCGTTCAATATTCCACAAATAGCGTGGCGTGCTCAGGTCGATTGGGCCGTCGAGTGTGCGGAGGCGAGCATCGAGCACCACCGCCGCGCGATCAACCCACAGGTAGAGGTAGGGCAGCTCGCTGGCGAGGCGAGCTTGTGTCTGGGCAATCGCGCTACGCCGCTCCTCGCGCCCGTAGAGCTGGCGCGCAATGAGAGCTTGCTCATCGTAGACCGGATCGTTAAAGCCGACGAAGTTGCGGGTGGCCCGTGTGTCACCCGGCCCCTGTGCGAGCTGGCTGGAATGGAAGAGGGCAAAATCGTCGGGGTCGTAGAACATCGTATCGGAAAAGGCTGGATCGCCCGCGCCGTTGATCCAACTGCCCAGCAAGAGATCGAAATCGTAGGGTTCGACATAGCGGGCAAGGATGACCGTTGCAAAGTCGGCCGGTTCGACCTCAATCTGAATTCCGATGCTGGCCGCAATTTCGGCAATGCGCCGCGCTGCCACCAACCGCCGTTCATCGTCGTTGCGCACATAGAGGCGGGCAATCAATGGCACTCCCTCGCGCTGGCGAATCGTCGCCCCCGGCGGCAATGTCCATCCGGCGGCATCGAGGATTGCGCGCGCCGCCGGCAGATCGCCAGCCGTTACCGGTGGAGTCAGGTCGGCCCAACTGCCCGGCAACGCGCCATTGCCGACCGGTATCCCAGCGCCTTTAGTAGCCGTCTCGACGAGGCGTGGCAAGTCGATGGCAGTGGCCAGCGCCTGCCGCAGACGCACATCGGCAAAAGGCCGGCCGGGACGCAGGTTGAAGGCAAGAAAATAGACGCCGTTTTCGGGAATGCTGCCGCTGCGCAAGGTCGCCACGTCGGCGAGAGCGTTTTGGCTGCCCCATGGCAACTCGGCGACCTGCAGCCGGCCATCGCGCAGGGCGCTCTGGGCGAGATTGACTTCGGGCACGACGGCCAAAACAACCCGATCGAGCAGTGGCGCGCCGTGGTGATACTGCTCGAAGCGTTCGAGGACAAGGGTGGCGTTGGGTTGCTGTTCGATTAAGCGAAACGGCCCGCTGCCCACCGGCTGCTCGAGAAAGTTGATCTGGCTCAGATCGCGCCCGGCGAACAGGTGGCGGGGCAGGATCGGCACTGCCAGCAAACTCAGCATCGGCGCATACCGGCTGCGCAGCTCGATCACGACGGTACGCTCATCAGGAGCCGATGCTGTAGCAATATAGCGCAGGTCGGCCAACAAGGCAGTGCTGGTTTCAGGCAAGCTGCGCAACGCTTCGAGCGTAAAAAGCACATCGGCCGCAGTGAGCGGCTGGCCGTCGTGCCAGCGTAGATCGGGGCGGAGGGTAAAGGTAAGCAGCCGGCCATCAGCGTCAATGTCGAGCCGCTCGGCCAGATCGGGCACCGGCCACAGATCGGCATCAAGCCGCATCAGACCGCTGTAGATCAAGCCGATGAGCAGTTCTTCATCGCGTGACCGTGGCTGCCACGGGCGCAGGCTAGTAAGGCCGACGCTGATCCGTAGGGTGAGTGTGCCGCCGCGTGGTAACGGCGTCGCGGTTGGCGGCGGGGTGGCTGTGGGTAGAGGGGGCATGGTTGGCGTGGGCGTCGCCGGCATTGCGCACGCAGCCAGCCAGACGCTCACGACCATCAGCCATAAGAGAGAGCGAAAGTCACGATGCTTCATAGATTTATTATACCAATGCTCATTTTATTAGGGGCAATGAACGAAAGCTTGTGGTACAATACCATAGCAACCAAACGCACCACACTGGCCGGTTGAAATGGCGCGGAAAGGGACAAGGCATGGCACAACGGCTGCATGAAGCGGAATCCTTCGTCTGGCATCGTCTCGCCCCACTGGGGCAGGCGCAGTCATTCCGCCGGCACAGCACAATCTACACACCGGCCCAACCGGCGCAAACGCTCTATCTACTGGCCGGCGGGCAAGTTGGTTTGCACCTTGCTTCACGAGAAGGCCGGCTGCTCACAGTGCGGGTCGTTGAGAACGGGCAGGTATTTGGCTTAAGCGCCCTCGAGCGTGAAGCGACGTATGATACCTTCGCTGAGGCGCTGACGCCGGTGCGCGCGCTGGCGGTGCCGCGAGCCGAGGTGCTCAACGCGGTTGCCGGCGATGGACAATTAGCGACAGCGATCCTCGAATTGCTCGGCCAGCAACGGTTGATCGTGAGCCGCCGGATCGAGGAGGTAGCGTTTAAGTCGGTGCCGGCCCGCTTAGCCTCGGTGCTGCTCGAAATGTCGGAGACCCAGCCGGTGGCAACGCCGCAACCGGCCCGCCTACCGCGCCGCACCCACCAGCAACTGGCCGATATGATCAACGCCTATCGCGAGACGGTCACGAAAGTGATCAATCAGTTCCGCGATGCTCGCCTGCTTGATGTTGACAGTTCGGGCATCACCCTGCTCAATCCATCGCGGTTGCGCGAGTTGGCCCAAAGTTAGCTCGCTTTTCCGTTACCTGCGGAATAACTGCTGAGCTTAGCGTCCCTCAGCGGGTTGTCTGCTCAACCTCAGCCCGCGCGCGGGTTTTGCGCTTGCGCATGTGCTCGCGCCGCACCACCAATTTCCACCACAAACCGATCAGTTGCACAAAGGTGCGCCACAGCCGCGGGAAGTTGAAGAATTGGCTCTTGCCATACGTGCGGTGGTAGTGATGCACCGGCACTTCGGCGAAGCGGTAGCCAGCGTCTTGCAGCTTCTTGACCAGTTCGAGGCAGATCGTGCCGCTGTCAGACTCCAGCTCAATGTCGTCGAATACGTGGCGGCGAATTAGGCGAAAATCGCAATCGACGTCGCGCAGCTTAAAGCCAAAGAGGAACTTGACCGTGTGGTGATAGATCCGGCCAATGATAATGCGATGCAACGGATCGCCGCGATCGATCTTCCAGCCGTTGACAATATCAATATCCTCGCGCAGCGCCGGCAGCAATAGCTTGAGTTCGCGCGGATCGTACTGGGCGTCGCCATCAGTGTAGAAGACGAGGTCTTTGGTGGCCTTGGCGAAGCCAACTCGCAGCGCGCCGCCATAACCGAGCGCCTGCCGGTGCGTGTAAACCCGTAGCTTATCGTAGCGTTTGGCGAGCGACTCGAGCACCTCAACCGTGTAATCGGTGCTGCCGTTCTCGACCACGATCACTTCGTAATCATCGGTAATCTCTTCGAGCGTCTCGATTGCTGCCACGACCATGCTGCCAATGGTGCCGGCATCGTTGCAGGCGGGGAAGAAGACGCTGATACTAGGCCGGTTTTCCATACCGTGAAACTCCCTGTGCGACTGGGTTGATTGCCGGCTGATTATAACACAGGGGGCAGCGGCACAATGTTGTGCCGCGCAAGACGTTGGGCAATGACGGAGCGGGCTGTCGTTTCAATGCAAGTTTCTGATACCGTCACACCGGCGCGGGTGTGTTATCATGCCTTCAACAATGGCGGGCGTAGCGAGGATGCCTATGGCGAATCTGCTTTTGTGGCTGTTAATCGTGATGATCTTGTTGTCGGGTTGGTATGTCGTCGCGTATCTGGTAGCCTTCTTCCATCTACGAGAACGGATGTTATTCCTCCCGATGGTTCAGTGGATCCTCGTTGGGGTTGGTCTTGGCTCGATTGTGCTCAACAACGGCACGCCAGTGCTAGTGTGGGTGATGACGCCACTCTTAAT
Source organism: Chloroflexus sp. (assembly GCA_025057175.1). Classification (GTDB taxonomy): domain Bacteria; phylum Chloroflexota; class Chloroflexia; order Chloroflexales; family Chloroflexaceae; genus Chloroflexus. The sequence goes on along the minus strand of JANWYE010000037.1, from coordinate 5,023 downwards.
CGGGTTGGCGCTGGCCGGTATCTGGCGGCGGCATCCGCGCGGGCTGGCGTTAGTGTTGCGTTCGTATCCGCGTGGCACGCTTGATGTGCTCGCGTTTCGGCGGCCGGCGCTCGATCTTAAACGCCGGGTGCGCACGAAATAGCCTTGTGATGGAGTGGGTGAGATAGCCGCGCAGATACGCCTAAGAGTGGGTACGCGCGCTTGATGGCGATGGGGCGGTTACGAACGTTATGAAAGATGATCTCATCGCTGCGTTGTTGCGGGCCATTGATCCCGCCATTGTGTTGCGCCGGCCCGAAGAGCTGATGCTCTACGAGTACGACGGTTCGGCGCTTGATCAGGGCATGCCTGAGGTGGTGGTTGTGCCGCGCACCACTGCTGAAGTGGCCGCCTGTGTCAAGGTCGCTGCCCAACTCGGCGCGCCAATTGTGGCTCGTGGCGCCGGCACCGGACTGGCCGGCGGTTCGGTGCCCGAACAGGGCGGGTTGGTGATCTCGCTCGCTCGCCTGAACCGGATTCTCGCCATCGACCCCGTTGCCCGCGCGGCTCGCGTGCAATCTGGTGTCATTAACACCGATCTGAGCCTTGCTGCTGCGCGGTACGGCCTTCATTTCGCGCCTGACCCTAGCAGCCAGCGTTCGAGCACGATTGGCGGCAATATTGCCACCAACGCTGGCGGGCCGCATTGCCTCAAGTATGGTGTAACCACGAACCATGTTCTCGCTGCTACCGTGGTGTTGGCCAATGGCGAGGTGATTGAGGTGGGCAGCGCCGCGGCTGATGCCCCCGGCTACGATCTGCTCGGCGTCATTGTTGGCAGCGAAGGCACCCTCGGCATCGTCACCGAGGCGCTCGTCAAACTGACGCCCAACCCGGAAGCGGTGCGCACCTTCCTCGCCATTTACGATGATCTCGATGCTGCCAGCGCGACCGTGTCGGCAATTATTGCCCGCGGCATCATTCCCGCCGCCCTCGAAATGCTGGTCGGGCAAGGAATTGCAGCGGTGGAAGCAGCCGTGCAGGCGGGGTATCCAGCCGATGCGCGGGCGGTGTTGTTGATCGAGATTGACGGCTTGCGCGAAGAGGTGGCAACGCAGGCCGAGCAGATTGCGTCCTTGTGCCGGCAGTATGGCGCGCGCGAGTTGCGCGCCGCGCAAGATGAAGCGCAGCGGGCGAAGTTGTGGGCCGGGCGTAAAGGAGCCTTAGCCGCGTGCGCGCGCATTGCGCCCCATTACCACATTCAAGATGGCGTGGTGCCACGTTCGCGTCTGCCCGAATTGCTGAGATTAACCGAAGCGGTGGCCGATCGCCACCAGATTACGATTGTCAATATTTTTCACGCCGGTGATGGCAATCTGCATCCGCTGCTGTTGTTCGATCTGCGCCAACCCGGCGCGCTTGAGCGGGCGGTTGCCGCTAGCGAAGAGATTTTGCAGGCTTGTGTTGCTGCCGGCGGCACCATCAGCGGCGAGCACGGGATCGGGATTGAGAAGCGCGATTATCTGGGCTGGATCTTCGGCCCTGCCGATCTGGCTGCCTTTGCCGATGTGCGGGCGGTGTTCGATCCAGCCGGGGTGATGAATCCCTGCAAACTATTGCCTAGTGGCAGCAGTTGCGCCGATATTCGCCACGCGCGCGGCGCGTTGCGGGCAATTGATCGCGGGGCGTGGATTTGATGTAAAGGCGCGGAGATGAACTCGTTGTCTGCCCAACCAATGCTACCCGTGGCTACTTACGCGCTTGGCGATCGCGTGCCGCAGCAGTTTGCCCAACCAGCGACGATAGCTGCGCTGGCAGAGGTGGTAGCTACGGCGGCCCACACCAAGACCGCGATTGTGCCATGGGGCGCCGGGACGCGCCAGTTTGTGGTCGATCCGCCTGCGCGCTACGATGTGGCGCTCGATCTGCGCCGGCTTGATCGGGTGATCGAATACCATCCCGCCGATCTGGTGATCATGGTCGAGGCCGGGATGCCGCTGGGGGTAGTGCAGGCGCTGCTGGCCGAGCGCGGGCAATGGCTGCCGTGGGATCCGCCGGTTCCGGCTACGGCCACTATCGGCGGTTTGTTGGCAACGGCGGCATGGGGGCCGTTGCGGCTTGGCTATGGCGGGCCGCGTGAATGGCTGCTCGGCATGCAGGTGGTGCTCGGCGATGGCCGGATCGCACACAGTGGCGGGCGCGTGGTCAAGAACGTTGCCGGCTATGATACGCACAAGCTGCACCTTGGCGCCTGCGGGACACTCGGTATTATTGCCACGGCGACTTTTAAAGTAACGCCATTGCCGGAGCGGATGGCATCAGTGCAGGCAATATGGCCAACCCCGGCGGCTGCCTTGCGCGCTGCGGCAGCCATCCGGCAACCACCGTTGCAACCGGTGGCGTTGACCATCATCGTGACCGATACTGTCAAGCTGACTGCCCGCTTTGCCGGCGGTGCAGCCGCCGTCGAGCGCCAACTTGGTTTAGCGGCCGCTGCCTGCGCCGCCGCAGAAACGGTGATTGTCGCCGATGATCATGCGCTCTGGGCAGCTCAGCAACTGCTCCCGCCGAATCATGGCCTCTTGCTGCGCGCCGGCGTGCCTGAGAGCGCGTTGGCGGCTACCGTAGAACTGATTACGTCGCTTGCCCAGCCCGATCTGACCATCTTTCCCGGCCTTGGCCTTATCGGCGCGCGCTGGCCGGTCGAGGCGGCGGCCCATTTACCGGCGCTGCGCCGAATGCTGGCTGGGATGGGTGGTTACGCTGTGGTTGAGAGTGGCCCAGCCGGGATTGATCGTTGGGGTGATCCGCCTCCCACTATCGATCTGATGCGGGCCTTGCGCCAACGCTGGGATCCGGCGGGGATTCTCAATCCGGGGCGTTGGCTGGTGGCGTAGCGCGTGGAGGTGCGCCGCGTGATAGGGTATGGAAGACAAGAAGCAACCATAAGGAGAGACGTATGGCGCTGCTCGGTTCTCTGATCGCGTTGGGCGCGGCGCTGGTCTTCGCGGCGCTGGCGATTGCCACGCTGTGGGGTGGTTGGCAGGCGGTGCGGCGGGAATTGGTGCGCGGCTTCGTCAGCACCAATCCCTCGGTTGGCGAACGCATCTGGAGTTTGCTGTTGACAGTTGTTCCACTCTTGGGCGCTGCGCTGCTTGGCCTGTTGGCAGCATGGCGGATCGCGCAAGTAGCCTTTGGGCTTGGATAAGGAGATACACGTATGACCCGTCCACGTCCGGTGGTGTTGATCATTATGGATGGGTGGGGCGTAGCCCCTCCCGGCCCCGGCAATGCGGCCGATCTGGCCGATACGCCGCACGTTGATAAATGGATGGCGACGTGTCCCTTCACGACGCTCGGAGCGTCGGGGTTGGATGTGGGGTTGCCAGAGGGGCAAATCGGCAACTCTGAAGTCGGCCATCTCAATATCGGCGCGGGTTTCGTTGTTTATCAAGAGTTGACCCGCATCAGCAAAGCGATTGCCGATGGTGATTTCTTCACCAATCCGGCGTTGCTACAGGCCATTGAACACGTCAAACAACGCGACTCAGCGCTGCACCTGATGGGCCTCTTCGGCCCCGGCGGCGTCCATGCCCATGAAGATCACATGCACGCGCTGCTGGAATTGGCCCATCGCCACCACTTGAGCCGGGTGTACCTGCACCTGTTCCTCGACGGGCGCGACGTGTTGCCACGCAGCGCGCTGGGCTTCCTCGACACGTTGGAAGGGGTGATTGCGCGGCTTGGCACCGGTACTGTTGCCACTGTGTCGGGGCGCTATTACGCGATGGATCGCGACAAGCGCTGGGAGCGCACTGGGCGAGCGTATGCGGCGCTGGTTGATGGAGTGGGCGAGAAGGCCCCCTCGGCGCGAGCGGCAATCGAAGCTTCGTATGCGAAAGACATTAGCGATGAATTCGTCTTGCCGACGGTGATTGTTAATGACAAGGGCGCGCCAATCGCCACCGTGCGTGACGGCGATGCAGTGGTATTCACTAACTTCCGCCCCGACCGGGGCCGCCAATTGACCCGCGCCTTTGTTGATCTGGAGCTGAACGAGCGCATTCGCCAGCACTACGAACGGCAAAAGGCTGAGGGCCAGCCGCTGCCGGCCCAGATTTGGCAGCGCGAGCGCCAATTGCGCGATCTTTGCTTCGTGACAATGACGCAGTACGAAGAGGGCTTGCCGGTGTTGATTGCCTTCCCGCCGCGCTACGTCACCAACCCGTTAGCGGCGGTGATTAGCCAAGCCGGGATGCGCCAATTCCACATTGCTGAAACCGAGAAATACCCGCACGTCACCTTCTTCCTCAACGGTGGACGCGAAGAACCGTTCCCCGGCGAGGATCGCCAGCTCATTCCGTCGCCCAAAGTCGCTACGTACGACCTCAAGCCGGAAATGAGCGCGCCGGAGGTGACTGACGCGCTCTTGCAGGCGATCCATAGCGATCAATACGATTTCATTGTGGTCAACTACGCTAATCCCGATATGGTTGGCCATACCGGCAGCATTCCTGCCGTGATCAAAGCCTGCGAAGCGGTCGATGCCGGGCTGGCGAAGGTGGTGCCGGCCATATTGGAGCGGGGCGGAGTGGCGTTGGTGATTGCCGACCATGGCAATGCCGAGCAGATGATCGATCCTGAAACAGGCGGGCCACATACGGCCCACACCACCAACCCGGCGCCTTGCTTCTTGATCGGCGGCCCCGGTTACGGCAAAGACGCGATTAGTCTGCGCAGCGGCGGCCGGCTTGCCGATGTCGCGCCAACGCTGCTTGAGCTGTTGGAATTGCCGCCGGCGGAAGATATGACCGGGCAGAGCCTCATCGTGCGGCGGTAGACAGGGGTGGAGGGGCGGATTGCAACCCGCCCCTCCGATCAGCGAGCTAGTTTCCGCACCAATTCCAATAAATCGCTGCGCCGGTAGCGACCCTTTTGCAACACCACCGCGCCGATATTAGAAAGCGCATTCACCTCATCGTAGCGCAATGGCTTGGCCGTCACCACGATAACCGGCGTTGCCATCGTTTGCCGCACATTCTGC
>JANWYE010000379.1 GCA_025057175.1 Chloroflexus sp. | reverse complement strand
CTCGAACCGCAGTCGCGAAACTCCGATCAGATCATGCTCGAATGGCGCGAGCGGGGTTCCGATTTCATCTTTGGCCCCGATGCGCTGTCTGATGGAACGCTGCGCTTTATCTGTTTGGCTACGCTCTTCCTGCAACCGGAACGGTATCTGCCGGCGACCATCGTGATTGACGAGCCGGAATTGGGCCTGCACCCGTATGCGATCACCCTGCTCGCCGAACTGGTGCGCAAAGTGGCCACCAAGCGGCAAGTGATCCTTGCCACGCAATCGGTAGCGCTAGTTAACCAATTCGCCCCCGAAGAGGTGCTAGTGGTTGACCGGCGCGCGGGGGTCTCGACGGTGCGGCGTCTTGACAGCGACATCCTTGCGGATTGGCTGGCCGATTATGCGCTCGGTGAGTTGTGGGAGAAGAATGTGCTCGGAGGCAGACCTCAGTTATGAAGCAGATTTTGATCTTATGCGAGGGGCAAACCGAAGAGACCTTTATCAACGAAATCTTGAATCCACACTTGGAGGTGCATCAGCGATGGGCTGTGCCAACGCTGGTAGTGACTAAGCGTATGCCTACAGGGCAAACCCATCGCGGTGGCATCACGTCCTACGCCAAAATTCGCTGTGATGTGGAGAAGTTACTTCGTGGTAGTCACGCATCTTGTGTTACAACCATGATCGATTACTACGGCCTGCCCGCAGACTTCCCCGGCAAGGATCGGTTGCAGGGCGCAACGCCACAAGAGCGTGTCGCCTTCCTCGAACAGGCGTTTGCCACCAATATTGGCAATAGGCGATTTCATCCATTCCTGATGTTGCATGAATTTGAAACGCTGCTATTCTCGGCGCCGGATATACTGATGGGACAGCTTGGCCTAGCGCCGGCGCGACATCTATTAGGGGCCATCGAAGTATTTGCGACCCCGGAAGAGATCAACGATGGCGCTGATACCCATCCGGCTGCCCGCATCGCGCGCAGCAAACCCGACTATCGGAAGCCGCT
>JANWYE010000378.1 GCA_025057175.1 Chloroflexus sp. | reverse complement strand
CTCGAACCGCAGTCGCGAAACTCCGATCAGATCATGCTCGAATGGCGCGAGCGGGGTTCCGATTTCATCTTTGGCCCTGATGCGCTGTCTGATGGAACGCTGCGCTTTATCTGTTTGGCTACGCTCTTCCTGCAACCGGAACAGTATCTGCCGGCGACCATCGTGATCGACGAGCCGGAATTGGGCCTGCACCCGTATGCGATCACTCTACTCGCCGAACTGGTGCGCAAAGTGGCCACCAAGCGGCAAGTGATCCTTGCCACGCAATCGGTAGCGCTGGTCAACCAATTCGCCCCCGAAGAGGTGCTGGTGGTTGATCGGCGCGCGGGGGTTTCGACGGTGCGGCGTCTTGACAGCGCTACTCTCGCGCATTGGCTAGCCGATTACGCGCTCGGTGAGTTGTGGGAGAAGAATGTGCTCGGAGGCAGACCTCAGTTATGAAGCGGATTTTGATCTTATGCGAGGGGCAAACCGAAGAGACCTTTGTCAACGAAATCTTGAATCCACACTTGGCGATACATCAGCGATGGGCTGAGCCAACGCTGGTAGTGACTAAACGTATGCCTACAGGGCAGACTCATCGCGGTGGCATCACGTCCTACGACAAAATTCGCCGTGATGTGGAGAAGTTACTGGGCAATAGTCACGCATCTTGTGTTACAACCATGATCGATTACTACGGCCTCCCCGCAGACTTCCCCGGCAAGAATCGGTTGCAGGGCGCAACGCCACAAGAGCGTGTCGCCTTCCTCGAACAGGCGTTTGCCGCCGATATTGGTGATAGGCGATTTCGTCCCTTCTTGATGTTGCATGAATTTGAAGCGCTGCTATTCTCGGCGCCGGATATACTGCTGGGACAGCTTGGCCTAGCGCCGGCACGACATCCATTAGGGGCCATCGGAGTATTTGCGACCCCAGAAGAGATCAACGATGGCGCTGATACCCATCCGGCTGCCCGCATCGCGCGCAGCAAACCCGACTATCGGAAGCCGCT
>JANWYE010000377.1 GCA_025057175.1 Chloroflexus sp. | reverse complement strand
GTTCAAAAAACCAAAATCCCCGTGAGGGGATTGAAACTGGAAAGGCAGGATACGACTTTGAAACAGATCAATACGTTCAAAAAACCAAAATCCCCGTGAGGGGATTGAAACCGAACTTCTTAAAGAACCGCATGACTGTGCTCCTTTCTGGTTCAAAAAACCAAAATCCCCGTGAGGGGATTGAAACGTTCATGACGATTTCGCGCCATGGCATCAAACCGTATATTCAAAAAACCAAAATCCCCGTGAGGGGATTGAAACCGCCGGTAGTGCGAAGGACGTTGGCCGGCATGTCAACCTTTCCGTTCAAAAAACCAAAATCCCCGTGAGGGGATTGAAACTCACTGTCTCTCGTTCGGCCACAGAGCGCGCTCGCTCTTGGGTTCAAAAAACCAAAATCCCCGTGAGGGGATTGAAACTTAGACCATACTGCACCGTTGACCATACCCCCAATGCGTTCAAAAAACCAAAATCCCCGTGAGGGGATTGAAACGCGGGCCGCTGCCCCACAATCAAGGCGTTCACGATAACCTCGTTCAAAAAACCAAAATCCCCGTGAGGGGATTGAAACCGAACCCGCTCGGTGAGCAAGGTTGCCCGTTAAAGTACGTGTTCAAAAAACCAAAATCCCCGTGAGGGGATTGAAACGCAATGTCACGATACTTTGTCAAAATATCTTGCACGTCCATGTTCAAAAAACCAAAATCCCCGTGAGGGGATTGAAACGTCTATCGGTTTTATCTTGTATAAAAAAGGAGATTAACGTTCAAAAAACCAAAATCCCCGTGAGGGGATTGAAAGCTCGGTGAGCAGGGTTGCCCGTCAAAGAACGTTTGCCCCGATTCAAAAAACCAAAATCCCCGTGAGGGGATTGAAAGAAATACGTCTTTCCGTCCGTTAGGTCGATTTGCCCGATTACATTCAAAAAACCAAAATCCCCGTGAGGGGATTGAAAGTTCAAACTCGGTTCCAGTTGTCGGCGACAAAATGTTCTGA
>JANWYE010000376.1 GCA_025057175.1 Chloroflexus sp. | reverse complement strand
CCGGAGCCACACGACCTACCACCACTCCTCTCCAAAACCCAAAATCCCCGTGAGGGGATTGAAACGAGGCAACGGAGGCAACGGAGGCAACGGAGGCAAAGGAGGGTTCAAAAAACCAAAATCCCCGTGAGGGGATTGAAACGCCAGACAATCTCGCCGCCGTGCTCAATGACTTTCACAAGGGCCGTTCAAAAAACCAAAATCCCCGTGAGGGGATTGAAACGCTAGCAACGCGCTAACGCTAGCAACGCGCTAACGCTAGGTTCAAAAAACCAAAATCCCCGTGAGGGGATTGAAACATACACGTGCAAACCAAGATGGTATCGCGACACTGCTCTTCGGTTCAAAAAACCAAAATCCCCGTGAGGGGATTGAAACTGAAATTTCAGGCCGCCCAAGCCGCCGGCCTGAATTTCACGTTCAAAAAACCAAAATCCCCGTGAGGGGATTGAAACAAACTCGATCACTTTGGCGATGGCTTCCGCCGCTTGTCGCGTTCAAAAAACCAAAATCCCCGTGAGGGGATTGAAACAATTGATACGGCAATTGCATCGACAGCCGAGTGTCGATGTTCAAAAAACCAAAATCCCCGTGAGGGGATTGAAACCTCCTTGTCTCTTACTTATCGTACCGCTGCGAAGGTTTCGGAGGTTCAAAAAACCAAAATCCCCGTGAGGGGATTGAAACTTGCGTTGCCTCCTTGCGGGCGCGCGTTGCGATCGCGGCCGTTCAAAAAACCAAAATCCCCGTGAGGGGATTGAAACGTGATTTCCCATAGCGACATGCACTGGCGCTACTTCGGCAAGGTTCAAAAAACCAAAATCCCCGTGAGGGGATTGAAACGTATGGGCCGGCGAAGATAACAGCAGGCCTGTTGTCTGTTCAAAAAACCAAAATCCCCGTGAGGGGATTGAAACGTAGAACACGACGTCACCGTTGCGCAACTTCATCATGAGTTCAAAAAACCAAAATCCCCGTGAGGGGATTGAAACCGATATTC
>JANWYE010000375.1 GCA_025057175.1 Chloroflexus sp. | reverse complement strand
CACGACCGTCGTCAGAGCCAGATGGATTAGCTTGCGTCGCACGCTCTGTGAGGCGCCGAGAAAGTAGAGCGCGTAGAACGCCGGCAATGGCAGGTAGGCCTGCAACATCTTGATGTTGAATCCCAGGCCGACAAGGACTGCGCCAAGCAGCAGATAGCGCCGCCGTCCGCTCTCCGTTGCCTTGATGAAAGCCCAGGCCGCCAGCAACAGAGTCAGGATCAGCGTGCTGTCCATCGTGTTGTTGCGATCGGTGGCGACGACAATCGGCGTGAGCGCCAGCGCGAGCGCCGCAGTCCACCCGGCGATTATTCCAAAGGAGCGCTGCACAAGATGATAGACCACAGCCACCGAGAGCAGGCCGGCGATGATTTGTGGCAGCACAACGGCGAAGCCGTTGACGCCAAGAAAATAGGCCGAGAGGACTTGCAGCCACAGCCCGAGCGGCGGCTTATCCACACTCACCGCGCCGCCCGGCTCGGCGGCGACGAAGAAGAAGTTGTGCCACGACTGCAACATGCTCTCGACCGCTGCCGTGTAGTAGCGGTTGACGTAGCCGAGCGAGTCGAGGCGGACGAAGCGAAGCGCAGCAGCCAGAATCAGAATTGCTGCCAGACCGGCCAGGCCCAAGAAGTTCTCGCGCGTCAGGCGCAGCGTTCCTGCTTGCGCCGGGCGACCGGCAACAGCGGAAGGAAGCGAGACAGCATTCATCTTGGCTGTCCGATAACTTCACGGCGGACCTTTGACGGAAGCAGACCGGCGCAGCACCCTGCGCAGCCGATCGCCGGCGACAGTGATACCGGCGACGCCGACCGAGAACGCACCGACGACGGCCACGTTTTTGCCCAATGTCAACCAGCCCCTTGTGCTGCCTGCTTCGAAGTCATGATGGCCGCCTCGTCTTTCAGCCAGACCTTCGGGGCGCGCACCATCGAAGGCCAACACGGGACGGTTTTCATGGTCACGTGGTAAGGCCGTTGCAATACCGGTGCGCGAGACCAGCACC
>JANWYE010000374.1 GCA_025057175.1 Chloroflexus sp. | reverse complement strand
AACCCCCGCTGTGAAGGGGTTTGAAACCAAAAACGGTCGAAAGAAACGACGGCGAACAAGGAATCAAAACAAAAAAGCCCCGCTGTGAAGGGGTTTGAAACGTCACGGCGCACACGAAGGCGAACACGCGTCCGGCGCAAAACAAAAAAGCCCCGCTGTGAAGGGGTTTGAAACCGAAGATGATGGCAACGATGCCGACGAGCATGAGCGGCAGTAAAACAAAAAAGCCCCGCTGTGAAGGGGTTTGAAACCTGAAGTCCACCTCGCCGGCGAAGGGCATGTTACGCACAAAACAAAAAAGCCCCGCTGTGAAGGGGTTTGAAACTTGCCGGGCACGTCAGGCGCAAGGCGCGCTTCCGCGCTTCAAAACAAAAAAGCCCCGCTGTGAAGGGGTTTGAAACGACGGTTCCGTCCATACTGCGCGGGAGTTCTCCCCCACAAAACAAAAAAGCCCCGCTGTGAAGGGGTTTGAAACCGGCGCTCCGCCTCCTCCCGCCGTCGGCGCTCCTCCTCCAAAACAAAAAAGCCCCGCTGTGAAGGGGTTTGAAACTCTGCGAATGTACCACAGCCGAGCGCCGGTGTCAAGCCAAAACAAAAAAGCCCCGCTGTGAAGGGGTTTGAAACCTCAACCTCCCACACGTCCCCAACCTCCGGTTGGGGGCAAAACAAAAAAGCCCCGCTGTGAAGGGGTTTGAAACCTCTGCCTGCCATCAACGCGCTTTGCGCGCCTCGTTGCAAAACAAAAAAGCCCCGCTGTGAAGGGGTTTGAAACTCTCCGAGTCGCTCCCGAATATCCGGAGCAGCTCAGCGACAAAACAAAAAAGCCCCGCTGTGAAGGGGTTTGAAACGTGAAGGTGTGATCGTGTGAAGGGGAGAAGTCCGTGGCAAAACAAAAAAGCCCCGCTGTGAAGGGGTTGGAAACGAGAAACTGGATGATCTCAATGAGGCTGGTCTTGCCCACCAAAACAAAAAAGCCCCGCTGTGAAGGGGTTTGAAACGTCAGA
>JANWYE010000373.1 GCA_025057175.1 Chloroflexus sp. | reverse complement strand
TGTGGCGGATGGCAACGTGGGAGCCGGAACGGATTGGTTGGCAGACGGTGAGCACGCCAAAAGCCAGAGACAGACGACGAACAAAAGCAGGGGACTGCGCCATCGGGTGGTTGGGTTTGGGTTCATACACGTATGTGTCCAATCACAGCGCCTACACCGTTCAATGACCAACACTGAACATCAGCGCAACCTGCCGAGCGGCAGCGGTTTTAACCCAAATTGCCATCGCTACTACCAAAAATGTGATGCAATAACAATAACATCACGCACGTGGCGATGCAAGCTCTCGCAAAAGCAATTGCATGGGAAGGGGAAGGGTGAGGGCATGGTTGCCCTACCGTGCTGTGGAGTGCGGCAGGATAACTGCCGCACTCCATAACGGGATGTTCTGGGCGCCGTAGGCGTCAAGGAGCGGCGAGCAGACGCCACGATACGGATAACTGCCGCACTCCATAACGGGATATTCTGGGGCCTCCCGCGAGCGCCAGCGCAGGGCGCAATGCGCGAAACGCGCAATGACTGCCAATTCCGATCACTACCCAGCGCCCCCTCGCCCCGTGTGGGAGAGGGGGAAGGGGGGTGAGGGCAAGCCCCCGCCCCCAGCGGGAGAAGTGAGGGTATGGTTGCCCCACCGTGCTGTGGAGTGCGGCAGGATAACTGCCGCACTCCATAACGGGATGTTCTGGGGGCCTCCCGCGAGCGCTGGCGCAGGGCGCGATGCGCGTTCCCCGCCGTGGCGAGCAGTCCCGACCACCACCCAGCGCCCCCTCGCCCCGTGTGGGAGAGGGGGGAGGGGGGTGAGGGCAAGCCCCCGCCCCCAGCGGGAGAAGTGAGGGCACAGTTGCCCCACCGTGCTGTGGAGTGCGGCAGGATAACTGCCGCACTCCATAACGGGATGTTCTGGGGGCCTCCCGTGAGCACTGGTTAAGGGCGTTGCATACGTTCCCCGCCGTGGCTTGCGGTCCCGATTTCCACTCAGCGCCCCCTCTCCCCTTGTGGGAGAGGGGGG
>JANWYE010000372.1 GCA_025057175.1 Chloroflexus sp. | reverse complement strand
GTTGGCAATATCAGGCCGCTGCACCTTCACCACCACCGGCGTCCCATCGGGCAAGACTGCCGCATGCACCTGACCCAACGAGGCCGCAGCGAAGGGTTCGCGATCAAACGAGGCAAACAAGCGGTCAATTGGCCGGCCAAAGGTTGTTTCAATCAGCGCTACCGCCTGCGCGCCGGGGAATGGCGGCACCGTATCTTGTAGCTTGCTCAATTCGACCACCATATCGGCCGGCAACAGATCGGGGCGCGTGCTGAGGGCTTGGCCGAGCTTGACAAAAGCCGGCCCTAACTCTATTAACGCCTCGCGCAAGCGCTCGGCACTGCCCAGCGGCGGCGGCGCCGGCGCGCGCAAAATGGCGCGGCGCGGCAATGAGAGCAGCGCAGTGAGGCCAAGCTGATCGACTAAGTAGCCAAAACCGTGATGCACCAGTACCTGCGCAATTTCACGGTAACGGCCAAGATGGCGCGCCTGCCGGACAAGTGGCCACATAGATCGCACCCGTAAAGACGGCCCGCTGGACCATCTCGCTCTGAAAACAGCCCGCTAGACTATCTCCGCGCTAATGGCCCGCTGAGCTGTCGCGCTGCCCAGACCAATCCGCGCAACACACGAGTGTAGTATACCCTAGTTTCAACAGCACAAGCCAATTAAAAAACTTTATTATGTCAACATTAACCAGAGTACCCACAAGCGCGGGCCAAAGATCAACACTCCAACCACGATTGCCGTCAGTGCGCAGAGCAAGACCGTACCAGCAGCAACATCTTTAGCAATGCGCGCTAGCGGATGGCGTTCGCTGGTGGCTAAATCAACCGTCGCTTCGATGGCGGTGTTAAAACCTTCAGCGGCAAGCACCATACCAATCGTCAGCGCCAGTGAAACCCACTCCCAACGCGCAATCCGAAACACCATTCCTAGCGCAATGGCAATTGCGCCGATGAGCAGATGGATCTGAAAATTACGCTGGGTGCGCAGCAGATGGCCGATCCCGGCAAAGGCATAACGAAAAGCGATCAAAAAACGGCG
>JANWYE010000371.1 GCA_025057175.1 Chloroflexus sp. | reverse complement strand
TTGCGCAGTTGGAGGGGCAGGCGGCCCCGCCGGCGGCCAAGGCCGAGCCGGAGCTAACGCCGTTCTCGCTGGAGGAGTTGGGGCTGTCGCCGGAGGAGATTGCGCAGTTGGAGGGGCAGGCGGCCCCGCCGGCGGCCAAGGCCGAGCCGGAGCTAACGCCGTTCTCGCTGGAGGAGCTGGGGCTGTCGCCGGAGGAGATTGCGCAGTTGGAGGGGCAGGCGGGAATGGCGAGCTTGACGCCGTTTTCGCTCGAAGAGTTGGGCTTGCCGGCTGATGAGAAGGCGCAATTCCAAGGACAGGGAACGACTGGCAGTGCTAGTGACGCTTTCAGTGAATTGAGTGGCTTGCAGCCTTTCTCACTTGACGATCTTGATTTAGGTACAAGCACTTCTGCCAGTGAATTGCCACCATCGTTACAACCCTTCTCGCTTGACGATTTGGCGCTTGATGAGCCGGCGCCGGCGGCGCACACCGAAACGGTTGAGCCGGGAATCTATAGTTGGCAAGAGCCATCAGCACGCGGTGGCGGTATTCAATTGCCACAGGAACCAGAGCCGAGCGGGCCATCGATCTTTAGCAAGTTAGTTGAACGCGCTGCTGCTTTGCCGCCAATTGAAGAGCCACCGCTGCCGGCAGTCGAGTTGACTGAAGCTGATGTGGCTGCTTATTTCTCGAATGATGACGTGTCGTTGCGGGAGGATGATGGGTCGCCTGAGCGTTTGACCGGTACGTTCCGCTTACCGAAGCCGAGCCTCGATGAGAGTTTGGCCCCTTCTGGAGCCGTGAGTGCGGTGAGCGGGAAGGGAGAAGCGCCTCTGAAACCCGAAGCGGCCGAGCCGGAGCTGACGCCATTCTCGCTGGAGGAGTTGGGGCTGTCGCCGGAGGAGATTGCGCAGTTGGAGGGGCAGGCAGCCCCGCCAGCGGCGCAGGCCGAGCCGGAGCTGACGCCGTTCTCGCTGGAGGAGTTGGGGCTGTCGCCGGAGGAGATTGCGCAGTTGGAGGGGCAGGCAGCCCCGCCAGCGGCGCA
>JANWYE010000370.1 GCA_025057175.1 Chloroflexus sp. | reverse complement strand
GCGATGGGGCGGTAGGCAGTTGAAAGGCGCTGCGGAGGGAAGAGTAGCCCAGCGTTCCTCCTTCCCCGTGTCATCGCGCGGGGGCGCGCAGCGCCCCGGTCATCGCGCGAGGGCGCGGCGCGTCCCGTTGTCATTGCGAGGGCGCGGCGCGCCCGAAGCAATCTCCTGCTATAGCGAAAGTGATGCCTAAAGGGCAATCTCCCGCGCTCGGTGGAGCTTGCTTCGCCGCGCCGGGTGGCGCGGCTCGCAATGACAAAGGAGGAGCGAGCGCAATCGCTCACCGGCCAGCTCCCGCGCTCGGTGGAGCTTGCCGCGCTGCCTGTGACAGCTCGCAAGGACAAGATGCGTGTCATCGCGCGGGTGCGGAGCGCCCCCTTGTCATTGCGAGGGCGCGCAGCGCCCGAAGCAATCTCCGGCTATAGCGAGAGTGATGCCTAAAGGGCAATCTCCCGCACTCGGTGGAGATTGCTGCGCCGCGCCACCCGGCGCGGCTCGCAATGACCACAGGGGAGCGAGCGCAATCTCTCACCGGCAAGCTCCCGCGCTTGGTGGAGCTTGCCACGCTGCCTGCGGCAGCTCGCAAGGACAAGATGCGTGTCATCGCGCGGGGGTGCGCAGCGCCCCGTTGTCATTGCGAGGGCGCGGAGCGCCCGAAGCAATCTTCTGCTATAGCGAGCGCAATCTCTCACCGGCTAGCTCCCGCGCTCGGTGGAGCTTGCTGCGCCGCGCCGGGTGGCGCGGCTCGCAATGACAACAGGGAGGGGGAGCACCGCGACCCCGCACCTCCACCTGTTCCCGGCTAACACGCGGTAGACAGGCGCGATCAAGCGTGTTATATTCAAAGACAAACCGTCGCCCATACTCAACCGATTGGCATGCAAGAGATTGTCATACCATTTCACATCGTGATCGGAGCGCGCGCGCCGCAGGGGTATCCGCTGCGGGCAACCTGCGGCGGGCGTAGCGCGGAGGAGACGATGCCGCCGCTGGTGCTGACGAGGCCACCGGCTGAGGCGAGTGTTGAGTTGGGTGAGTGGCTGT